>JAVHOU010000078.1:0-53092 GCA_036170275.1 Ignavibacteriaceae bacterium
TGAACTGAATAATATATCTCATTAACCTTAAGCATAAAAAGTTTTATTTTTACTCAATTTTCCTAACATTTGAAGGCAAAATTACAAAACATCGGTTTGACATCAAACGAGTCAATGCCTATATTTGGCTCACATTTTTTAACATTATATAAGGTCTTTTGTAAATGGCTCATCATAAATCGGCAAAGAAGAGAATTCGTTCCTCTGAAAGAAAAAAAATAATAAATAAAAGTACAGATTCAAAAATTAAAACTGTTTTGAAAAAAACTTTAGCTACAACCACCAAAGAGGAAATGGAAAAAATTTACAAAGAGGCTGTTGCAACAATTGATAAAGGCACCGCTAAAGGAAGATTGCACAAGAATAATGCGGCAAGAAAAAAATCTAAATTAACAAAGCATTTAAATAAACTTACTGCTGTAAAATAGTTTTATTTGTAAAATAATAATTTTTAAAAGCTCTTCAACTGAAGAGCTTTTTTATTTTAAATATCGCTCAGTAATCCTTGACCTTGTGGTACAGGAATATAAAATCTTATTGGTTTAATTTTTCCATCTTTATCTTTTTCGGCTTTGACTTTTTTCTTTATCAATACACTATGTTCAATTATAACATCATCCTCAACTAAACAACCAAACAAGTAGCTTGTTCCTTTAATCAAAACTCTCTTACCAATGCGCAAAGGAAACTCATCGCTTCCGGTCATATTTACACTTGATTCAATAGTTGTATTATCATCGATTACAATATTACCTTTAATAATATCACCCCAAAGGATATCTACATTATTGCCAATCTTTAATTGTTGATCAGGGAAACATGATAAATGAACGATCCGCCATACTTTTACATTTGTTCCAAAGATCACATTCCCTTTTACATAGCATGCCCTTCCAAATTCCAGATTATAATTTAATTTTACTCCATCTCCGATGTATGCACCTTTACCAATTTTTATATCTAAAGGTGTTCCTTTTTTATCCATTTCAATAAGATCATTCACTACAGAATCGTGTATAAAAAAATCGTCGGGATCATCTATTTCTATTATGTCTTTTAGCTTTTCATAAACATTTCTTCTAGCAATTTCATCCATTTCTTTAAGAACAGATTTATTGTTAAATCCCATAACAACGTACTGATTCTTTGGACTAACAGCTCCTACAGAATAACCTTTTAAATTAAATAAAGAAATCAGATCCGTAATGTAAATTTCGTTTTGTGCGTTATCACTTGAAATATTATAAATCAGTTCAAGAAGTTTTTCAAATTTAAATGCATAAACACCGGAATTAAATTCTTTTGTTTCGATTAATTCTTTTTTTAAATAAGAATAAATTTTATTTCTATAAGATATTTTATATGGTTCATCATCAGGCAAAGCAAGGATATCTTTATATTCCAAAATTTTAATTACATTTCCTTCATCACTACCGGAACTGTTCCCTTTTTCATCTTTATTTTTTACCCTTATAATTCTTCCATAAGAATTAAGGAAAGGATCGCCTTCATAAATTCCAGTCAGCACCATCATATCATTATCGGATGAAATAAAATCAGTTCTGAATTTTTTCATCGAAGCATCATCAAGTAAACCCATATCGCCGGGTAATACATAGACAATTCCGTCAGCAAAATCACCCATTATTTCTTTTAGAGCTACCTGTACGGCGTGTCCCGTTCCATTTTGCTTTTCCTGAAACGCAAACTTATTTGATTCACGTTTACCTATAACATCCATAACATCTAAGGCTTTAATCCCAACCACAATAACGGTATTAATATTCTCTATTCCATTTCGGCAGGCATTATAAACCCGCTCAACAGTTGGAATTTCCCAAATTCTATGCAGCATTTTTGATTTTTGGGATTTAATTCTTTTACCATGCCCGGCTGCAAGTACGATTGCAACTTCGTTAGATGTACTAAATCGTGTAGAAAGTTTTTTAGCTTTTGAATAAACTTCCAATACATTATTATCAACCATTAAATTCTCCGGAATAGATTTTTTATTGAACAAATTGCATAGAAAAATTAATTAAAGCACATTCCTATTCCAAATGATTGGATTTTATTGTTTTACTGATATTATTAATTTTGAATAATTTATTTATTAATTAAAAGGAAAGATAAATGTACAGATTATCAGCTATCACATTCTTATTTATTGTTTTATTTGGTGTTTCTACCTTTTCTCAATCGCGAGGATTTGGGTTGGGAATTATTCTTGGAGAGCCAACCGGAATATCAGCTAAATATTGGACCACAGGATCTACTGCCTTTGATTTCGGTTTGGGATACTCATTTGAAAAAAACAGCAGGATGCATTTACATGCAGATTATTTATTTCACTTAAAAAATATTTTTAACTCACAAGAAGATATAGCATTATACTACGGTCCTGGCGCAAGACTAAGATTAGTTGATATTGGTGATTCTCGATTAGGATTTAGGTTTGATGTTGGACTTGTTTGGATACCAAGAAACGCTCCGATAGATGTATTTATTGAGATTGCACCATTGCTTGATATCATTCCCGAAACTGATTTTTCAATCAATGGCGGTTTAGGTGTAAGATATTTCTTTAACTAATCTTTTTATCCGGTTTAATTGATCTAAAGAAAGCAATATTTAATCCAAAAGTAAACCAGATTAGTGTTGTTATTTCATGATCCCAAAAATTTAGTTCAGTTAAACCGGAAACTAAAAATCCACAGAACGCAGCAATTGTTCCCAAGGCATAGGAGGAAACAAATGGCATATTTTTACTTTGGTTAAATATTTTTAGATCGATCGCAATCATCTTATAAAATAAAAATACTATAGAAAGAAGCCCAAACAAACCTAAAGTAACAAGGACATGAATAAAATTGTTATGCATATGTCCTTGTATCTCTTTATGGTAAGGCTGTTTGTACTGTTTATAATAATTAGCTAAATCAATATCACCAACTCCAACGATAGGGTGATCTTTAAAAATCTTTATCCCGGCTTTCCATAGTGCTATCCGTGTAAAGTTCGAAGGATGATATGGGTCAAAAATTCCCAACAATCTGCTCTTTTTATTTTCAACTCTGCTAACAAAAAGTGAATCATTAAAAACATTAACCGATGACGCTCTATCACCAAGACTTATTTTATTTGAAATATAAAATTTCATAGCATCATTTTTTTCAATCACATAAATATTACCATCCTGCAAGGATGCAAAATATTTTTGATCATCATTATCCATTTGAATTATGGATTTAATTGTACTAAGATTATTAATGTATGATATTCTTAATGAATCTATTTTATAAATATCTAAACCTTTGCCTGCCTCAGTAAACAAATAATTAAGAAAATAATGGACAAAATTATGGACGTTAGCCGTTTTAACTGCTTCAACTTTCGGGTTTGATCTAATAAGATATCGTTTTATTCCAACATGCGGACAGTAATCCAATCAGAAATGCAAAGACAATAGATAGAACAACGTGTGTGATAAAACCTATTGTAAATGTGGTTAAAATTAAACCTATAAATGCAAACATTATCCCGAATCCTGTATCTACTATAAAATCCGATCTTTTATTCTTTTTTATAAGGGAATAAGTTTTTATCAACAAAAGAATTAGCAAGACTAAATAACTTATCAATCCGGGTAAACCGGTCTCAAAATAGACCTGGAAATAATCATTATGCCAGCCACCAACACCTTTATCGTTAAATTCATCCGGGAAAGGGAATGTCTGATGGAAAGTTCTCGGACCAAATCCAAAAATCGGGGTTTTGAATGCCAGGTCCTTAGCACCTTTGTAAAGCACATCCCTGTCCGAGAGGTAAATCGGGTTTTCAATTCTCGATGTAATTTCGATTTTATTAATATTAAAAGAAATAAAACTAATTATCGCAGTTAACAATGCAATTACAAACGCAGATTTATAATTAAGCTTCTTGAAAATTACACTTGCCACAAAAATTAATATAGCTATCGCAGTAACTGTTCTCCCAAGTGAAGTTATAATTCCGCTTAAAATTATTGTTGCTAACAGGATTCCTATAATTTTTTTGAATTTACTTTCAATATCAAAACTGAGTGAAACTGTAAAAGCAAATGCAACTAAAAGATATGAAGCGAATGTTGTATAAGGAGCAAAGGCTTCGGCTCTCTGAACCTGGTTCAGGTTAAATCTAACAACCCCGGCAAGAGCAACTAAAGCGGCGATACCGATAAACACATAAAGAATATTCCTGAGCTTAATTAAATCAAAAGCTTTGAGATAAAAGACAAACGAAAAGAAGCCAAGATAAAAAAGTATTTCTTTATAGAATATTTCTACGCTGGATGACTGGTAGTGTGAAAAGATCACGGCAATTACCCTAATTAATCCGAAAACCATTATAAAGTAGCTGAAAATATCAAGGCTTTTTTTCTTTTCCTTGAGTTTTTCCAGCAGCCATAAAATTGATAGCATCCCGACGAACAACTGCAGCAGGAAAAGTGAAGTTACAAAACTGATCATGATGCAGATGACTAGGTAATATGGAATTCTAATATCAAACCGGGATTTAATCACTCCAGATTTCCTTTGGATTTTCAATATTTATGACAAACAAATTTATTATTTCCGCGCAATAACGCCCATTGAAGAATGCCAAAATATTTTTGAGAAAATTTTTTCTGCTAAATAATTAACAAATTTCCCCCGTTTTAAGTTTATTTTTTCTCCACTGTAAATTCGGATAATTTCAAAGCCGCTCATTTCTAAAAATTTCCTTATTGTAAAAGGAGTGTAATACCATAAATGATGACCGGTATCATAATAAGCCGCAACATTTTTCTTTTTAATTTTAAGTTTTTCAAGTCCAAATTTAAATAAACCTGACCTTGACTGAATATTTGGAAGTGCAATAAATAAAATACCTGAATTTTTTAACAAGGAATTTATTTTTTTTATATGTTTGACAGGATCTTTTAAATGTTCAAGTACGTGCAGCATCATCACTGCATCAAATTTATAATTTATTTCCAGCGCGGTAAATTCGCCGCAGAGCATTTCCATCCCGATTTTTTCACTAACTTTTTTTGCGCTTTCACAATCTATTTCGTGCCCTAACGGATGCCAACCTCTCTCTTTCGCAATTCTTAACAGATAACCGTTTCCAGAACCAATCTCAAGCAAACTTCCTCTTTTAGGAAGAAAAGCTTCAACAAGAGACAGACAATATGTCTGGGCTTTTATAAGTTCATCTTCAATTTTACTTTCGTCACGGATATATGTCGAATAATAATTGGATAGATGTTCGTCCGTGTATTGTGGATTCAGAAACTGTATTTTACAGTTACTACATTTATATATTTGTGCACCATTATCGGCTCTGTGATATTGATATATTTTCTCCGAACCGCATAAGTCGCATTTTTCTTTTAATGAGTCAAATTTGTTCACTTAATGTACTCCCTAATCATTTTCGAAAACCTAAATCATCTGGATTTTTACAAATGATTACCTAGTAACGCTCTAATCTTCTTACAGAGAAAATAGCAAGAAGAGGAAAGATATATTTTGAAGCAAATCTACTCTGCGTCATTGGCATCATTATCTCTAAACTGCATATCGTATAGTTTTTTATAAAGTCCTTTTTCCTGCATTAATAATTCCTCGTGCGAACCCCTTTGAATAATTTTCCCTCTATCTATCACTAGAATATTCGTCGCATTTCTTATTGTACTTAAGCGATGAGCGATAACAAATGTAGTTCGGTTTTTCATTAATCTTTCAATTGCTTCCTGGACAAGAATTTCAGATTCGTTATCAAGTGCAGAAGTAGCTTCATCAAAAATCATTATCTCAGGATTCTTTAATAAAGCTCTTGCAATGGTCAATCTTTGCCTCTGACCACCAGAAATCATAATTCCGCGCTCACCAATTATTGTATCATAACCAAGTGGCATTTCAGTTATAAAGTCGTGTGCATTAGCCATCTTTGCGGCTTCTATCAACTTATCTTTAGGAAAATTCTGTAAACCGTAAGCTATGTTATTAAAAATAGTTGTATTAAATAAAAATGTTTCTTGAGTTACTATTCCCATTTTAGCTCTTAAAGATTCAACAGTTACATTTTTAATATCTTGTCCATCAATTATAATTTTTCCGCTTGTAGGATCATAAAATCTTGGAATCAAATCAACCAAAGTGGATTTGCCGCCGCCGCTGGGTCCAACTAAAGCAAGTATATCACCTTTTTTAACTGAAAAATTTAATTGGTCAAGTACCAATTCATCAGCATCTTCATAATGGAAAGACACATTTTCAAACTTTACTTCATTATCAAATCTTGGTAAATCTATTGAACCTTCTTTTGTTTTTATTAATGGCTCAGTATCAATTATTTCAAAAATTCTATCTGCAGCGGCACTTGCTTCCTGAATTCTGTTATTAACACTGCCAAGTTCTTTTATTGGAGGCATCATCTGAAAAATTGCGAATAGAAATCCAAGAAACTGACTGGCATTAAGACTTTTTTCCTGCAAAACAAGAAGTCCTCCGTAGTAAATTATTACTGCGCCGATAATAATGCTTAGTAATTCTGTTACCGGTGAGGAAAGATTTCTGATACGAACAGTTTTAAGCACCATATTAAAATAATTTTTTGTTTCATCCATAAACCTTTTGTTCTCATAGTTTTCCATACCGAATGCTTTTACAATTTTTACACCGGAGATAGTTTCCTGCAGCACACTTGTAATATCACCTAATTTAATTTGAAGCAGAGTTGTCAATTTTTTTAGTCGGCTTCCAAACCAAGCGATAAGTAAACTGGAAATCGGGACAATGATAAGAGCAAACAGGGAAAGCTTCCAGCTAATACCAATAGCAATTGCAAGAAACACTATGATGGTTAAAGGTTCTTTTATAAGATTAGAAAAGGTTGCAGAAATACTTGCCTGTACAATTCCAATATCATTTGTAAATCGGGAAATAAGATTTCCCACTCTTTCTTTTTTAAAATAACTTAAAGGCAGTTTATGCAAGTGTTGATAAGTATCGTCGCGGAGGTCTTTCATAGAAGCATATTCTACATAAGCCATAAAGTATGATTGTGCGTAAGAAAAAATATTTTTAAACAGAAATGATATAAATATTACGATGCAAATCTTAAAAAGAATATCGGTCTTTTCACCACTTAATATATAGTGATTAAAAGTATTGGATATACCATCCTTTATTCCAGTTATCCAAGCAGGAAGAATACCAGAAGTTTGGTTTAAATGAGAAACTTCCTGAACAGTTTGTTTTGTCGCCGATTCCTGAAACAAAGTATCAAGCAATGGAATGGTTAGGTATACAGATAGACCATTTAGTATCGCGAACAGAATTGTAAAAACAAAAGTTAAAGAAATATGACGCCAGTATGGGCGTGTATACCTTATTATTCTTAAATAAGTATTCAATTTATTTATTAGTTTTATTTATAAGCTGGTGCTGGTTCTATATTCCAGCAATGTTTCTTAGCCCGCAGCCACCGACTATTTTTATTGTTTTAGAATCTTCAAGCTGGCTAATTTTTATAAGCCTGATAAAGGAATCTTTGCCAAAGCCTTCATCAAATATCAGTAAATCACCTATTAGCGCAAAATGTTTATAACCAACTCCTTCAAATATTTTTACTGTTTTTTTCTTTTGTAAATCAAATATCGCAAGTAAAGATTTTATAGGATTTGAAGAAGAAGATTTATTTTCAATTTTATCTGATAAAAGAAGAATAACATCTTTACTATTTTCTGCCCAGCCAATTTGTTTTATTTCTTTATGTACAAATCTCGTTTTTGTTGGTTTAGCTGTCTTTGTTTGTTTTATCTGAACCGAATCATTTTTTTCCAAAACGGTAAACATTCCGTTGGGTGAAGTATACTTTAATTCAGAAAATTTCGTTACTGGATATCCATCTTTTGTAATATCAAATATTTCATTTTTATCTGATAATAATTTCCCAAATTTATTATAAATCTGAGTGTTTTTATTTATATATGAAGCAATTGTTTTATCAATAGAATTAATAATTAATGTAAACCTATCATCATCCGTCCAGAAACAAACTATTTGTATTCCCTCATCAAGTTGAGTAACGAGATCAACCTTATTTGATTCAATATCTATTCTATATAGTTGACCTTTTTCAATTGCTGGTTGAGATGATTTTAATTCCTGTGTTCTTTTTGTAATAAAGTACGCTGCTTTCCTATCACTTGATATTAAAAGATCAAATACTCTTTCGTCATCGTGCCGCCAAAATATTTTTGATTTTCCTGTCGTAATATCATACTTATAAATTGATGGCAAGCCGGAAAAGTTACCAACAAATAAAAAATCCTTAACTTCGCTTAGCTTTGCTTTGGCAATTTCCTGATCTAATTGAATGTTGTCCTGATCCTCATTCTTTTCAGTGCATCCCAAAACAAACAGCAGTATGATGAAAATAAAAATTTTATTCATATAAAATTTATTGTGCTAATTTTAGTAAACCATTAAGAATAAAATTAATTAACTTCATAAAAATTCCCCACAACGGGCTGTATATAAATAAAAGAAGTAATATGGACCCATAAAAACCCAGACTAAAAATTTTTGATGTAAGTTTATTCGGCCATAAGTCAAAAATAATATGCGAACCATCTAAAGGAGGTATTGGTAAAAGATTAAACGCAAAGAGAAAAATGTTAAAAAATACTCCGTACCAAAAAATATTTATTAAAAATTGATTTTCAGTCAAATTAAAGTTAAGAATGAAGTAGAAAATCAAATAGAAAATTAACGCCAGTATAAGATTTGCAAATGGTCCCGCAGCAGATACATAAGCATCATCTCGAAAAACATTTTTAAAATTTTTTCTATCAACTGGTACCGGTTTTGCCCAGCCAATAAGGGCTATTCCTGTTGCAAAGGAAGCTATCGGCATAATTAGAGTACCAATTAAATCAATATGTTTAATAGGATTAAAAGATAGCCTGCCTTGATTTTTGGCTGTAGGATCTCCCATTTTATTTGCGATAAAAGCATGGGCAAACTCGTGAAAAGTAATAGAGAGAATGAACATTGGGAGAAAAGTAATAAAAGAAATTAATCGTTCACTTATTTGAATATCCGGCAAACTAACCTCGAGGATGAAATTGTTTATGAATTTGTTTTATATAATCACGATCTATGTGTGTATAAATTTGCGTTGAAGAAATATCTACATGACCTAACATTTCCTGCACTGCTCTTAAATCAGCACCGCCTTCTAAAAGATGCGTTGCAAAAGAATGCCGAAATGTGTGAGGATGAACTTCCTTCATTATGCCGGCATCTTTAACATAACGATCAATAATTTTCCATACACCCATACGTGAAAGTTTTATCCCCCGTGAGTTTAGGAAAAGATAATTTTCACTTTTCAACTTTTTCATCAAGAGCGGTCTGCTCTTGGTTAGATATTTTTTAATCCATTTTACTGCGCTTGAACCAATAGGTATTATTCTTTCTTTTGATCCCTTCCCAAAAACCCTGATAACTTCTTCGTGAAAAAATAGATCTGATATTTTAAGATTAATTAGTTCTGATACTCTTGTACCACAAGCGTAGAACAACTCAAGAATAGCTTTGTCTCGTAATCCCAACTTATCATTAATATTTGGTTTTGATAAAATTGCATCTACTTCATTAATGTTAAGAACAGTCGGTAATTTTTTAGAAAGTTTAGGTGCTCTTATTTTATCAATAGGATTTTTTATGATGTAATTATTTTTTAACAGATATAAAAAGAAACCTTTAAGAGATGAAAAGTAACGCGCAGTAGATGTGTTTGTTAATCCAAAATCTTTTAATGTCTTAAAGAAAGCTGTTATTTTATCTGAAGAAATATTTGAAGGATCTGAAATATTATAGTTTGACAAGAATGAAATGAAAGCTAAGATATCAATTTTGTAAGATGATATCGTGTTTTCGGAAAGATTTCTTTCAAGCTTTAGATAAGTAAGATATTCTTTAAGGAACAACTCCATTAGCTGTCTTTATCCGTACTAATTCCTTTTTCAGCTTCGTCCTGCTTTGGGTACTTAATTCTTTTGTGATGCTGACTTATTAATATTGAAAGAAATGCTTCTTTCATTTTACTTATATCACTAAAAGTTACTGGGGCGTTATCCAATTGCCCTTCCTTTAAGCGCGAATTAAAAATATTATTTATCATATTTTCAACTTTTTGTGTATCAGGTTCAGTTATAGATCTTACCGCTGACTCACATCCATCAGCCAACATAACAATTGCTGTTTCTTTGCTGTTTGGTTTTGGACCGGGATATTTATATTCATCTATATTTACTTTGTCCTCGCCATATAATTCTTTTGCTTTTTCATAAAAGTAGGTGATTGTAGTTGTTCCATGATGCATTGGTATAAAATCAATTAATTCATCTGGAAGTTTATTCTGACGAGCAAGTTCAATGCCTTCTTGAACATGTCTTATAATCATTTGTACACTTTCTTCGGGGCGTAAATTTTCGTGTACGTTTTGATTATTAAGTTGATTTTCAACAAATACCTGCGGTGAAATTGTTTTTCCAATGTCATGATAATATGCACCAACTCTTGCTAATAAAGCATTAGCTCCTATTTTCTCTGCGGCTGCTTCAGCTAAAGTACCTATTGTCATCGAATGATTAAAAGTTCCCGGCGCTTTTCGTGCAAGATCTCTGAGTAATGGTCTATCGAAATTTGATAATTCTAATAAGGTCAGATCAGTAGTAATTTTAAATAGCCTCTCAAAAAATATTAAAAGTCCGTATGTTAAAACGGGACTTATCAGTGCATTTGAAGAAGCAAAAGCAAATTCAAGAAGCATAGTATCTGCGGTTGCAAATCTTTCCAATCCAAATGCTAATATTGAGGCGCCGTATCCAACAAGAATGAATAAAAACGAACGAAAGATTTGTGTACGGTTTTTAATATCTCTAACAGTGTAAACAGATAATCCGCCAGCAATAAAATTCATTGCCATGAATGTATAATCATTACCTCTTAATGCTCCCACAATTAACGAGAGAATTACAGTAAGATAAAAACCAACACGTGAATCAAACACAATTGTAAATATCATCGAGGCGGCTGGGACAAAAATAAGATATTGTATTGGCGCTTTAACAGTTATTTGATTAATAAGAAAAGTAACAAATGAAATAAATACTATCAGGAACGAGATTAAAATAATTTTGGTGTTATCATAAAATATTTTTTTTCTAAAAAGGAAAAGATAGATCGAGAGCAGAGTAATAAAAAAAGCTATGTGAAGAAATTTCCCAATAAATTGAAGAAGTAATCCCTCCTGTCCCGTGGCTTCACCTTTGGCTTCTTTATAGGAATCAATTTTTAGTTTTATCTGCTTTGTTATACGATCATGCTTGGCTATTATCCTTTCGTTTTCAGTAATAATTCCGGAATATTTAGAAACATTATTTTTTGCTTGTTCAATTTCTATATCGGTTGCATTTTTATCAAAAATAAAATTTGGATAAACAAAATGAAGTGTGAACTCTACTAATGCCGCCTCTGTTTCTTCCGAATAATTTAAATCATGTATTTTATTTTTTATCTCTTTTCTGGCTTGATCATAAAATAAATATTTACTTACTGGTTCAATCTTATCGACATTACCTTGCCTTATGGCTAAGCTATCTTTTATTTTTGCTTCACTTTGCAAATTAAGTATGCCACGTTTACTAACGGCATCAACAATTAATCCTGCAGCAGCAAAAATATTATTTAATGATCTTTCTCTTCCTTTTAAAGATTCATTTTGTTGTTTTCTTATTATTAGAAAGCTGGTAAAAGCTTTAGTACTAAGAAATGTGGGATTTAAATATGTTTCTGTTTCTTGTTTAAGGTTTTCATCGATAACACTGATAATATATTCAGCAAATGTTTTTAAAGAATCACTTCCTTTAATGGAAATATTTTTTACTACCGGATAAACAGATTTTTCTGCTTCTTTTAATTCTGCCTGATAAATTAATTTATCTTTAATAATTGGAAAACTGAATGTTGCAATTAAATCATCATTAGTCCAAATTGCACCCTCGGTAACCTCAGATTCTATGGATTCTCCACGGGGAAACATTAAAACAATAAGGATTACTGTCATTAATGCAATCAAAATTTTTCTTTTTAACCCTACTTGACGCATTTTGTTTTTTTCTAAACTCATTTTTTTGATTTTGCTTTTAATAATATTTCAAGAAATTCTGAAACACCGTCTTCGTTATTAGTTTTTTCTAAAACATGATCAGCATTGCGTTTTAGCTCTGCAATTGCATTTTTAACAGATATCTTAAGGGCTTTTGTTTCAAATAAACTTAAATCGTTGTACCAATCTCCAACCACAGCAGTATTGAATTCTTTTAAGTTTAAATGTTTAATCAATCTTAACAACGCTTTACCTTTGGACGAACCTGATCTTCTAATCTCAAGATAATAAATTTCATCGTTAGAATGTGATCTAAAAAACGAAATAGAACATCCTAATGTAAATGGAAAACTGAATTTATCTCTTAAATATTCCACAGTTCTTTTATTATCACCCGCGAAAACAATTTCAAGAGTTTGTGAAGTATAATCATCATAAGATTTTACCTCTTTATAAACAGCACCATATTTATCCAATAACTTTGGAATAACAGAATTAGATTCAGTATAATAAATTGCATCTGCATGACAAAGTGCAATGTTAACAAGATATTTATCAGATAACTCAATAGCTTTTTTAACATGCTTCTGTTTTAAAAATGATCGATAAACAAATTCTTTACTGGAATTACTTTTTATTACAGTGCCATCCAGTGAAATTAACGGAGTGTGAATATTTAATTCCTCCGCTAAAGGTATTAAAGCAGAATGTAATCTTCCCGAAGCAAATGAAAACACAACTCCGTATTTTTTTAATTCCTTTATTAGCTGTTTTGTTTGTTCCCCTAATTCGCCGTTATCACTAATTAAGGTTCCGTCAACATCAAAAACAACAAGATCAATATTTTTTAATCGATCGAACTCTAACATTTTATTTTACAATTGTTTTCCAACCAATTTTAGAAAGATTTTTATAGATAATAAAAATGGAAATTATTGCTACAACTAAATAAATTAAAAATGAGTTAAACTCGCCAAAAATTAATTTCCCGATACCAAATAAAAATGAATAAACTAAAATAACTCCAAATAACCAGTTAATAAATAACCTTAAAAAACCGGAATCGCTTTCAACTTCCGGAAGTTGTGATGATATTTTTTTCCACATTACTCCACCCGGGTGAATTTTTGTATAGAATGATTTCAACACTTCTTCGCTTGTTGGTTTTGTTAAAAATGTAACTGTAAGCCAAACTAATGTTGTGCCCGGTACTATTATATATAAACTGTATGGAAATAAAATTCCATAACTTTTTAATATTGGGAAGATGATAAAGGGCGTGATCATAGCTGAAATTTCTGACCAGGCATTTATTCTCCACCAGAACCAGCGAAGTATTAAGACTAACCCAACACCGGCACCGCATTCAATAACAAATGCCCAAGCTCCGGAAATTTTGGTGATAAAAAGAGTAACGATAATCGATAAAAGCATTAATATAATTGTTGCAATACGTGATGAACGGACGTAATAAGATTCATCCTCATTTTTTTTAATAAATCTTTTATAAAAATCATTGATCAAATATGATGTCCCCCAATTTAATTGCGTTGCAATAGTACTCATATAAGCAGCAAAGAAAGCAGCAATCAACAACCCTTTTAATCCGGCAGGAAGAAAATCCCGCATCACAAAAATAAATCCCATACCTTTTTGTGCATCAGCAAGCTGTGGATAAAGCACAATTGAACATAATCCAACTATTATCCAGGGCCATGGTCTGATTGCATAATGAGCAATTTGAAAAAAAAGTGTGGCAAATAAGGAGTGCTTTTCATCTTTGGCAGACATCATTCTTTGTGCAACGTAACCACCGCCACCTGGTTCTGCACCCGGATACCAAGAAGCCCACCAGATTATTCCTATGTAAGCAAGAAAAGAAAAGAATGACATTGCCAAAGTGCCTGCTGCCGATGGAATATCAGAAACAACTGGGAAAAAATTAAAAACATATCCCGGCAGCTTTTGTTTCAATCCCGCAACGCCACCAATAGCAGATGAGTTAACAACAATTATTGCTAAAATAATACATCCAAGCATTGCTATAAAAAACTGAAACGCATCCGTTACTACAACGCCCCATAAGCCAGAAAGTGCCGAGTAAAATGCTACCAATATCATACAACCAAAAACATAAAGCATCACAACTGATTCATCGATTCCAAACATCCCTTGCAGGATGGAAGACATAGCTTTGTTGACCCATCCAATGATGATGATATTCATAAACAATCCGAGGTAGATTGCCCGGAAACCGCGTAAAAATTTTGCCGGTTTACCTGAATATCTTATCTCTGCAAATTCTACTTCGGTCATAATTCCTGCTCGTCTCCACAACCTGGAAAAGAAAAAAACAGTAAGCATACCGCCGAAAGCAAAATTCCACCAAATCCAGTTACCAGCAACACCATTTTTAGCAACAAGTTCTGTAACAGCTAACGGTGTATCGGCAGCAAATGTAGTGGCTACCATTGAAACACCAGCAAGATACCAGGGAAGATTTCTTCCTGATAGAAAAAATTCCTGAGTGCTTTTTCCTGCTCTTTTGGAATAATAAATTCCAATAAGTAATGAGATTACGAAGTAAATTATTATTATCAGATAATCTATTGCTGACAAGTTTACCTCTTCAATTTTGTCATGTTTATTACATTGTTGAGTTTTGAAAAACTATCAATTTAATCGATTTCTTTTCTTGATAGTGAAGTTAAAAAAGAACCAATTAATAAAGTAACCAACACACCAATTAAAATAAACCATGTCCAGGCAACCAACTTTAAACTGATTACCGCAATCATCACAAATATTCCGGATGCAAATCCAGCTAAAGCATCCTCTTGTTTTGCCCGCTTGTTTAAAAGTCCAAGAAGAAATGTTCCGAGCAATCCACCGTACGTAAATGATGCTATACTTAATGCAAGTTCAACCACTGCTTTTGAACTTTCCATAAAAATAAATGCTGAGATGATCAGCATAATTGACCAGAAAATTGTTAATGATTTAGAAATAAATAAATTTTTCTTCTCATCATTAACTTTTCTAAAAGGTAAATAAAGATCCATCATTGTAGATGATGCCAAGGAAGTAATTGAGCCGGCAAGTGTAGAAAGAGCGGCTGCAAATAATCCTGCAATAATAATTCCCTTTACACCCGATGGGAGAACTTCAATGATAAACTTGGGAAAAATTTCATCCGATCGAATTCCCATCGGACCATAGTATGCAAACAAAAGAACACCGAGAATTAAAAATAATGTAAATTGAAAAATTACAACCACTCCTGTTGTGATAAGAGCCTTCTTACTGTCTTCCAAACTTTTTGCAGCAAGTAATCTCTGTACGATAAGTTGATCAGTTCCGTGAGATGACATTGATAGAAAGGCACCACCTATTAACCCACTTAATAGAGTGTATGGTTGAGAAAAAAATCCCGCGATGCCTTTATCAAACCCCAAATTAAATATGCTCATCTTTTTCAAAATATCAGGATTAGAAAATAATTGTCCTAGACTAACCGGCAAATGGTTAATCAAGATTATACCTGCTAAAATTGCACCTCCGATGTAAATAAACATTTGTACCGCATCAACCCAAATAACTCCTTTAAGTCCACCGGTGTATGTATAAAGCAATGCAACAAAAGCAATAATAACGATTGCGATAATAGGAGAAATATTTAAAAGAAGATAAAGGGGAATTGCAGTTGCAAAAAGTCTAACACCATCAGAAGCTGTACGGGTAAATAAAAATACTATGGAAGCAAATGATCTTGTTTTATTTCCAAATCTATTTTGAAGATAAGAATATGCTGTAGTCAATTCGCCCTTATAATAAGCAGGCAAAAAGAACAAAGCAACAATTATTCTTCCAATAAGATATCCAAAAGTTAACTGAAGAAAATTAAGGTTTGTTAAATAAGCAAGTCCGGGAATAGAAATAAAAGTTAATGTACTTGTTTCGGCGGCAACAATTGAAAAACTTATCACCCACCAGGGTACTTCTTTAGATCCAATGAAATAATCTTTAACAGTTTTTTGTCTGCCTCCGCTAATTCTTCCCAATGCTGCAATTGATATCAAGTACGCAGCAATGATTAAATAATCTAATGCGGAAACTTGCAATTATCATCGCCCCAAATCTTGCAATGCCTGCTCAACGCTATCGGTAACATTTAAAACTCTATCAAGCTGAGTTACCTTAATTAATATTCGAACTTTTTCTGAAGGGGCTGCTAATCTTATTTGTCCTTCATTCGCCGATAGTATTCTGTTTGCAACGAGTATTGCACTTAAACCGGAGCTGTCGCAGCTCTCAACTTCACTAAGATCAATTATTAATTTATTTACTCCTTCAACTTTAAGTAACATTGTAAATTCACCTTTAAGCAATCCTGAAATATTTGTATCTAATCTTTTTTCATTCAGTTTAAAGATTGTAATGTTTCCAACTTGTTTTGTCTCGAAGTTCATTTAAATACCTTAAAACATTTTTAAACAATTTAAGAAATTATTGTACGATTTATCCGGATCAACAGCATTATTTGTAATTTGAAAATTATAAAATTTATCAGCTCCTTTTTTAGTAAAGCCGATTCTTATTCTTGCTTTAACAAGATTTGCAACATAACTGAAAAACAAATTGTCTTTTCTATTAAGGTCAATTACTCCATCATATTTCATTTCAGCTAGTTTGCTAATCAATTTATGATTTGGAAGATCAAGCCTATTCAAATCCGCAATACCTATTTCCAAAGCTTTATTTCTAAACTTAGCCGGCAGTAAACTAATTCTATAATCTTTTGTAAGAATTTTTATTGTTTTATTAATATGCTCAAGATAATCCAAAACAAAAAAACAATGACGAAAATCTCTTTCATCTTCGGGCATAAGTATGAGAAATGTTCCAGATCGTTTTAGTGCGGCTGAAAATGATTGTTCATCAAAAACAATATTTTTTAATTGTCTAGATATAAGGTAACGTGCTGTTTTTTCTTTAATCATTTCAATCATAATCATTCATTCTCTTTTAGCATTTTTAAAAACTCATCCTCGTTTAAAATTTTTATTCCAAGCGATTCGGCTTTAGATAATTTTGATCTGGCTTTTTCTCCAGCAACAACATAATCAGTACTTTTACTAACAGTAGCAGTCACTTTCCCACCAAGGGCTGTGATTTTTATTCCGGCTTCATCTCTTGAAAAAGAACTTAACGTACCAGTTAAAACAAAAGTTTTATCTGTCATTGTAGATTTTTTTATCGTTCTTTTTTCTGAAACAAATTTTAATCCGGCTTTTTTTAGATCATTAATTAACTGAACATTCTTTTTATTTGTAAAAAAACTTTTAATACTACTGCTTATACTTGGACCAATTTCATAAACAGAAGAAATCTCATCTTCATTTGCTGCAATAATATCATCAATGCAATTGAAATGATCTGTAATTTTTTGTGCAGCACCTGCGCCAACATATCTTATTCCCAACGCAAATAAAACTTTGGAGAATGGTTGGGCTTTACTTTTCTCAATCGCATTTAAAATATTATCAATACTTTTCTCTCCAAGTCTTTCAATCTTGATTAATTCTTTTCTGCGCTTTTTTAAATTATATATATCAGAAAAATGTTTGAAAAAACCTTGCTCAACAAAAAGATCTACCAATGCATCTCCCAAACCTTCAATATCCATAGCACCACGAGAAGCAAAATGGATTAGTCGTCCCTTAATCTGCGCAGAGCATTCCGGGTTTTCACAATAGAAGGCAACTTCATCCTGTGGTTTATTAATTTTTGATTTACACACAGGACAAAATTCAGGCGGTACCGTTGGTTTGCTGTTCTTTGGTCGCTCATCAATTACAACCGAAACAATTTTAGGAATTACATCTCCACCTTTTTCAATAATAACAGTATCGCTAACCCGAATATCTTTGCGAACAATTTCATCAAAGTTATGTAATGTTGCACGACTGATAGTTGAGCCAGCAAGCTTAACCGGTTCAAGCTTTGCGACAGGAGTAATGGCGCCAGTTCTTCCGACTTGCCATGTAATTCCATTTAATTTTGTAAAAGCCTGCTTAGCTTTGAATTTATATGCAACAGCCCAGCGCGGTGATTTTGCGATACTTCCCAAAATATTCTGCTGACGAATTGAATTAACTTTTATTACTGCACCATCAATTTCATAATCAAGTGTGTACCTTTTTTCTTCCAGACTTTTACAGGCAGTTAATACTTCCTCAATGTTTTTACAGACTTTGTAATCGGGATTTACTTTAAACCCCAGATCCTTAAGTAAATTTAGGTTTTCCAACTGGGATTCAAATATATCATCAGCACTATTTATGGAATAAAGAAAAATGCTTAGGTTTCTTTTATTAACAATTTTAGGATCCTGAAGTTTTAATGTTCCTGCTGCAGAATTACGCGGATTGGCAAAAAGTTTTTCACCAGCTTTTTCTCTTTCTTTATTAATGTTTTCAAAATCCTCGATGCGCATATAAATTTCCCCGCGAACTTCGAAATCATTCAATACATACTTAAGATTATTAGGAAAAGATATTTTGAGAGGTACCGATCTAATTGTCTTTACATTATTAGTTATTTCCTCACCGGTAGTTCCATCGCCACGTGTGGCTGCGGTTTTAAGAAATCCACTTACATAATTAAGACTGGCTGAGGCTCCGTCAATTTTATATTCAACAACATATTCAACTTTTTCTCCATCAGGTAAATTTTCTCGCACTCTTCTATCAAAATCATAAACATCCTTTTCATCATAAGTATTAGTAAGACTAAGCATGGGAATTTTATGTGTGACAGGTTTAAATTCTTTTGTAAGATCTCTTCCAACTCTTTGTGTTGGAGAATCTGAGGTTATAAGATGAGGATTTGCAGCTTCAAGACTCTCTAATTCTTTAACAAGTTTATCATACTGTTCGTCGCTTATTGAAGGCTCTGCTAAAACATAGTATTTGTAGTTATGTTCATTAATCTCAGTACGGAGATCATTAATTATTTTTTCTACCGATGCTGGCATTTATTGCTGTTCTAATTTGGGCGGAGCGTTTAAATAAATTAATCCGGTTCTGTCTAATCTAAAATGTCTAACTGAACCGCTTCTGCCTGTAAAATCAACCGGCTGATTATTCATTTGCAATGATACACCACCGGAATTACCTACTGTTGCCTTAAAGCTATTTAAAGCTGCAATTGTAAATTCTGAATTTGGTGAAAGAGTAAACTCCTGTGTTCGAACATTATCCAAAATAATATAAACCCAGGAAGTTTCTTTTGCATTAAAAGTTAGATAAAGGCTATCTGATGAAGCAGGAACAACACTGCTATCTGCTGATACTTTTTCAACAGGCTGTTCCTCATATCTTGGTTGATTTTGTTTAATTGAATCTTCAATCGGTGTTTCTTCAACTACTATTTCATTACTCTTACTTGAGAACAGCATTATCAATAATATGATAATGACTACGACAGCTCCACCGACTATTAAAATAAGATTTTGTTTATTTGATTTTTTTGGTTCTTCAGGTTTTTTTTCTAAAGGATTTTCTACATAAGATTTTACTGGTGGTATAGGATTTACAATTGGCTTCAGAGAAATTTCCTTTTTAACAGGTTCTTCCTTTTGAACTTCTATACTTGGCTGATTAGGATCATATTCTTTTCCTTCCCTGGCGGCTTCAAACTTTTTAATTGCCAGGTTCTCATCCAGTCCAACAGTTTTTGCATACTGTTTTACAAAAGCCTTAACGTAAAGATCAGGCAGAAATGCAAAATTTCCTTGATCGATAGCTTCCAGAAATTTTAAATCTATTCTGGTCTTTGTCGCTAATTGTTGTAGAGAGATTCCACTTTTTTCTCTTTGCTCTCTTAATTCATCTGCAAATTTATTAAGCATATTTTTTTATTGTTGTTATTCAATTCTTATTAACTTGGCAGCAAAGGCACCATCCATTTGATGTTTTTGTGGAAGCGTTTGAATACATCCGTTTTCATCTACAACTTCGTCTGTAAAATTACCTTTAGCCGATTCAATTTTAAAGTTTGGATGATTTTCTAAAAACAGTTTTATTATTTCAAAATTCTCTTCCGGTTCGATTGAACAAGTGCTATATACAACAACTCCGCCGGGTTTAACCAGCGTTGCGGCTTTAGAAAGAAGTTTTAACTGAATCATACTCATATTCTTTAGATCAAATATATCCTTCTTCCATTTAATATCGGGTTTTTTTGATAAAGTTCCCGTACCAGAACAAGGAACATCTGCAAGAACACGATCAAACGGTTCCGATTCGAATTCCAAAGCATCACATTCAACAGTCGTTACACAAGTTAATCCAAGTCGTGCATTATTTGATCTTAATATTTTTAGTCTACCTTCATATCTGTCAATGGCAACAATTTTTCCGATATTGTTCATCAAAGAGCCAAGATACGCCGTTTTGCCGCCTGGTGCTGCACACATATCCAATACTTTCATTCCTGGTTGAACATCAAGTAATCTGCATGCTAATCCAGCACTTTCATCCTGAATATTAAAGTATCCTTTTGTAAAATAATCCCAGGCAGTTATGTTTGTAAGATTTTGTAAATGAATAAACTCGTCTAAAAACTTTCCTGGTCTGTATTTTAAATTTACGGTATCAAGAAGAGATTTAAATTCTTGTATATTAGTTTTGATTGCATTAACTCTAAGCGTAAGATAAGGTTTTTCATTATTTGCAATTAAAAGATTTTCTGTTTCTTCCTTTCCAAATCTTTCTACATATCTTTTTACCATCCACGATGGATGCGAATAATAAGCAGTTAGATAACCAACAAAATCTTCATTAGGATCCGGGTAACGAATAGTACTCTTACTTCTGATAATATTCCGGAGAATTGCATTTGTAAGGTCCGCAGGTTTTTGTCCTTGAAGTTTTTTTACAAATTCAACTGCCTCATTAACAGCAGCATGATCGGGAATTCTATCTAAAAATAATATCTGATAAAGAGCAACGCGTAAACCGTTTTTAAGATTTGGTATAGCTTTAGAAAACTGACCTTTATAAAAACCATTAAGTATCCAATCCAATCTTCCCATCCATCTGGTTACTCCATGAACAATTTCGTAAAGTAGCGCTTTGTCCGGACCGCCTAATTCGGAATTTCTCATTTCGTGATCAAGAAGTTTATCAAGATAAGCATCGGTTCTCTCAACTCGATTAAGAATTTTTACGGCAAGTCCTCTCACTCCTTCATATAAATCAATTACCTTATGCTCCTCAAGGTGTATAGATTCATTCGTTTCTAAATTTTGTTCAACATTTTCTTCCAACTAAATACCTCTTTTTTCTCTATCGCTTTTAGTTAATTCAAATATTCTCTTAAACATAATTTCTTCTTCGCTATCAAAATTAATTTTTCTTCTAGCAAAAACAATCTTAGCCGTTTCAATGGCTTTTTGAACATCATAAGTTAAAGATGATTCTGCGGCGCCCCACGTAAATGAGGGAATATATTTATCAGGAAATCCTGATCCGAAAATGTTGCAGGAAAAACCAACTACTGTGCCCGTATTAAACATTGTGTTAATAGCACTTTTAGAATGATCTCCAATCATCAATCCCAAAAACTGCGAACCGCTTTGTATCTCTTTAGTACTTAAAGTTACTTTTACTTTGGAGTAATTATTTTTAAGATCGCTGCAATTTGTATCTGCGCCAAGATTAACCCAACTTCCCAAATAGGAGTGACCGATAAAACCTGAGTGCTGCTTATTTGAATAAGGCATAAATATAGATTGTTCAACTTCACCGCCAATTTTGCATACCTTACTTATAGTTACGTTTTCATAAATGGTTGCACCACTTTTAATTTTTGATGATGAACCTATAAATATTGGACCTTCCAAAACTGCGTTCGGATAAATATGTGCGTCGTTACCTATATAAATGGGTCCGCCCGATGCATCTAAAACTACGCCTGGTTTTACAGTAACGTTTTCACCAATAAATATTTTTTCTTTGTTTATAAGATTTACTGATGTATCAAGCTTATCTACAAAGTTGTATTTTAAGGAGTGATTTAATTCATAATCAAAATCTTCTGTGATCTCTTTTCCATTAATATTAATTAAATCCCAAAGATAATTTGCACATTTAAGATCAAGAATTTTTATAGGTAAGCCATTAAAATCATTTACCGAAAAAAGATCATCTAAATGTTTAATCTTATATTCTAAATTTTTACCTGATAAATACGCTGCAATAATTGTTTCGCCGTTTACATAAACTTTGTCTTCACCAAAAAGTAATGGAAGTAATTCCGCTAAATTTTGTGGGGCAATTAACCTGCCATTAATAAATAAGCAATGATCATCCTTAATTGAATTAACAGCAATAGCAGGATTTTCTTTCTTAACGATATCAGTAAGATAAGGTCGACAGTGAAGCGAATATGTTACATCTTTATAATTCCTCAAAATTTTATCTTTGAGAGTATTCATACCACAAACTAAATCATAGACAGGACGTGAGAAAATTAATGGCTCAAAGTTTGAGTACCCAATGTCTTCAAATATACAGATCTGCATATCAACCTCATTAAAAAAGTACACTAAAATTTAACACTTTTTGAGCTAAGATTCTCTAACTGAATGAAAAGATTGATTTGGTAAAAATAATTTTTATAGGAGTTATTTTGAAGAAGCAAGTATGAATTAGAAAAAAGATTTGCTACTTGCAATTCCAGATTTTTATTTTGCTTAAAATAAAAAAGCCCCTAATGACGGGGCTATAAAATGTTTTATGAAAATATCTTAAATCTTTTTACTGTATTTTCTATTGAATTTTTCAACTCGTCCGGCGGTATCAAGCAATTTCTGTTTTCCAGTAAAGAAAGGATGGGAACCGCTTGAGATTTCTAACTTAACTAAGGGATATGTATTTCCATCAGTCCATTTAATAGTATCGCCTGTTTTTATTGTAGAGCGGGTCAAAATTGCAAAATCACAAGAAGCATCCTGAAAAACAACAGGTCTGTAATCTGGGTGAATTCCTTTTTTCATACTAATCCTAAATTTTTAATTTTCTTTAAATCGTGGGCGTAAATATAGGCGTTTCAGCAATATTATCCAATAAGATTAAGTAGAGTAATTTACACTAAAATCACTTGGATTTAGCTTTTTCACTGGGTTGAATTCGTTTTTTTAGCTGTTCAATTTCCTGTTTTTCTTTTGGTGAAAGATTGATCTGCATAAAATTTAAACTGTCCTTTTTAATATCAGAAGCAGATGCATTTACGGGAGCCGATAAAACATTTCCACCCACAATAGGAGCCTGTTCCTTTTTTAAACTATCCGGTTTTAATTCTACTTGTTCTAAGGCTTCATCCTTTAATTTGTCACCCTCTTTACTTAATCTCATTTCATTAACAGTTCCTGAAGCTTGAGGCTGAACAATTTCAATATTTTTCTTTGCTTCAGATTTTGAGTCTCTTTTTTTGTCTGATCTTTTCAACGGAACAATATTCTCTTCAGGAATATTTTTTGCCACCACTAAATCTTCGCGTAATTTTGGTTCAAGGTTAAGCGGATTTTCTGTCTCATCAGAATTAATATTGATCACAAAAAAGATAATTACTGCTGAAGCAATTACCGCTGCAGCAGGTACAAATCTTCTGGGAGAAAAAAACTTTTCCCAAAAACTTGGTTCTTTTTCTTCAACTGATGAATTGATTTTTCTCCACAATTCAGTCTCAAAATTTTTAGGCGCATTTACCTTCGGAAGATTTTTTAGATCTTTTATTAATTTGTTATATGTTTTTTCTTCTTCAATCATTTTACAAATAACTTAATCATTATATATATCTTTCAGATATTTTTGCAATTCTGCTCTACCTCTATTTATACGCGATTTTACTGTTCCAACTTCAATCTGCATTATCTCTGCAATTTCTTCATAAGATAATTCCTGTATGTCCCTTAGTATTACAGCTTCACGATATGAGTCTCTAACTTTCAGTAATGCCTTCTCAATTATCTCTCGTTTCATATTACTATCGGTTGTAATATCTGGACGTAAAGAATTATCGGGAATATCGTAAAACTTTTCTTCATCTCCGTAATTGCTAATTGAAAAAAAGTTTCTACGCTTTTTTCTTTGAAACTCTGTCCGTGCAAGATTACCAGCAATAGTGTAAATCCATGTTGAAAATTTTGCCAAGGAACTATAGCTGTCTTTATATCTGAAAACCTTTACAAAAGTATCCTGAACAACATCAACACAAGAATCATAATCTCCAAGAAATCTATAAACATAATTTGTTAAAGGATTTTTAAATCTTTGAACAAGAATTTCAAAAGCTTTTTCATCATTGCTCTTTTGGAACTCAGCTATTAGTTCTTCATCAGTTAGTTCGTTAAGATTTCTATCCGTCAACTGTGTTGTACTTTAAGTGGTTGATGTTTGTTTCAATTTTTTAATAAAAATTATTATAATTTTAAAAATTCTTTGTTTTATTAAGCATTTAAGTTCAATCGGGTATTATTTCTGCAATCAATATACTCAATAGTGTGTAATTATCAATTGATGTTGATTTTACGGATAAGTCCGCCTTTAAAAGAGCAGAAAAAGCATTACCAAGTTGTAAATCAGTATAAATTTTTCTCGCTTCATTATAGTCTTTTAGATAGTATGGATGTGTTCCGACAATTCTTGCAATCGCTTGCTCAGGTGTTTTATTGGCGGTTAATTCACTTAAACGTGCAAGGCTTGAAAAGTACTTATTTAGCATTGCAATTATTTGGATTGGTTCAATCCCATTTTTAAGAAGATTAAAAATTACTTTTAATGCACCTGATTTATTTTTTTTTCCAATAGCATTTTGCAAATCAAATACGGTATATTGTTTTAAGGATGTGGATAAACCGCGGATACTATCGATGGTTATTTCTTTGCTGTCTCCTATATAAATAAAAATTTTTTCAAGTTGGGATTCTAATAAATTTCTGTTTTCACCGGAAATATCAGTAAGTAACTGCGCATTTTCATAAGAAAGAACTTTGTCGTTTTTTTCAGCATAGGCAATTAACCATTCGATCAAATTTTTTCCTTTTAATTCTTTAGCTTCAAAAAGATAACCTTCGTTTGCAAGTGTTTTAAATGGTTCCGATTCGGTGCTTGATAAAGTTCCTTCGTGAAGACAAACTAATACTGTAAAATCGGCAGGAGATTGGGCATAAGCAGTCAGTTCTTTTTTGTCTTTTACTTTTTCGGTTTGTTTAAATATGATTAGTTTCTTTTCAGAACCAAACGGAAATGTCGAAGCTAAACTAACTACGCTCGCAAATGATTGATTCTCACCGTAAAATGTTTCTTTATCAAAATCAGAGCTAATAAATGGTTGAAGATACTTTTCTATAGCTTCCAAAGTTGAAACAAGGCTGTAAGAATCCTCACCGAAGAGATAATAAACGGGTAAAACTTTTTTTTGTTTTAACTGTCTTTCTATTTCTAAAACAGAGGGCGCTTTACTCTTTGCCATTTTTTTTAAATATCTTTTATTCTAAAATTAAACTAATAAGAGGCTGTCTTAAAAGTCATTGGTTGTAAACCTGTTCGCCTCGGCGAATGGAATGATAATTTTTAGACAGCCTCTATGCTTAAACCTATTTCGGTGATCTTTTTTCTATAGTTACACTTTCCATTACCACGTCTTTAAGTGGTCGGTCAGATTTATTTTTTGCAGCTTTACCGATTGCTTTTACAACATCTATTCCCTTAATTACTTTTCCAAAAATTGTATGATGACCATTTAGCCATGTTGTTGGAGCCAGTGTTATAAAAAATTGACTGCCATTAGTATTAGGACCTGAGTTTGCCATAGCGAGCAATCCTTCCTTATCAAACACCAGTTGCGATACAATTTCATCATTAAATGATTTCCCCCAAATACTTTTACCGCCGCTTCCTGTTCCGGTTGGATCACCACCCTGAATCATAAAATTATCAATTACTCTGTGGAAAATAACACCTTTGTAATAACCTTTATTTGCAAGCCCAACAAAATTTTCAACCGTTTTAGGAGTTTCTTTTGCAAAAAGTTCTAATTCAATGGTACCCATATTTGTTTTTATTACAGCAACAGTTGTGCTATCAGTCATTTTTTTAGTTCCCTTTTTTTGTGAGAAAATGTTTGATGAAATAAACAGTGAAAGAATCATGATCACGAAAAATAATTTTTTCATATAACCTCCTAAGGATTAATAAGATTTGTATAAATTAAAACTAAAATAGTTATTCCAAGAATTATTCTATAAAAAATAAAAACGAAAGTTGAGTTCTTTTTTAAAAATTTAAGTAAAAAATCAATTGCAATATAACCGCTGACAGCAGCGAATAAGGTTGCAACTACAAGGTTTAGCGTTAAATCATAATCAATATATTTTAAAGATTCATATAATTGAAGTATACCACTTGCAAATACCGCAGGCACACTAAGTAGAAATGAAAATCTTGCAGCAACATCTCTTTTTAATCCAAGAAATAACCCCGCAGTTATTGTTGTACCTGATCTGGATGAACCGGGAATTAAAGCCACCGCCTGTGCTAATCCAATCATAGCTGAATCTAAAACAGTAATGTCTTTAATATCTTTTTTAAACTTTGCTGTTTTTTCCGCGATAGCAAGTATGATTGCAAGTACAATTAAACTCCCACTTATTACATAAAGATTTTTTGTTAATGCGCCTTCGATTGAATTTTTAAATAGTAATCCAATTACAACAATTGGGATAGAACCCAAAATAATAAGCCAGCCAAGTTTTGAATTAGTTGATTGTTCCGAAAACTTAACTCGTTTTTGAAAATTGTTCTGAAGAAATTCAACTAAAATATTCCATAGGTCTTTCCAAAAATAAATAAGGATTGAAAGCATTGTCCCAAGTTGAATAACTGCGATAAATGAAGTCCAGTGTTCGGGATTTTGTTCGGAAATTAATCCCATAAATTTTCCCGCAAGTGTCAGATGCCCTGTACTGCTAATCGGGAGAAACTCAGTAAGTCCCTGAATAATCCCTAAAATTATTGCCTCAAAAAAATTCAAATTAACTCCTTAAAATTGATATGATATTCCAAGCTGTACACCAAATGAGAGCGTGCTAAATTTCACTCTTCCAATTGTGTTTTCACCCATAGTATTATCGGGTTCACCTAAAACATCGTAACGAACGTCTGCACCTATATGAGCAAAAACATCTTGAGAGATAGCAGTATTTCCAGCAGCACGTAAAATAAATCCGTAACCTATTGACGAATATTTATAATCAGTTTGATCTCCCCAGATTTTTTCTGTAATTGATAATAATCTAACCCCTGCACCACCACCGAATTTAAAATTATATCCATTTCCACTTATTACATAATTATATAATAATGATGGCATTATTATAGAGTAAGTTAAATTGTAGTTTCCTAAACTTGAACTAGAATTATAAGAATTAAGAAAATAACCAAGTTCAACTTCTAACTGAGTATTTGGACTAATCATTCTTCCATAAGATCCTGAAAAATTTACGGCAGAACTAAAATCACTAAGTCTATCTGTATAGTTTGCTTCCAAATAATCTTTTAGAGAAGGGATACTTACAAAATCAATTCCCATTGAAGCTCTCACTTCATTCGGTTTTTGTGCTAATAAAAAACCAGAAATAATAATTAAATAAATGAGTGTTATTATTTTTTTCATGATTCTCTTATCTCTGATTCAACAACCTTAATCAAGTTCTCTTTTTGTTTGTTAACTAAAAAGAACATAATCAATGCTGTAAAAATGAATAAAAAGTAACCGATAATATGAGTAAGAAATGCATAAGCTGCACTTATTGTTCCTCCAAAACCAAATATCAAAACCAAAGTTGATTTAGCAAGCGTGTGATATGAGCCTGTGCTGCCGGGTGTTGGAATTAAAACACCAATTGCGCTGATGCTCATTATCACCCAACCCATTGCGTAAGTCAATGGCATTTCACTTTGCATATCAAGCATAAGCATACCAGCATAAGAACCATAAGCATAAATTATCAAAATTATAACGGTAAGAGCAATCGTCCATAAATAATTTTTTCTTCCCTTTAAACTAGCGAAACCTTCTGCAAGCATCGTAAATATGTAAGCAGTTTTCTCACCAAGATTTTTAGAAATTTTACCAACAAATTTTATTATAAATTTAGAAAATTTTTCTCTTGCCTTTAAGATAAAAGTCAATAACAAAATAGAGATGATTATAAAACCACCCATTATGTATAGAGATGTAAACAACCATGGAAATTTATCCGATAGTCCGACACTGGTAAACATAATTGCAGCAACAACTGATAAGCCAAGAGAAATAACATCAATTACACGTTCCAATATAACTGTACCAAACATTGATGAACGAGAAAGTCCTTCCCATTTTCCTATCAGTACAGCACGAGTAACTTCGCCAAGTTTTGGGGTAACACAATTAACTCCGTAACCAACCATAAGCGCTCCAAAAAGATTTTTCATAGAAGTATTAGGTTTTACGGAATTTAAAATAAACTTCCATCGTAACGCACGCAGATAATGCCCAAGCATTGTAATCAAAATAAAAATTAAGACCCAAAACAAATTAGCATGAGAAACTATTTTAAGAACTTCGCCAAGATTTACATTATAAAAAGCTATGTACAGAAACACAATCGTAAGAATAATTGAAATGCTGTAATTAATAATTACGCCGATTCTTCCGAATTTACTTTTCTTATCTAAGGTCAACTACTGTGGTTCCTTCCGGAGCTGTGAAAGTAAAATATGAATCTGATATTTTCTGATTCACTTTATAATTTGAAAATGAAACCTCCATTGTGCCCGTTGCCTGATTTGAGATAATTGCTTTCTCAATCAAATTTTCTTTTGTGATGTATAGTTTTACTTCGCCTGGATTATTTTTTTTTGATTTTGGCTTTAGCAATAGGATTTGTTTGTTTCCTTCAGATGACAAACTCAAATTACAATCAGCCGGATAATCATAAATAAGGTAATTGATTGATAATAACCCGGAACCACTTTCATCATAATTACTAATAATTACTTTTTTATCTTTTTTATTATAATTCCATGTCGTTTTTCCATCAGCAACAATCGTTTGATTGCCAAATTCTATTCGCAGATTATTTGTTTTCTTAAAAAACATTTTTCCACTAAGGCTGGACTTACCATTTGATTTTTGGCTTACATCGGCAGATAAATCTGTAATTGAATCAAATTTATTCTGCAAAGATTTTAAAACTGATTCAGCATCTTGTGCAAATCCGATGCAAGAATAAAAAAAGAATAAAAGACTAATAAATATTTTCATTTAAAACTCTTCTTGTTATAAATAGTATAGCATTTGGACTATATGGAACGCAAAATTGTTTCAAGCTGCTCTTCATTTTCGACAAGAACAGATCTTGCTTTACTACCATCATTAGGCCCAACAATTCCTGCTTCTTCAAGCTGATCAACAATCCTTGCAGCACGAGAATAACCAAGCTTTAATCTTCGCTGAAGCAATGAAACGGATCCCTGTTGATGTCGCACAATCACGCGGGCTGCGTCTTCAAACATCGGATCGAGATCTTTCAAATATCCTCCGGCAATATCTTTCTTTTTTTCGTAAAGCGATGGAAGAAAATATGGTTTTGAATATGCCGGTTGTGAATAAATATAATTTGTAATTTTTTCAACTTCATCGGTAGAGATAAAAGCATTCTGAATTCTGATTGGCTTTGGTGAACCAGTTGGAAGAAATAGCATATCACCTCTGCCCAAAAGTTGTTCTGCACCATTCATATCAAGAATTGTTCGTGAATCTATTTTGGTTGCAACCTGGTAAGCAATTCTTGAACTGAAGTTTGCTTTGATAACTCCCGTAATAACATTTACAGATGGGCGCTGTGTTGCAAGCACAAGATGAATCCCTACTGCACGTGCAAGCTGAGCTAATCTTGTTATCGGCTCTTCAACTTCTTTACCCGCTGTAATCATCAAGTCAGCAAGTTCATCAACAACAACAATTATATAAGGAATAGGATGATGTTTTATTAAATCTGTATCGTGTGGTTTGGTTTTTGGATCAGAAACTTTTTTATTGTAATCAACAATATTTCTTACCCCGGCTTTTGCAAGTTTATCGTATCTTCTTTCCATTTCATATTCAACACTCTTTAAAATCAACACTGCATTCTGTGGATTAGTAATTATCTCTTCATCCAGATCAGGTGATACAGCAAGATAATGTTTGCGCAGTTTATTATAGAATGAAAGTTCAATCTTTTTTGGATCAATCATTACAAACTTAACTTCTGAAGGATGCTTGGAATAAAGTAAGCTGCCCACAATCATATTTATTCCGACACTCTTACCGGAACCCGTTGATCCTGCAATTAATAAGTGAGGCATTTTGGAAAGATCGCTGACATAAACATCACCGCTAATTGTTTTTCCAAAAGCCATCGGTAATTCCATTTCAGATTCACCAATCCTTGCTAATACAGATCTTGCATTTACAATAGACGCTTTTGCATTTGGGATTTCAACACCTATTGCACCTTTACCAGGAATTGGTGCTATAATTCTTATTCCCCTTGCAGCAAGCGCAAGTGCGATATCATTTTCCAATCCAACTATCTTGCTAATTTTAACGCCGGGAGCGGGCACAATTTCATACAACGTAACAACAGGTCCTGGAGTAACAGAAATATCTTTTATCTCAATATCAAAAAGCTTTAATTTTTCTTTTAGAAGTTCTGCGTTGCGGGTAAGTTCTTCTTCAGCAACCTGATAATTTTCTTCCGGTGCTGCTTCAAGTAAATCAAGTCCTGGCATTACATATTCAATATTTTCTTCCCACTGATTTGGCAGCTTTTGTTCAATATTGCTTTCTGTTTTTTCTTTTCTCTCCGGCAGTTCTCCGGTTTTTTCTATACTAACTTTTTTTACTTCATCATTTATAACTTCATTTTCAACAACTGGAACTGGAACATCATCTTTACGTATTATTCTAATGCGTGTTTGTTCTTCGGACTCTTCATCCATCAAATCAGATGCTGACAGCTCTTCAGCAGGCAATACATCTTTCTTTTTCTTTTTATCAATACTTAACTTTTTAATTTTATCAAGATTTTCTTTTTCTTTTTCATCATCTAATTCAGAAGCTTTTTTGTCTTTTTCCGTATCCTTATCAGAACTGATGAATATTTCCTTAAAGAATTTTATTATGCTTTCAATATTAATATCCAGAGCAAAAATAAGAAGGGCTATAAAAGAGCCTGCAAGAATAAGAGTACTTCCAATTCCGCCAACTAAACCGCTTAAGAAATTTCCGATGTGATCACCAATAAAACCGGAAAGTTCATAAGTGTCTGAAAGAAAATCGTAATTGCGAAGTACACCAAAAAGTGAGGCTATTATTATTGAACTAAGTAAAAGAAAGTTTGATACGTTAAGTCTGAATTTAAAATCTATTTTTTTAAAGAATGAAACTCCCCATAAAAATAATACTATCGGAATTGTAATTGAGAAATACCCGAATGTTTGTTTAACAAGAAATTTGGAGAAGTGTGCACCTACAACGCCAAGCCAATTTTGTACATCTATTTTTTGTCCAAAAGATGTAAAAAAATCTTTGAAGAGATCGGATAAGTTTGCTTCATCGCTTCTATCGAATGTAATTATGCTTAGGAAAAGGATCAAAGAAATTATCAGGAGAAAAATCCCAAAGATGTGTTTTTTATTATCCTGCGTTAAATTAAAATAGTTTTTGTTTGAACTACTCTTTCCGTTTTTTTCTTTAACGCTTTTTTTCTTTTTATGTGACATTAAGAATTTTAATTTTGAATAATTAAATGCTCTTTAATTTCTTTAATACGCCGTTTGAATACGATGGAATTACATCGAACATATCTAATGTACTGCAATATTCAAGGTCAGCATTAAATCCATTTTCAAGCAAAATTTTTCCATGATCAGATTGTTGAATCATTTGTAAAATATTTTTGCCAAATTTTTCACAAAGTATTAAAGCAGCATTTCCCGAATCATTTATTTCCAGATTCTTATAATGCTCTTTTAAATTTGAGAGAAGCATCCCTGCGCAGACGCTATCTTCGATAGAAAATAAATTGTTTCTTCCCGCACAGATAATTTCTATATCGTTATTTAATGAAACTATATGCTTGGTAAGTGCTGAAATATTCAAGAATGAACAAGTATATAAATTTTCAGAATATTTTGCCTTTGCGATAGCTTTAGTTCCGTTTGTAGTGTAAAAAACAATTGACTTTCCCTCAATGGCTTCCTTAGTATATTCAAACGGTGAATTACCAAGAGCAAAGCCTTCTATCTTTTTAGTATTTCTTTCACCGCCAAGCAGTGTTTGTCCGCCAAACATACCTCCGGAAACTTTAACAGCAAATTCCACACTTGCAACAGGCACTATTTCTTTTGCACCGTTATTAATAGCAGTTGCAATAGTAGATGTTGCACGAAGTACATCAATTACAACAGTTGTTTTACCTGTAAAGTAAAGCTCATCAACAATAATCGGCGAAAGGAAAACGTTTATTTTCATAAATTATTTTTATCTTTTTACAAAGGGCAGTTTTACAACCTTTGCCGGAACTTCTTTTCCTCTAATTAAAAAGTTAACATCAGAATTTATTTCGGAATATTGTTTTTCCACATAACCCATTGCAATAGGTTTATCTAAAACAGGGCTGACTGTTCCGCTTGTTATAATTCCAATTTTGTTTTTATTTGATGTTAAATCATAACCATGTCTTGGAAATATTTTTTCATCAGAAGTCAGAGCAACAAGTTTTCTTTTTAGCCCATCATTTTTTGCTTTTAATAACGCATCTTTTCCGATAAATGATGATTTTGATAATTTGGTAATCCAACCCAATCCTGCTTCTAAAGGATTTGTTGTTTGATCGATATCATTTCCATAAAGACAATATCCCATTTCTAATCTTAAAGAATCTCTTGCTGCCAATCCAATGGGTTTAATGTCAAATTCTTTTCCCGCTTCAAAAATTTTATTCCAAAGATCTTCCGCTGTCTTTTCATCTCCAAGAAAATAGACTTCGTATCCAAGTTCACCTGTATATCCTGTGCGGGAAAAAATTACATCAAGTCCCGCAATTTTCATTTTTTTAAAGTGATAATATTCTAAATCTATTTTTTCATCAGTAAGTTTTTGCAAAGTTTTAAGTGAGTTTGGACCTTGTACAGCAAGTAAAGAATAATCATCACTTAAATTTTTTAATTCAACACCAAACTTGTTATTCTTCAGCATCCAGGCAAAATCTTTTTCAATGTTTGATGCATTAATTACTAGCATAAACTCATCATCAGAAAATTTATAAACCAAAAGATCATCAACTATACCGCCATCTTCATAACACATTGCGGAGTACTGTACGCGTCCGGGAAAAAGTTTTGATGCATCGTTAACTGTGATATACTGAACAAAATCAATAGCCTTTTCACCTTTCACGAAAACTTCGCCCATATGTGATACATCAAAGACACCAACTGAATTTCTAACACAATTGTGCTCTCCAATAATCGATGAATACTGAATTGGCATTTCAAATCCTGCAAACTCAACTACTTTGGCTCCTAATTTTTTATGAATGTTATAGAATTTTGTGCGTTTCATTTTTTATCCAAATTATTTTCTAAAAGATTTATTTGCTTTGAGATTTTTTCCAATCACCTAAAAATTTTTCTAATCCAAGGTCTGTAAGCGGATGATTAAACAATTTATCAATTACAGTAAATGGCATTGTGCAAACATCTGCACCCATTAACGCTGCTTCAACAAGATGCAAGGGATGTCTGATACTTGCAACTAATACTTGCGTTTTGTAACCATAGTTTTTATAGATCTGAAGAATTTGAGCAATCAATTTCATTCCATCCTGACTAATATCATCAAGCCTGCCAACAAATGGGCTTATGTAAGTTGCGCCGGCTTTTGCAGCAAGCAATGCCTGCGAAGGTGAAAAGCAAAGTGTAACATTTGTATTAATATTTTCAGAAGTTAAAGTACGAACTGCCTTTAATCCTTCTTTTATCAATGGAACTTTAACAACTATGTTATGATGAATTTTTGCTAGCTCGCGTGCTTCTTTTAATATTCCATTGTAATCGATCGAGATAACTTCGGCACTTACGGGTCCATCAACAATAGCAAGGATTTCATCAAGTAATTTTCTAAAATCTTTTCCTTCTTTAGCAACGAGCGAGGGATTAGTTGTAACCCCATCAAGAATGCCAAGAGCGGCAGCTTCTTTAATTTCATTAATGTTTGCGGTATCTATAAAAAATTTCATTATCTCACTCCGTTTTATTTAAACTTATCTGTTAAATCAATTCCTTTTTTCTTAGAGAAGAACCTAAACTTGCCCATCTGAATATTGGGATCTTCTTCAATACGTAATTTAACCAAATACTTGAATTGTATCTTAGTGAATTTTTTATCCTGTAATCGGCTTGCGTCTGAAGGATGACATTTTATAATTAAGCTAAACTCCTTTGAATATTTTCTAAACTTTTTTAACCAATCTTCAATTTCATAAACAAGATGTGATTCTTTTGTAATAAATCCTGATCCACCGCAAATAGGGCAAACATCTTTCATCGCCTGCATAATGTTTTGGCGGATTCTTTGCCGCGTAATTTGTACAAGCCCAAAATCAGACATTGGAAGAAGAGAAACTTTTGAACGATCTCTACGGAATTCTTTCTTTAATTCATCGTAAATCTTTTTTCTGTTTTTATCTTCTTCAAGATCAATAAAATCAATAACGATAATTCCGCCAATATCTCTTAACCTTAATTGTCTTGCAATTTCACGCGCTGCTTCAAGATCTGTTTTAAGAGAGTTCAATTCCTGTTCCCTGCTTTTTGCATATCGTCCGCTGTTAACATCAATCACCACCATTGCTTCAGTATGTTCGATGATAAGATAACCACCGCTTGGTAATGAAACTTTTCTTCCCATCAATGTTTTTATCTGCTCTTCAATCTTAAATTCATCAAAAATCGAAGAAGAAGATTTAAAGAGTTCAATCTTTTCCATTATTTCGGGTTGAACAAGCTGAACATAATTCTTTATCTGCTTATAAAGTTTTTTGGAATCGATAAAAACCTTTGAAACATCCGGGGTAAGAAGATCACGGATTACACTGTCTGTAGTGCTAAGATCTTGATGAACAATTGCTGGCGGTTCTTCGCTTTTGGCTGCTGCTTCAATCACCTTCCAGGTTTTTACCAAATTATTAAGATCATCTTTTACTGCTTCTTCATCCTGATCTTTTGCAACAGTACGAATTATTAATCCATAATTTTGCGGAAGTATTCCACGCGCAATGTTTCTTAATCTTCTTCGCTCTTTATAATCAGATATTTTTTTTGAAATGCCAATTTTATTATCGAAGGGAAGCAGAACACAAAATCTGCCGGGAAGAGAAACAGAGGATGTAACTCGCACACCTTTGTTATTGACAGGCTCTTTGGTTATCTGAACAAGAATTTCTTCTCCTTTGCGGAGTTTTGTAATAACCGGTTCAGGAGTTAGTGCTGTATCACTATTTCCGTTGCTGCCTTTTGGTTTACTTGATTCATCATCATCTGCATCAACAACATCGGAATCCTCCTCACCTAACATATCCTGAAACTGCTTTGTGCGGTCACCAATATCTGAAAAGTGAAGGAAGCCATCGTGCTTCATCCCTATATCTATAAATGCAGCTCTTATCCCGGGAAGAACACGTGCAACTTTTCCAAGATAAATATCCCCAACCATTCTCCTGTTTTCAGGATAGTCAACAAAAAAGTCGGCTAAATTTCCATCTTCCGTAATCGCAACACGCGTCTGGTTGGAAGATGAATTTATTATAATTTCTTTTATCATAATTGAAAAACTCTTTGTATGAAATAAAACATTTCATTAATAAAAATTTAGGAAACGCTAATTCGAGCAAAGGAATGCTCTGAGTGCGGTAATATCCATTGTTGTTGTTTAACAACAGCGGTTGTGTAGTGAAACTTCTAAAAAAATGTATCAATGCTATCAGCATTAAAATCCTGTTATAAAAATTCTTTTGTAGATAAATGACTCACCTAAGCCAATTATACTAAAACAATGTCAGTCTGAGCTTGTCGAAGACTGACTTTAATAAAAAGTATTGTCACACTTCGACAAGCTCAGTGTGCCATTAAAAATATTACTAAATCAAATTTTGATTTACAAAACTAATTAGCTGGTTGCTCTTTAGGCGGATTTTTTTTTGCTTCTTTCTCAGCAGCTTCAGCTAATAATTTTTTTCTGCTCAAAGAGAATTTACCGTTTTCAACTTTTAAAAGCTTAACGGTAATTTTATCACCAACTTTAAGATAATCAGAAACTTTGTTTACTCGTTTATTATCTATTTCAGAAATATGCAGCAATCCTTCTTTACCGGGAAGAATCTCTACAAATGCGCCAAAATCAGCAATCTTAGTAACAACACCATCATAAACTTCTCCAACTTCTGGAGTAGCGGTTAATTTTTTGATGTACTCTTTTGCTTGCTGTGCATTTTCTTTATTTGGTGAAGCAATGTGTATTGTTCCGTCATCTTCGATATTAATATCTACGCCAAATAATCTTTGCATTCCCTGAATAGTTTTTCCACCGGGACCAATGATCAATCCGATCTGGTCAGTTGCAACATTCATTGTAATTAATCTTGGTGCATACAGAGATAAAGAATCTTTAGGTTTACTTATTGCTTCATTCATCTTGCCAAGGATGTGCATTCTTCCTTCTTTAGCCTGATGAAGTGCTTTCTCCATTATTTCAAAAGAGATTCCCTGAATTTTAATATCCATCTGGAATCCTGTTATGCCATCGCTTGTACCGGCAACTTTAAAATCCATATCGCCAAGATGATCTTCGTTTCCAAGAATATCTGTAAGGATTGCGTAATCATTTCCTTCTTTAACCAAACCCATCGCAATTCCTGAAACAGCTTTGGTAACCGGCACTCCGGCATCCATCATTGCAAGCGAGCCGGCGCAAACAGTTGCCATTGAAGATGAACCGTTTGATTCAAGAATATCAGAAATAATTCTTACTGTATATGGAAATAAATCATCGGCAGGTAAAATTTGTTTTAAAGATCTTTCTGCAAGATTACCATGCCCGATTTCTCTTCTTCCAACTCCGGTCATTCTTCCAACTTCACCAACACAAAATGGCGGGAAGTTGTATTGAAGGTAGAATTTTTTTGAGTATTCTTCCAGCAAACCATCAACTGTCTGTTCATCGTTTTTCGTACCGAGTGTAACGTTTGTTAGGCTTTGTGTTTCACCACGAGTAAACAATGCCGAACCGTGCGTTCTTGGTAAGTTTCCAAGTTCAATTGTTATTGGGCGAACTTGTTTTGTATTTCTTCCATCAAGACGAATACCTTCTTTTAATATTCTTTCACGCATAAGTTCTTTTTCCATATCGTGAAGAATTTCGCCGATAACTTTTTCCTGTTCAGGATATTTTTCTGCTAAAGATTGTTTTACAAATTCAGAAAGTTCTTTATTCTTTGCTGATCTCTCTTCTTTTGCAAGAATCGAATAAACGATTTCTTTAAATTTTATTTCAGCTAAATCATAAACATCTTTTTTAAGATCTGCATCAACAGTTTTTTCCGCAACAGTCCATTTGGCTTTTCCTGCTTCTGCTCTAAATTGATTTTGAAGATCCACAATTTTCTTAATCTCAGCTTGTGCAAATTTTAAAGCTTCAAGTAATTCCTGTTCACTTACTTCTTTAGATTCGCCTTCAACCATCATGATAGAATCTGCGGTTCCCGCAACAACAAGTTCGATATCGCTTAATTTAATTTGTTCGTGAGTAGGGTTAGCAATCAGCTTACCATCAATTCTACCAACTCTAACTTCACCCATTGGTCCATCAAAAGGAATATCAGAAACAGTAAGTGCTGCAGAAGCACCGCAAGCTGCAAGTACATCTGCATCATTTTCTCCATCGTATGAAAAAACCATTGCAACCACCTGAGTTTCATTATTAAAACTTTCAGGAAATAACGGTCTGATTGGTCTATCGCATAATCTTGCACTTAGAATTTCTTTTTCTGTGGGTCTCCCTTCACGTTTAATATATCCGCCGGGGAATTTACCTGCGGCAGATGTTTTTTCTCGGTACTCAACTTGCAACGGAAAATAATCCAAACCTTCTTTTGCTTCCGGGGAAGCAACGGCAGTAACTAAAACCATTGTATCACCGTAACGCACCATAACAGCGCCGTTAGCTTGCTTTGCATATCTTCCGGTTTCTAACGAAAATAATCGTCCGCCTATTTCAACTTCTTTCTTAATAACCATTACTAAACCTTTACTTTCTGATGTTCAAATCTTTTATTATTGCTCTGTATCGTGCTATATCTTTTTTAGTTAAATAATCGAGAAGTCTTCTTCTCTTACCAACCATCATCATTAATCCTCTTCTCGAATGATGATCTTTTTTGTGAACATCAAAATGTGTGGTGAGTTCGTTGATCCGTTTTGTGAGGAGTGCGATTTGCACTTCAGATTTACCTGAATCGCTTGCGTCTTTTCCATATTTCTTAACGATTTCAAGTTTTTCTTCTTTCGTCATTTTACTATCCTTTATTTATTTGTACGATATAATTCCAGTCTAAACCAGAATTAATTATTTAGTTTATTAAAAATTTCTAGCCCGTTTACTTTATCTCTATTCATTTGATCGATCAACTCTTTTGCAGAGTTAAATTTTTCTTCTCCTCGAAGACGTTCAACCAATTCAACAGTTAATTTTTCTCCATATATCTCACGATTGAAATTGTAAATGTAAACTTCAGAAACAACTTCACCAGCGTCATAAAAAGTCGGGCGTTTACCAATGCTTAAAAGTCCAAAATGATTTTCATTTTCCACAAGCACTTTTACAGCATAAACACCAATTGCTGGTAGAAGTTTTTCCTGCGATAATAATTTTATATTTGCAGTTGGATAACCAAGTTCTCTGCCGCGTTTATCACCGCTAATTACGGTTCCGCTAAAAGAATAATTTCTGCCAAGTAAACTATTAGCTTTTTTTAGGTTGCCTTCATTCAAAGCATTTCTAATCTTTGTACTGCTTACAACTTCATCATTAACATAATAAGCATCAACAGTAGTAACAATAAAATTTTCCTTTTCCCCAATTTTTTTCAACAAATCAGCATTTCCGCTTCTGCCTTTTCCAAAATGATGATCGTGCCCCAGAACAATTTCACTTAACCCGATTCCATTTACGAGATAATCATAAACAAACTCTTCAGCAGTTAATGCGGCAAACTTCTTTATAAAATTTATTGTTAAAATATTTTCAACTTTGTGCTTTTCAAGAAGATATTTTTTCTCATCCGGAGTCGTTAATAATTTTACATTATTGTTTGCACTTAAAACTGCTCTGGGGTGCGGATGAAAAGTAACAACAACATTTCTCCATCCCATTTCTTTTGAACGGTTTACCAACTTGTCAATTATTTTCAAATGACCGGGATGAATTCCATCGAATGTACCAAGCGTAAGAACAGTATTTTTATTCTTAGTTAAGTCCTTAATACTATCGAATACTTGCATTTACAATTTCATCGCGATAACTGTTAAAAAATCCTGTCATCCTGAGCCTGTCGAAGGATTACCTTCCAATTAATTTATCACACTTCGACCTGCCTCGACTTACGTCGGGCAAGGCGGGCACACTCAGTGTGACAAACATATAAATTATTTATCTTCTGTTGTTCCAAACATTGATGCAAACTCATCCAAATCATAAGCATCATCAACTTTATACTCACCAATTTCTGTTCTTCTCAACAAACTTAAAATTCCACCACAGCCAAGCTCTTTCCCAAAGTCATCTGCAATAACTCTTATATAGGTTCCTTTGGAACAAGAAATTTCAAAATGTATATCCGGCAGATCGATCTTTGTAATTTCAAAAGAATAAATTTCAACTTGCCTTGGATTTCGCTCAACTACTTTTCCAGCTCTAGCAAGTTTATAAAGTGCTTTACCTTTATACTTTAATGCCGAAAACATTGGCGGAACCTGCTCAATATTTCCTAAAAACTTATTTCTGGCAGAAAGAATTTTTTCTTCACTTAAATCATCTGGCAAAATTGTTTCAGTAATCTCGGTTGCCAAATCCATTGAAGGTGAAGATTTACCAAGAGTAATTATTCCAGTATATTTTTTTCTTTGTGCCTGATACTCAGAAATCCCTTTTGTCTTTTTACCTGTACAAACAATCAATAATCCCGTTGCAAGCGGATCAAGAGTTCCTGCGTGCCCCACTTTTTTAACTTTTGTTAATCTTCTAACACGGCTTACAACATTAAACGAAGTCAGGTTAACAGGTTTATCTATAAGGATAACCTGCCCGGTTAAATAATCAAGACTCTGAGGATCCTTCGTTTGTTTTGTTACCATCATCTTCGTGAATTTTCTTAATCAATCCTTCAATCTTTTCAACGTAATCAAGTGTATCATCAATAAAAAATCTTAGTTCCGGTATAAATTTTATTCTTATCCTGTGCGCTAATTCTGATCTGATATAACCTTTTTTATCTTCAAGTTTATCAAGAACAAATTCACGTCTTTCTTTTTCAAAAACAGAAAGATAAATCTTAGCCAGTTTCAAATCGGGGCTTACCCTAACGTTTGTAATCGTTATAAAACCTAGATTTAAATTTGAAAGTTTATGCAAAAAGATGAGACTAATCTCTTCTTTAATAAGATGTTCAACTTTATCAATTCTGTAAGACATTTATTTTCCACACGATCAAAAAATAATTACGCAAGTGTTTTCTTTGTTTCAACAAGTTTAAATGCTTCGATAATATCCCCAACTTTAATATCATTAAAGTTTTCAATATTTAGTCCGCACTCATAACCTGCATCAACTTCTCTAACATCATCTTTAAATCTTCTTAAGTTTCCAATGCTTCCTTCGTGAATTACAATTCCATCACGAATTAACCTAATCTTATTGCTTCTTGCTAATTTTCCATCAAGCACAAAACATCCGGCAACTGTTCCTGATTTGGGAACTTTGAATGTATCGCGTATTTCAACTGTTGCTGTAACTTCTTCAGAAATTACCGGAGAGAGTAACCCCTCCAATGCTGATTTAACTTCGCTGATTGCATTATAAATTACACTGTAAAGACGAATATCAACTTTTTGATTTTCTGCAAGTTTTCGAGCATTGATATTAGGGCGAACATGAAATCCAACTATAATTGCGTTTGAAGCAGCGGCAAGTAAAACATCACTTTCAGAAATGCCGCCTACACCTTTATGAATTACCTGTACAACAACTTCCTGGTTACTTAATTTCATCAAAGAATCGGCAAGTGCTTCAACAGAACCGTCCACATCACCTTTAACAATAAGGGCAAGTTCTTTAACTCCGCCTATACTAATTTGCTTAGCAAGTTCATCAAGAGTGATATGATGAATTTGTTTTTGATCTTGCTGTCTCTTTAGTTGCTGCCTCTTCAAACTTATTTCACGAGCTTCACGTTCAGATTGGAGTACAATAAAAGTATCGCCTGCTTGGGGTGCACCTTCAAAACCTAAAACAAGTACTGGGGTTGATGGAGGAGCTTCTTTAACTTTGTTTCCTCTTTCATCAAACATAGCTCTAACTTTTCCATGATGAATTCCTGCAACAAAAGGATCACCAACTCTCAGAGTTCCTTTCTGCACTAGTATAGTTCCAGTTATACCGCGTCCTTTATCTAACTCTGCTTCTACAACTGCACCGCGTGTAAGCCTGTTAGGATTAGCTTTAAGATCAAGTAAGTCTGCTTCAAGGACAATTTTTTCCAATAATAAGTCAACGTTCAATCCTGTTTTTGCAGAAAGCTGTACTGATTGATATTTACCACCCCAGTCTTCCACAAGAACATTCCTATCAGCCATTTGTTGTTTAATCCTATCAGGATTTGAACCCGGCTTATCAATTTTATTAATTGCTATAATGATCGGAACACCCGCAGCTTGAGCATGATTTAAAGCTTCTACCGTTTGCGGCATTACGGCATCATCAGCAGCAATAACAAGTACAACAATATCTGTTAATTGTGCACCGCGCGCTCTCATTGCTGTAAATGCTTCGTGACCCGGAGTATCAAGGAATGTAATTTGTTTCCCTCCGCCAATATCAACACGGTAAGCACCAATGTGCTGTGTAATTCCACCTGATTCACCAGCAACGACATTTGTGTTTCTTATATAATCGAGCAAAGATGTTTTTCCGTGATCAACGTGCCCCATTATTGTTACAACAGGAGGTCTTGGTTGAAGGTCTTCTTCCTCATCTTCAACATCTTCCAAAATTTCCGCAGTATATTCTTTTTGAAATTCAACATCAAAGCCAAATTCATCTGCAACAAGAGTAATTGTTTCAACATCAAGTCTTTGGTTTATAGAAACCATTAATCCAAGACCAATACACTTAGAGATAACATCCCCAACGGGAACCTCCATCAAATTAGCAAGTTCACTTACAGCAATAAACTCATTAACTCTAATAATGTTTTTATCTAAAGTTCTTAATTCCTCTAATCTTTCTTCCTCGGCTTCTCTTTCTCTTCTTTTCTTTTTCCTTGTAGCCGCTCTGTTTGTAACCACGGTGTCATCCATACTGGACATTGTTTTCTTTATTGCTGCCTTAACATCTTTTTCATCAATTTCAAATCTTTTAACTCGTTTTCTCTTTTTAGCAATAGTTACTTCATCAGATGGAATATCGGTGGCAGTTTTCTTTTTTGTTTTTGGTCTTTTCTTCTTTTTTGCAACTTCAGTTTTGTTCTCTTTTGCAGTAGTGATTTCTTTTTTAACCGCTGGTTTTTCTTTTTTGCTCTCGCCAAGATCCATTCTGCCAAGAACTTTAAGCCCTTTAACTTTTTTAGCTTCAATGTCTTTGGGTGAAACAAATTTTGGGGAAACAATTTCTGCCGATGATTTTGTATCTGCGGCTTCTTCTTGAACTACAGTTTCTATCTCACCAGAAATAGATATTTCATCTGCTGCCAAAGTTGTTTCTTCAACAGCTATATCAGTAATAACAATCTCTTTTACTTCCTCAGCCGGCTCAACTTTTTCATCAACCTGAGCACTCTTTTCTTCTTTATCAGTTTTTTCAGCTCTCTTTTTATTAAACTCTGCAATTTTTTTATAATGCTGCTCAGATTTTTCTATATCTTTTTTAAAATGAGCATTTACTTCGGCAATCATTTCATCGGAAAGAATAGACTGATGTGATTTAACCTCGAACCCTTTGGTTTTAAGAAAATCAATAAGATTTTCAGAAGAGAGGTTGATCTCTGATGCGTATTTATATAATCTTACTTTTGGCGATTTTGTTTCGGGCATTGACTAATTACCTTATAATTCAGCTATTCTTCTTCTTCAAATTGTGATTTAATGATCTCAATTATCTCTTCAATTTTTTTATCATCAAACTCTTTTATTTCTTTTAATTTTTCCGGACCGGCGGTAAGAACTTCAATTGCCGTATCGTATCTGTTATTGATAAGTATTTCATAAACTTCAGCACCAAGTTCTTCTTTAATATCTATAAGCTCAATATCTTCTTCATATTCTTCAAATGGTTTTTCTTCGCGTAAAATTTCGATATCATAGCCGGTTAACTTCATAGCAAGTCTGATATTAACACCATTTCTTCCAACAATTAAAGAAACCTGATCACTATCAGCAGTTACAATTGCTTTTTTCTCATCCTCATCAAGCTCAATTTTTTTTAGTTTTGCTGGAGCTAATGATTTCTGTATAAAAATTATCGGATCATCTGAATAACTAACAACATCTATATTTTCATTATTAAGTTCGCGCACAATTGCATGAATTCTTACGCCCTTCATTCCAACGCAAGCACCAACAGCATCAATTCTCGGATCCTGTGATTCCACTGCAATTTTAGCTCTTTCACCGGGTTCACGAGCAATTGATTTAATCTCAATTATTCCGTCGTAAATTTCAGGGATTTCAATTTCAAATAATCGTCTTAAAAACATATTATCCGATCTTGAGATAACTATAACCGGACCGCTGTTTCCTTTTCTTACTTCCTTAACAATGGCTCTTATTGTTTCTCCCTTTTTATATTTTTCAAAAGGAATTTGCTCGTTGCGAGGAAGTATAAGTTCGTTCTTGTTATGATTAACAAGGATATCATTTTTTCTTATCTGATAAATATCTCCAACAACAATTTCACCCAGCAGTTCTTTGTATTCATTATAAACAATTTCTTTTTCAAGCTCGCGTATTTTTTGGTTTAAACTTTGCTTAGCAAGTATAACAAGTCTTCTTCCAAGAGTATCTAATTCAATTTTTTCAACAAACTCTTCACCTACTTCAAGCTCATCTTGATTACCCTTTTTATTAACCTCATCTATGCCAATCTGTGTATTTGGATTTTCAACAACTTCAACAATCTGGCGTTCAAGGAAAATTTCTATATCACCTCTATCCATATTAACAACTACATCAAACTTTGCTTCTTCGCCAAATTTCTTTTTTACCAATAGACCAAAAATTTCTTCAAGAATTCCGCCAAGGACGTCTCTATCAATGCCTTTCTCCCTTACCATCTGGGCAAAGGATTCGACAATATCATAATTCATTTATTAACTCCTCTTCTAAGAAAAACTAATTAATACTTTTGCTTTAATAATATTTTTAAATTCAATAATTATTTGGTCTTTACCGGATAGAAAGGTTAGCTCATCTCTTTCTATACTTAGTAATTTTCCGGTTAAAGTTTTTATTTCATTATTAGCATCATATGTAATCTCAAAATTTCTGTTGATGTGCTTGGGAAATTGTTTGATATACTTTAAAGGTCTATCCACTCCAGGGGTAGAAACATCTAATCGGTACGACTCTTTAATTAAGTCCTGTATTTCTATCGCAGAGTTAATTTCCCGGCTAATCTCGGCAAGATTATCAGCAGAAACATTTTTTTCACCATCAATAAAAACTTCAATAATCCTTTTTCTGTTATCACCTCTAAAACTAATATCCACTACAAAAAAGTTTAGCTTTTCTGCGATTTCACTAGAAATTCGGACTATATTTTCTTTAATCATATCCATACTAACAAAAAACGCCCATAACGGGCGAATCAGATGGTTTAAAAATAGGATAAATTTATATGACAAACAAGAAAAAGTTAATTAAGTGCAAAAGCCAAAATATTGAGTCAAACAGTGTAGCAATCATGCTTATTTTATAAATTTGCACAGTTAAACAGATTTTGTGAAAACCGGAGAATAAATGGAAACACATATTAAACAAGTTATCAAACGTTCGGGGGCAATTGTACCATTCAATCAAGAACGAATTGCGAACGCAATTTATCGTGCTGCTGTTGCCGTTGGGGGAAGAGATAAAGAAACTGCACAAAAATTATCCGAACAGGTTGTTGAATTACTAAATCAGAAATTTCCCGAAGGTACAACTCCGCATATTGAAGATGTTCAGGATATTGTTGAAAAAGTTTTGATTGAAAACGGGCACGCAAAAGTTGCAAAGGAATATATTCTTTACCGCGAAGAAGCCACTAACAGAAGAGAGGCGGAAGGAAGATATGCATCAAAAATCAATGAGAATGTTCCCTGGCAAAAAATCTGGCGTAATCTTGATTGGGCTGTTTCGCATAATCTTCACACTGTCGATCATTTGAATGAGAGAATTGAAAAAGGAGAATTCCCACACATCGTTCACGAATCTGAAGCACTTTATGAAGATGATGTTAAAGTAGCTGCAAACTTAATAATCGAAAGACTTGATTCGCTTAGAATGGTTATGATCAGCGGACCTTCTTCATCAGGCAAAACAACAACAACGATTAAACTTGAACAAAAGTTGATTAAAAAAGGATTCAGGTTTAAAGCGCTAAATGTAGATCATTACTTTTTTGATTTGGAATTTCACCCTAAAGATGAATTTGGTGATTATGATTTTGAAACTCCGCAAGCTTTGGATTTAGAACTGATAAACGAACATCTTGTTAGATTAAGCAATGGCGAAGAAGTTATGATTCCGTTTTATGATTTTAAAACCGGGACACGCAAACTTAATGCAACTCCAATGAAGCTTGCAAAAGATGAACTACTTCTAATTGACAGCTTGCACGGACTTTATCCTGCATTCAGCAAAGACATTTCGGCGGAAGTTAAATTCAAACTTTATCTTGAACCACTTCTTCAAATGAAAGGGAAAGACGGAAGATATATTCGCTGGACTGACTTAAGATTGATACGCAGAATGCTGCGCGATTCTGTTTTCCGCGCTTACAATCCACAGCAAACATTAGAGCACTGGCATTATGTGCGCGGCAGTGAATTAAGAAACATCATCCCGTATTCTAACACGGCAGATTTTGTGATAAGCAGCGGTATGCCATACGAAGTTCCAATTTATGCAAACAGAGTGCTAAAACTTTTTGAAGAGTGGAAAGAAAAATATAAAGGCGATCCGCTTAAAGCAGATGCACTTGAAAGATCCGAACGAGTTTATAATGTTTTAAAAACTGTTACTCCCGTTGCAGATGAATCTTCTATTCCTGATGATAGTGTTTTACGAGAATTTATTGGCGGAAGTAAACTGGATTATCATTAATTCGTTAATCGAATGAACAGAGGCTAGAATATCAAATACCGCATCTTAAATGATGAGTTATGAAGTTAACTTCTTAAATCTTAATTCTTTGTTCGTTATTCTATAGAGACTTCTGAAAAATTCAAAAGGTCATTCCCTTGGAAACGGGAATCCAGTGAATATGAAATAGATTCCCGCTTTCGCGAGAATGACAGTCAATACGAAATCTATTTTTCAGAAGTCCCCTATATTAAATAAATTGATATGATTGTCACTCCTCTGCAGGCATTCCATAGTTTGTCCATTCTTCTTTTGACGGACCATAAACACCAGGAACTTTTAACCCCAATAATCTCATCACAACTGTAAGTTGTGCACGATGATGAATTTGATGTGAAATAATTACCCCAAGTGTGGTTTCTCTTTTCCATTTTTCACCGTACATATCATCTTCAACAGATAAAGTTTCATCATTCCATTTTTCTTTGATTTCTGATAGTAAATTTTCAGAGGCTTTTTTGTATAAATCAATAATTTCTTTTGAGGTTGCTGGAACTGGAGAATTATCATCAACAGTTTTAAATGTTAATCCTGTGCGATGAGCCATTTCACCAATTGATGTTGTAATGTGCCAGGCAAGTCTTCCTGCAGTTCTAACATTCTCATTAAATTTTTTTGTTAATAATTCATCGGTGAGATTATTAAATATTTTTAAAGTTGATTCGGACTCGTAAGTCCAGTCGTTGATGAAGTCTTCTAGTTTGCGGTACATAATAATTCCTTTCACTGCGTCATGCTGAACTTGTTTCAGCATCTTTAAATACTCCACAGATCCCGAAACAAGTTCGGGATGACGGACACTTAACTTAAGTTAGATAAAATCTCTTTCAGTTTAATAATATTTTCTTTCCAATCTTTCTGTTTTGCTCTTTCTTTTTCAACAACTTCTGGAGCAGCGTTGGCAACAAATTTTTCGTTAGATAATTTTTTATCAATTCCCGCAAGCGAACCTTCAAGTCGAGTTATTTCTTTTTGTATTTTCTGTCTTTCAACTTCAAGATCAATCAATCCTTCAAGCGGAATAAATATTTCTACACCTCGTAAAACTGCTGAAGCACTTGCTTTTGGTTTTTGAATGTTCGGATCAACTTTCAAGTATTCAACTTTTGCAAGTTTTTTTATGTACTCAATCTGATAATCTTTTACTGAAGAAGATTTGATCATCGCATTTACTTTTTTAGATGGCGCAATGTTCATCTCACCACGAATATTTCTGATTGCAGTAATTATATCTTTAACAAAATCCATTTCTTCATCAGCGGAATCTTTAATCATCTTTCCATCAGCAACAGGATATGAAGATGTTGATATGCTTTCACCATCTTTTCTTTCATCCATCAATTGCCATAGTTCTTCTGTAATAAACGGCATAAATGGATGAAGCATTTTTAGTGCGTCTTCAAAAATTGAAATTGCACGAGTGAGTACAGCAGACTTAACCTCAACATTATCAGCATAAAGACGATTCTTAATCATCTCAACATACCAGTCGCAGAAGTCATTCCAGATAAAACTATAAATAAGTTTTATTGCATTGTTAACCTCAAACTCATCCATTGCTTTGTTTAGCTGAAGCAGAGTTTTATTCAAACGAGAGAAAATCCATTCATCTGCAAAATCCTTGTGCGCATTTTTTAAATCTTTGTTGAGAAAAATGTTCTCAGCACCTGCCTGCCGGTCAGGCAGGTTCATCAATAAAAATCGTCCGGCATTCCAGATCTTATTTGCAAAGTTTCTACCAAGCTCGCATTTATCAGTACTGAAAAATACATCCTGTCCAAGCGGTGCAAGATAAATTACAGTAAAGCGTAATGCATCGGCGCCATAATCTTTAATTACTTCAAGCGGATCGGGTGAGTTGCCGAGAGACTTGCTCATCTTTCTTCCCTGTTGATCGCGAATGATACTTGTAAAATAAACATCGCTGAAAGGAATATCTTTCATAAAATGCATTCCCGCCATAATCATTCGTGCAACCCAGAAGAAAATTATATCCGGTCCGGTAACAAGTGTGTTTGTTGGATAATAATATTTTCTTTCCTCATCAGTTTTAAATATTGCGTGCGCCCACAACCAGCTTGATGCCCACGTATCCAAAACATCTTCATCCTGTTTAAGATTTGTTGAACCGCAGTGCGGACATTTTTCCGGAGGCGTGATTGAAACAATCGGCTGCTTACATTCTAAATTACAATGGTCATCACCCACGCAATACCAAACAGGAATGCGATGCCCCCACCAAAGCTGGCGAGAGATACACCAGTCACGAATACCTTCCATCCAATGGAAATAAGTTTTTTCCCAATGCTTTGGATAGAATCTAATCTTGCCTTCCTGAACAGCCTTGATAGCTGGTGTTACGAGGTCATCTCCGCCAGAAGCGGATCCGCCTTCGGAGGACATTTTCATAAACCACTGCTCACTCAAGTATGGTTCGATTGGAACGTTGCCGCGTTCGGAGTAGCCAACTTTATTTTGGTAATCTTCTATTTTAAACATCAATCCAAGTTCTTCTAATCTTGCAACAACTTTTTTTCTTACTTCGTAACGATCAAGTTCACGAAATTCTTTGGGAACATTTCCGTTTGTTGTTGCATCATCGTTAAAAATATTTATCATTTCCAGTTTGTGGCGCTGCCCCATATCATAATCATTAACATCGTGCGCGGGAGTAACTTTAACTGCACCGGTTCCAAATTCCATATCAACATAATCATCTGCAAAGATCGGAATTTCTCTGTCAGCAATTGGAAGTAAAATCTTTTTACCGATAAGGTGTTTGTAGCGCTCATCATTTGGATTAACCGCCACACCTGTATCACCAAGCATTGTTTCTGGACGTGTTGTAGCAACAACAATAAACTCTTCAGAATCCATTACTGGATATTTGAAGTACCACAGTTTCCCGTTAACAGTTTTGAAAATTACTTCTTCATCAGAGATTGCAGATTTGTTTGCGGGATCCCAATTAACCATTCTGTAGCCGCGATAAATTTTCCCTTCTTTGTAAAGCTCGACAAATGCTTTTATAACTTCGTGATAATATTCATCATCCATCGTAAAACGCTCACGCCGCCAATCGCAGCTAACGCCAAGTTTTTTTAACTGTTGAATAATTATTCCGCCGTATTCTTTTTTCCATTCCTGGCAATGTTCTAAAAATGCTTCGCGACCAATTTGATATTTATCGATCTGCTTATCTGCTAAAAACTTTGTTACTTTTGTTTCTGTTGCGATGGATGCGTGATCAGTTCCCGGAACCCAGCAGGCATTATAACCTTGCATTCGTTTTGTGCGGATAAAAATATCCTGAAGTGAATTATTTAAAATATGCCCCATCGTTAACATGCCAGTTATGTTTGGCGGGGGGATTGCAATTGTGTAAGGCTTTTTTGTTTTGTCTATATCGGAATTAAAAATACCGTTATCAATCCAGTACTTGTACCATTTATCCTCTACTTGTGAAGGATTATATGCTTTGGGAATATCAGAAAAACTTTTTGCGGACATCTATATCTCTATTATTAAAAATTTAAGTGTAAATATAAGGATTTTAAAGGAGTGGGAAATAAACACAATAGAACGCGGATGACACGGATTTGAGTCTGTCCGAGAACTAGCATTTGTCACCTTGAACTCGTTTCAAGGTCTTAAGATTATCACATTTCCAAAAGGATAAGATTCTGAAATAAATTCAGAATGACAGTATTCGGACAGACTCTTTAACGGATCATCACAGATTTAACATCTGAATGCAATGTCTTTTGGTTTACTTTATTTCATAAAGATAATTTGGTAATTTAATTTTTATTCCGGTGTATGGTCCGTTAAGGTCAGTCCATTGATCACCAACTGTTCCGATAATTTCATAACCTTGCTGTGTGAGTTCTGTTCGTTTCTTACTTTTAAACTCTAGTGTTTTCAAATTCTGTTCCTCTTCTCTTTGTGTAATGAGAGTATCGAATTTTGTGTAACCGGCTTGAATAAGATTTTTGTATGTTACTCCGTACTCGTTAAAATTTCTTCCTGTAAGGAAAATAATTTTAAAACCTCTATCGATTAAATAATTATACAAGTCTTTTACTTGAGGAATTGCCGGAGCTTTTAATTCTTCATTCCATTTTTTGTTGAGATCATAAACGTAACCGAAATCCATTTGTTTGGCTAAACCATAATTATTTAATGAGGTGTCATCAACATCAAAAATTACAACTGGTCCACCTGTGGCGGATTTCTTAATCTCAACTTTACCAAACTTTTCTTTTGCATCACTAATTACTTCATTCATCTCTTCATCATACTTACCGGATTCATAATAATCTTTTACAATATCTTTTGCAGTTCTAAGATTTACGATTTGGTTTGATGAACAACTGATTAGTGCAAGTGTGAGAACAAGAAGAGTAAAATAATATTTCATATAAATTTCATCCGCTTATTAAAAATGAACATTCACTCTTCGACTTCGCTCAGAGTGACTAGGTTCAAAACAATTTAACAATTAAGCAATAAAACAATTTATTGATTCAACAGATTGCTTCGCTCGATTTTGCCGCGGCGAATTGCTCACAATGACCATTACATAACTATTTATTACCAAAGAAAAAAAACAAGAATAAAAGTACAATTATTTTTCATAATTTTTAACATTCAAATATATCTTTAGAAAGTTTGGATTGTCGTATTATAGATTTAAGTGTCCCAATTTTTATTTCTGAATGGTTCGGAATCGGGAGTGTGATTGTTGTGTCTCCTAATCTTTTTTGCATGATTATATGGCTGCCCTTTTGTCTAATTTCAACAAAACATTTATTTTTAAAATCCTGCAGACATCTTTGCCAGAAAGAATTTTAAGCTTACCCAATAACAACCTCAAGTTGAGTAATAAATAATTCGGAATGTAATTTTTCCTGAATTTCAGAAGGACTCGCATCTTCTAAAAATAACTCGATTGCTTCTTTAAGGTTTAGCTTTGCTTCTTCAACATTCTTCCCCTGACTAGCAATATCTAACTCAGGACAAAGAGCAACATACATATCATCTTCTTTTTCTATAATAGCAGTAAAATTTCTTTTTGTTTTCAAAATATTTCCTTTTCTTAATCCAAGCTAAAATTAAAGAAGTTAATACATCAAAACAATTCAGCAATTAGACAATGCAGCAATAAACAATATCAATTATAAATTATCAGTACCAAAAGTATCTCCCTGCCTGATATCTCCTGTAGTATATCCTTTATAAAACCAGTGTTTTCTTTGCTCAGAAGTTCCGTGCGTAAAAGAATCGGGAACAATATATCCCTGCGCTTGTTTTTGAATTCGGTCATCACCAACGGCACTTGCAGCATTTAATGCTTCTTCCAAATCTCCTTCTTCAAGAAGTCTTTTCATTTTATCGGTGTAATGAGCCCAAACGCCTGCATAAAAATCTGCTTGAAGTTCCAACCTTACTGAATATTTATTGTATTCCTCTTCGCTTAAGTGTGAGCGCAGCTTTTCCATTTTATCCATAGTGCCAAGTAATTTTTGAATATGATGACCTACTTCGTGGGCAACAACATAAGCCATAGCAAAATCACCGGGAGCTTTAAATCTGTTCTGAAGTTCATCAAAAAAACTTAGATCAATATAAAGTTTTTCATCTCCGGGACAATAAAATGTACCAGTTGAAGCTCCCGCTGTGCCGCAAGCGGATTGTACGCTTCCTGTAAACAAAACTAATTTGGGTTCGCGGTAGTTTTCACCAAGATCAGAAAATATTTTATGCCATATATCTTCTGTTTCAGCAAGCAAAACAGAAACAAACTGAGCGAGTTCTTTTTCTTCTGCTGTTTCAGAATAATTGGAAGTAGTAGTCTGTTGATCTGTCTGAATATTTTGCAGCAATGATGTTGGATCACCTCCTAAAAGAAGCACAACAAGAATGATAACAATTCCGCCTATGCCGCCGCCGATAATGCCTTTTGATGAAAGACCTCGTTTGTCTTCAACGTTTGAGCTTTCTCTTTCTCCTCGCCAACGCATATAATTACCCTTAATTGATTTTATTAATTAAGT
>JAVHOU010000079.1:0-18830 GCA_036170275.1 Ignavibacteriaceae bacterium
CCCAAAGAGCATCATAATATTTAAGGTCTATTACATCGAACATGTCGGGCTGATCAGTATGAAACCTACCATAAAAATATTTGGGTTTAAGTTTTTGAGGATAATCAGTAACCCAGATATGCAGTAATTTATTTTTGTTTATAAGTTTTTTGTTACCATTAGTATCAACAGTAAGGAATCCAAGTTTTTCTAAATAGCTAAAAGTTAATGATACTGTACCTAATGCAACTTTAGCAAATTGTGCTATTTCACGGTAAGTATTTTTTTCTAAGTCCGGGTTACATAAAAGAGCAAAAACAATTTGTAAACCAGCAGACCAAAAAGTAAATTTCGTTGGAGGAGTATCAAGTACAATCCTCTTATTATCAAGACGGTTTCCTTTTATATTAATTAGCAAAGGGGGGATATTCATATAAACATTACCTACTGTATCAATATAATTTATACCCATTGCCTGTAATTTATTTGCTGCATCTTCTGTTACAATAGTTGTTATCAAGAGCGGAATATTTTTATTATGGATTATGCGATTTCTTATAAGACCAAGTTTTTCTTTATTTATTAATGGAACTATTTCAGCATTGAACTTAAGATCATATTCCTTATCTCTTAGAATAATATCAACATTATTTTCTGTTAATATTGCAGTTAATTTTAAGCCAGTTTGTTCTTCAAATATGGCAACTGCTTTTGTGATTATATTTTTTTCTATATTTTTCATATAAAAATCTCTGTTCATTATTGGCAATAATATGTTTATAATGAACAAAAAGCAAGGGAAAGGTTCATTTATTTATTGATTTGTTCAATATTATGTAATGTTTACAAAAATTGAACAAAATGAAAAATTAGATAATAAATAAAGTATACCTAAATTGCTTATAAAAAAATGTGTTGTCTGTATCTGGACCATCTAAAAAAGTTCCTGATGTGTAATTTGCATCTATTGGTGCGAGTACATTTGTTAAGAATCCATTTACACCTGCCTGTGATGTCATTTCCTGCATTACAAGTATATCTGGGTTTGTGTTTGAAATGACTGTTGCAAAATATGGATTGCGAATATTTGCTGTTGAGCCCGGATAGTTGAGTGCGTTGTAATTCATAATTTTATGAATGGGTTGGGAGAATAGATAAAAACAATTTAATGATAAAAAGATTAAAAAGATTTTTTTCATAGAATAAATTTAATAAAAAGAATACAACAAAACAGGCATGATAAAATATACAGTTACGTTGTGGTATTGAAAAAAATAATATTAAGAATGGAAAAATAATTAATGCTGCATAATTGATGCAGCATTAAGAAAATAGAAACTATGCTTTAAAGAGTGGAATTGTAAATGGAGGAATATTCATCCTTAAAGTCATATTATTAACAAATTCACGTAGGTACGACCAAGTATTTAAGCGTAGAGAAACTTCTTTATAAATTTCAAAAAAATCTTGACTAAATTCTTCTTTAGATGATATTGTAACTAAAAATTTAACTTCTATTTGTACAAATCTTGATTTGGAGCCCTGTTTACGTGCATCAAATTTATAATGTTGAATAATATGTACAATATTATCCTCTTTGACCTCAAAAGATGATTGAGTATTAATATCAATCTTAATATCTACTGGATTTTTTAATTCGGTATTTATAAATGATTTTGATTCCTTCACGGAAATGCTAAGTAAATCTATACCAGATAAAATTTTCCTATATGCCTCTGGCGATAATTTAGGATTATTTGACATTATTATTCCTTTAATTTATGCTGCTTCAGCGTAATCATTATATACTGAATATTTATGATGGCTATTTGAATAACTACCACTCTTAATCAACATACCTTCAAAATGATATTCAAGTTCACGCATGTCTTGAAGCATCTTAGAAATTTTAGTACTACAAGATGAAATCATTTCCTCATAACTTGAAGAAGTCAATGCATAAGTTAATAAGTATTGAGTATATTGATTTAAACTGACATTATTATGTAGAGCTTTGTTTGCTAAAGAATGATGCAACTCCTTTGGAACGCGTAAAATAAATTTACCACTGTATTCTTCTTCATTACTAACGACTGGTAATGGTATATGTGAACGATTTATTAATTGAGATTTTAATAGTTCCTTCTTAACATCATTAAGATTTGTAATAGCTTCCTCAATTGTGTCACCATATGCAACATATGCATTTCTACCCAATTGAGGAATACAGGCAGAATATCCTCCGTTTTCTTCTTCAGATAGTGCTGTTATTTCAATTGGATAATTAAGATTTAAGTAATAATCTAATTGCTTATCCATTTTCGACCTCCGTGATTAGATCAATGGCTTGTAAGAGAGATTTTATATAGTAGTGTTTTATTTTTTGCCCACCTTTAGTAGGAATGGTGAGAACACCTTCGTATGAGTATATGTCTGGATATTTTTTAAACATTGGATGTTTTATTTGATAATTATGTGAGCCAGTCTTAGATGAATGCCACATTTCCGGGAAAAAATGATTAAGTACTGACTCGAGATCATCTTTTGGAATTTCTTGTTTACTATTAGGATTTCTCCATTTTTCTAAGCGTTTATCAATTTTTGACATATATTATAAATTGAAGCGATAAAATATACTATATGTAGTATCATAATGTCAAGTGATTTTATATACTACATTAGTCGATGATTTATTAGAAAACTTTAGTAAATGCAATATTTATTAAGAATGATGCAAATTTAATCTAAATTAGAACTAATTAGGCTATAACTTTTACATAATTCTAAACATTCAATCACGCAGCTCTTTTATCATACAAATACTTTTGAAAATTGATGAATAAGTTTTTGACATTGGATAAATCACCGAGTACTGTTTGAGCATCTGTAAATGATTGGTATTTGGTTGTTAATAATATTGGTAATTTTTCCTGGTCGAGTTCTTCTACTCCGGTTTCTATGTATTTAGTGAGCACGAATTCTATAAAATCTTTCTGCTTGTCGTTTAGTAATGCAAAGATATTTGATTGTGCTGATGCAACCCGTTCTAATCTTGTGATTGGTTTTATATCACTGTTGAAAACGTATTCTAATACATCGAACAAATCACTTTTTTCTGCGTTGATGAGTTTTTGAAGATTTAATAGTGCATCTCTGTCATATCCTGCGTCTGATAGCTTATCTAAAAGCGTTCTACGTGTTAGTGGATTGCTCCAAATTGTTCTTAGTTCTTCTTCGCTTTTGAAAAAATCCGGGAGTGTGCCGAATAAGCTATGCAGAAATTCTTCTGCTGAGATTGGTGTTCCGTCTGCACTCCAGAATGAAGTTGAAATCATATGCTGGATTTCCCGTTCCTTATCATCTCTAAGTTTTATTTTAACTTTTTGTTTGGGCGGTTCAGGAGGAATTTTTTCGCAGATGCAAGGTATTTGACCACAAACAGGACAAGGTTTAGGCGGTTTCTTTTCACAGATGCAGGGGGATTGACCGCATCTTGAACAAACTTCCGGTTCTAATGGTTCACCATCCCATTCGGGATCCGCAAAATGATGATAAGCATTTACATAATCATAAATTGTAAAAAATTCTTTACCATCGAATAGTCTTGTACCTCTTCCAATGATCTGCTTGAATTCAATAATAGAATTTATTGGACGCAGTAAAACGATGTTACGAATATTACGTGCATCCACACCTGTTGAAAGTTTTTGTGAAGTAGTAAGAATTGTTGGAATAGTTTTTTCGTTATCCTGAAAATCACGGAGATACTGTTCTCCAATTTCACCATCATTTGCTGTAACACGTACACAATAGAACGGGTCTTTATTTAGTCTGAGTTCGCTGGACATAATTAAATCGCGAATGACAGCAGCGTGAAGCTGAGTTGCCCCGAAAATAATAGCTTTATCTTTTTGGTTAGCATCAGCTAAATAAATCTCAACCCGTTTCTTTTCCCGTGCTTTTATTTCAATAATCTTATTGAAGTCTTTTTCTTCGTAAAGCTTGCCAGCTTCAACTTCGCCTTCTATAACAGTGTCATCACTTGTATAAATGTAGTCATCGATTGTGGTTTGAATACGTTTAACTTTGAAGGGAGTCAGGAAACCATCGTTAATACCTTCTTTAAGGGAATATATGTAAACAGGTTCTCCAAAATAGCGGTATGTATCTATGTTATCAGTTCTTTTTGGTGTTGCTGTTAATCCTAACTGAACAGCGGGGGAGAAGTATTCCATTATTGCACGCCAATTACTTTCATCATTAGCACCACCGCGATGGCATTCATCTATAACAATAAAATCAAAATAATCTTTTGGGTAGTCGCCGAAATAGCCTTCAACAGGCTCAGGGACCGATCCATTTCTGGATAATTTTTGCAATAACGCATCATCGCCTTTAATAAGAGCAATTTTCTTTGCTCTGCTCCAACCTTGAATTTGTTTTTCTCTGTTGAAAGCTAAATCTATTCTGTCAAATGTTTCGTAATAAACTAATTTTATTGACGAATACTTTTTAGTGTATTTTGCGCCAACTTTATTCTGATGTTGTTCTAATCTTCTTTTTAGATCTTTTGTGCTACCAGTATATAAACTGCCATCAACGAATGATAAAATATACATATAGCCTTTAGCTTCTTTTATATTGTTGATTTCAATTTCTTGCAATAAAAGATCATCTTCTGTGGTGGCTGAGCTTGCCGAAGCCATAAATGTTTGGAAGATTGTAAAGAAGATGCTGCCGTTGGTTGGAACTGCACCATACTTTTTAATTTCGGTTGGTTTAATTCTTATTAGTGCATCTTCCGGAAAAGCTGAAAATGCATTGTAAGCCTGATCTGCTAAAATATTTCTATCTGCTAAAAATAATATACGAGGTCTTCTGTTGCCATCACGTTTTAGATTCCAGCGGGCGTGGAATAATTTCCAGGCGATTTGAAATGCGATAAATGTTTTGCCTGTGCCTGTTGCGAGCGTTAACAAAATTCTATTTTTATTTTCTGCAATTGCCTGCATTACTTTATTGATCGCAATTTCCTGATAGTATCGTGTAGGTTTAGAGCCTCCAATATCTTCATAAGGAATTGAATTAAATTTATCACGCCACACTTCGACAAGCTCAGTGACAGTATCTTTTGGGAAAGTTTTATTCCAGAGTTCATCGGGTGTAAGAAAGTTTTGGACTAAACCTTCTTTACCTGTTTTCATACAGATACTATAAATTTCTTTGCCGTTTGCTACGTATGTAATTTCTATATTTAGTTTTTCTGCGTATTGTTTTGCCTGTGCTACACCTTCACCAACTTCTAAATCAATACTTTTAGCTTCTACAACAGCAAGCTTTACACCTTTGTAAACAAGAACATAATCTGCGGTAAGTTTTTTGCACGAATACCACCTGTTTGTATTCTGCCGGCGGTGATGTGATACTCACGGAGGATTTTAGAACCTTCTACAACACCCCAGCCATTGGCTTTAAGTTTGGGGTCGATTAGTTCTGCACGGGTTTCGGATTCATTCATTATCGTCTGAATTATGATTTTTAGGATTTAATGATTTTAGGATTGCTCTTGATATAATCTTTGTTGTCTGGATGATTAACATTATACACCCTTTTAAACTCTAAACTTTTTGCACCAAAATTTATTAGCAATCCTATCGGTAAATTATATGCCTGGCAGTAATTCATAGCCTGAGCCAAATGAACTTCTTCCAGTTTTATCAATGCTTTTAACTCAACCATTATATTTTCTTCCACAAAGAAATCAACTCTGCGTGTGCCTATGTCAAATCCTTCATAATAAATTGTCATTTCCATTTCACGCTGAAAGCTCAACCCCTGCTTTTGCATTTCAATAGCTAAAGCCCGTTGATAAATGACTTCCTGAAATCCATTGCCCAAGGTGCTATGAACTTTCATAGCACAGCCTATTATTTTACGGGTGATTTCTTCGTGTTTCATAGTTTCTCTTTAATAATCCTATTATCCTTTAATCCATCAAATCCTAATTCTGACACTTTCAATTCTCCTGCAAATGCTTTTTGAAGGATTGATTTTTTTAGTTCTTCCAAATCAACTATTTTCTTTTGATAAATGGATTCTAATTTTTTTGTTTCTACTGAAAGAGAATCAAGTTTTTGGACGATAGTATGTTGTTCTTTTAACGGTGGAATTGGTAATATAGTCTTTTTTACTAAATCACCACTAATATTTTTAACAATCGCACCAGCAGCTAAGGAATTAAATTGATTCATTGTATACGGGGAAGCAAGTAAATACCAAAAAAATTCTGTATCTACATACACAGGCAACCTTAAGACAAACCAACCGTCGTGAATATATCCATCGGTTTTCATTATGTACGGCTTCCCAAAACTCATCGAATTAGAAAGAATAAAATCTCCTTCTTTTACATACCTTGATTTTTTAGCACCTTCTAAAGTTATTTTCTCCTTAGTTTTAAAAATATATTTATCAACACCTTTAGTATCACCAATTTTTATCCAGTTTACACCTTCGTTACTATCTGTTTGATATTGCTCAATTGGTCTTGGGGAGCTTCCTCTTTCAACAATACATACTTCCCCTAACTTCTTCTTTTTCCAGCCATCACCCTTCGACAAGCTCAGGGCACCGCCTTTATTTTCAAATATAGATTGCAAATAGCTTTCAAAAAGTTCTTTGGCGTTTTTTAGGTTTTGTGCGGCATTGGCTTTTGCTTTGTCAATGGCGGCGAATGCTTTGTCTAATATGGATACTATGCGTTGTTGTTCAGGGAGGGGAGGAAGGGGGATTTCAATGTTTTTTAAGATTGAAACTGACGCAACATTTTGAATAGCTGCACCCCCAGAATATTCTTTCAAACTATTTTGGAAACTTTTACTCTGCATCCATAATTTCAAAAAGACGTTGGATACACCTTTACCCGGACTGATTTTTAATAAAGCTTGATTTATTATTCCTTTCTTTATTGAATTAGGAACGATTGCAACTTTTCCCATCGTACCAGAACAACTCATTATCAAATCACCAGGGTTTAATTCAAATCTTTTCATCTCATTGAATTTATTTTCATCAATAAAATATCTTACATCTTCAAATTGATCATAAATAGCGTGTTGTTGTTCGTAAACGGCATAGCCATCAGGCTTAAAAATATTTTTCTTTAAACTTCCACCAAAAGGTCCGCGAACAAAATGACAAATATCCCCTAATTTCTTTTTTGCCCAATCCATTATATCAAATCCAGAACTGATTTAAGAATACTGGTACTTCCTTCATCAAGTTTTTTTATTTCCCAACCCTTCGGTAGGCTCAGTGCATCGCCTTGCTTCATATAATTTTCAAAATTGAATTTAAAATTTCCGCACTTTCTTCATCAAGTTTTTTAATCTCTTTCAAAATATCTTGCGGTTTACGTAAAGCTGCTTCTTCTTTTTTATTTGGGTTTTTAACGCTGAGATCGTACCCTTCGTCCCTCGTCTCCCCCGATAGATCGGGGCGGGCTGCTCGGGATGACGAACTCAGGGTGACGGTATCAATAATCCAGGAATTAGGACTGTCAGCTTTTGTCTTCTGAAGAGTGACAAATTCGGCAAGATCGTTTTCATTAAGAGGATTTGTTTTGCCGAGATTTCTATCGAGGTTAAGCTGATAGTACCAAACTTTACGGGTTGGAGAACCTTTTTCAAAAAAGAGAACAACTGTTTTTACTCCGGCACCTGTGAACACACCACCGGGGAGATCGAGTACCGTATGAAGATTGCATGTTTCAAGAAGCAGCTTACGCAAGCTTATAGATGCGTTATCTGTGTTGCTGAGAAAAGTATTTTTAATAACTATACCTGCTCTGCCGCCTGCTTTAAGAATTTTTATAAAATGCTGTAAGAATAGAGAAGCAGTTTCACCTGTCTTGATAGGGAAGTTCTGCTGAACCTCTGCACGTTCCTTTCCACCGAAAGGAGGATTAGCCATAACAATATCGTAGCGGTCTTTTTCCTGAATGTCTGCAAGATTTTCTGCAAGAGTATTTGTATGAAGAATATTAGGAGCTTCAACACCGTGCAGAATCATATTCATAATACCAATGATATAGGCGAGAGATTTTTTTTCTTTGCCGTAGAAAGTACGTTTCTGCAAAATTTCTATATCTTTTGAAGTAAGATTTTCGGGTTTGCCTTTACTATGCAATAAGTAATCAAAGCCTTCACAAAGGAATCCTGCACTACCAAGAGCACCGTCATAAATTTTATCGCCAATTTTAGGGGCAACAACTTTAACGATGGTTTTGATAAGAGGACGAGGAGTGTAATACTCGCCGCCGTTACGTCCGGCGTTACCCATATTCTGAATTTTAGCTTCGTAGAGGTGACTCATTTCGTGTTTTTCGACTGAGGTTCTGAATCGAAGTTCATCAACCAGATTTATTACTCCGCGTAGAGTATAGCCACTCTGGATTTTATTTTTTATTTCGCTGAAGATCTCGCCAATCTTGTATTCGATTGTATCGGGGCTTTCAGCTTCGGTCTTAAACTTTTTGAGATAGGGGAAGAGTTTGTGATCAACGAAATCCTTGAGGTCATCACCTGTCAATGCGTTTTGATGATCGAGCTTACCTTCTTTATCTCCTTCGACATCGCTCAGGACGAGCTTAGGCATAGCCCAAACATTCCATTGATACTTTTTATCAATGATAGGATTATATGTTTTACCGGAAAGAAGGGCAGCGGTTGCTTTGTCCTTTTCAAGATCATCGAGGTATTTTAGGAAGAGAATCCAGGAAGTCTGTTCGACGTAATCAAGTTCGCTGCTGCAGCCTGCATCTTTCCAAAGAGTATCGTCTATTCTTTTAAAGGTTTGTTCGAATGAAGCGAATTTACCGTTGCCATTACCATTGTTACCGTTTTGCAAAGTGTTGACCTGTTTAGTTGAAGGGGATGATTTTTTATTTGAAATATGTTTTTTGGGCATAAGTGTTAGTTAACATTATTTGAGATATTTGTTTTCCACCATTACGTACCCTTGAAAAAGGAATTAGAAGGGATGTTTAATAAATCGTATATCAGATTGTAAAAACAACTGGGATAAAAATACAAAAAAACCTGCTGATTAATGAAAGAATAATTATTTTTGGGAGAAATAAAAGAAGCAATATGGAAGCAAAAAAAAATATAAAATTAGATTTACCTGATGAAGTTGAAATAGGGTTAGTTGATAAAATTAAATACAACACAATTGAAAGCCAGGTAGCATTTTACAATCTACTTATTAAGGAAGGTGAAAAATACTATAAGAGGGAAAACTTATGGGATGAAAAAATGAACCGAGATTTAATTGGACTTTTGAAAGGAGAAGTTCAATCTTTAAAGGAAGATCTTGAAAGAGAGAGAATGAATAATAAGCCATTAGGATTTATGTTTAGCAATATTGTTATAGAGATAGAACTGGATATGTTTGATACAATTGAGGAACAGATAGAATATTTAAAAAGAAAAATCAGAGAATTTGATATTGAAACAATAAATGTTGATTCTAATGAGTATGATGATATAAAGAACAAACTAAAACAAAATATATTAAGTCGATATAGTATACTTAAAAACAAGAATTGCAATTGGGACGATTTTATTTTTGATGGACTTTGGAATGAAATAGTAGATTCGCATTTTGATCCTTATAGAATAAATAGTGCAATAGATAAGGTTGGGATAAATAAGAGAGAGAAGTTTAAGGACTTCATTAAAGAAAGTTTCAAAAGATTTACTATTGATGAATGGATGCGAGAATACGATACAAAGGCTAAGTTAGCAACAATAGAAGGAATTAATAAGGATGACAGATTAAGCGAAGAGGAAAAGCACCATAAAACAGTGAATGTTTGGGAGGGCAACTTTATGGATAGCTTTTTAGGAAAGGAAACACTGAGCAGGCTAAAATTATTTGAAGAAAAGTTTGTAAAAGATGACATAACTGAAAAAAGAGAAACGGAGAAAAAAATAAAAGCCAATAAGCTGATTGAAGAAATAATGGAACTACGAAATAAGATTGAGGGGTACAAAAAAGAAATAAGAGAGAAAAATCTAGTATTAAATGAGCTTCATAAAGAAAATAAAGTTTTAGAAAAGCAATTCGGGAATGATGTTACAAGCTTCCCGTTATCTCTTAAGGATGAAATAAAAAATAAAAGAGAAAAAATAATTAATGTAGAAAAAGAAAGAACTAAAATTAAATATAAATTATGGGGCACATTTGATACTGAAGGATTAATATGGAAACACGATAGATTAGTACAAGATTTTAAGAGGCAAAGCATCGGGGATCAGGTATTGTTTAAAGAATTAGATTACAAGAGTTCAGATAGATGGATAGGAGAATTAAAAAAGAAAATATTAAAAAATTTAAAGGGAAATGGAAAAGAAGTTGATGATGATAAATTAGACGAATTAGTTTTAGATGTACTAAAAGAACATCAATCAGATAATGAAGAAATATATGAGGAAATATTAAATCCAGAAATGGCAGAACAAAATGTTCAGAAAGTTATAAATAAAGTATTGATTAACAAAAAACTAATTAATAAAAAAAATGGAGCACAAAAGAATGAACCAATAACCATTGGACACGAAGTGCAAAAAACTAAATTAAGGAAAAAGATTAATACCTCTAATGAAGTAATTGCTGAGGAAGTTGTAAACCTTTGGGATAATGGAACGGAGGAGTTTGAGGAAATATTTAAAAAATTAAGTGAAGATTCCGAAAGTATTTTTAAAGAAAAATTGACACCAGGCCAAATAAAGGGTAGGTATCAACGATATTCAGAAAAAAATAAAGATTTAAAGAGAAAAAAATAAAAAAAATTATGCCTGCACGTGCGTGCACGTGAACGGATATTAGATTTCGTACCGTCAAACTTGAGGTTATTTAACCAATAGTAAGACGGTTTTTTTATGCCGTGTTGAAGCCTCAAGTTTGACAAACAAGGGTAAGTTCAGCACGGTTTTTTTATTGGCTAAAAGTTATGGAAAACAAAATATTGGTACTAAGGATAAACCTATGGTTCATAATCAGGAAACTGGAAGAGATTATTTACGAACAGGCTGATTACGGTGTTGAAGCTAAAATCAGGGAGATCAATCAGAAGGTTTATGATTTGAGCGGGGCGATAGAGGAGCTGGAAGTGCTGCTGGAGTAAGCCTTCACACTTCGTCCCTCGCCCTTCGTCTCTCGACTTCGCTCGAGATGACGCGCTCAGGGTGACAGGCTCAGGATGACGGGGCAGAGGGCATAAAGCAAAGGGTTTAATAAGGTTTAAGAAAAAAGATTAAAGTAAAAAGATAAAAATGAATTTGGATTTAAATACAAATATTTCAAAAAGTGATTTAGCTACAGCATTAAAGGTCCTGACCACTCTGGGGGGTGGTCTGACCTACGGTATTAGCAGCGTAACATTAGACAGTTTTATAAAAGAATATATCAGCTATGTTGAAGCTAACAGAGCACCGAAAACTTTAGAAGGTGTGGAACTTATATGTAAGCATCTGCTGGGATACTTTCCAGCAAACAGAGATATAAGAACGATACAGCTACAGGATTGTGAACGCTTTTTGGATACATTAAAAAAGAACGCACCAAAGGGAGTTTATAATTATTTACGAGCATTAAGGGCAATGTGGAATAAGCTGATGAAATGGAATTATGTTTCTAATAACCCCTTCAATGCAGTTGAACTGCCTAAGAGACAATCATTGAGACCTGCATACTTAACTGAAGCTATGCTTGAAAAGATACTACCGTTTATTGAACGAGAAGTAATAAGAGACGCTGTTGTTACAACATTTTATACCGGTATGCGAAGAGGTGAAGTTGTGCAAATTACCTGGAAGGATGTGAATTTTCAGAAGGACCTGATTTCGATCGGGAGTGATACTTTTCAAACGAAAACACGCAAACAAAGGGTGGTGCCGATGCATCCGAAAGTAAAAGAGATATTGCTGAAAAAAGAAAAAAGTAAAAAGATAAATGTAAAAAGGGAAGAGATAGACCCTTCGCACTTCGACTACGCTCAGTGTGACACGCTTAGGGTGGCGGGATATGTGTTTTGTAAACCGAACGGATATTGTTTTACCGCTGATTATATCTCGAGGCAGTTTAAGAAAGCTTGCAGGAAAGCTGAGATTGATGAATCGATTCACTTTCACTCGATTAGGCACGGAAGTATTACAAGGATGATAATTAATGGTGCTAATGTGCCGACTGTTCAGAGGATAGCAGGACACGCGAACATACAGACTACGATGGCTTATACTCATATTGGTTTAGATGATATGAGGGATGCGGTGAACCTTTTGTAATGTAAAATGATAAATGTTAAATGATCAATGAGATGCAAGAGGTGAGAAGTGAGAGGAAAGAAGTAAGAAGTAAAAAGTATAAATAATTAAAAAGCAGGAGTAAGAATAATGAGTACGCTGAATAAAACTTATGCGATAGCATATTTTGAGAAGTTTGGTTTTAATGTTTTGCCTTTAGTAGGTAAGAAACCAATAATAAATTGGGAAGAGTGGCAATCGAAAAAACAATCGATTGAAGACATAGAAAAGATGGATTGGGAAGGTACTACAGGAATTGGTACACCAGCAGGTCTGAATGATGTTAGAGTAATTGATATAGACAAAATTAAGGATTGGGGTGTATTGGATTTGATATTAGAAAAATTGAATCTTGATGCAAAATATCCTTGGATAGTTAGAACAGGAAGCGGACTGGGAGCACATATTTATATAAAGGTAAAAGTAACAAGTAAAATGATAAAACTACTCGGTGGAGATAAAGCGGTTTATAAGCTGTATCTGAAGCAGGAAGGATTATGTGATCACGTTGAAATCAGATGGGTAAACTGTCAGAATGTTCTTCCGCCCTCAAAACATCCAAGTGGTGGGATTTACAATTTTTATGACATTAACCCAACTTCAGAACCTATTGAAATAGAAGAGGATATATTTATTAATCTAATAGAAAATTTATTTATTCTTAAGGAAAGAGAGGAAAGACGTGAAATGAAGATAGGCGGTAGAAAACCGAAATATCTTAATTCAAGAATTGATTTTGAGAGACTGGAATCCGCAACAAGGCATCTTGGGGAGCATCTACCTGAGAACTGCTATGAAGACTGGTATCGGATTGGTTTTGGATTGGCTTCTATCGGGGAGCAAGGCAGAAAATATTTTATTGAAATGAGCTTAGCAAATCCCAATTATAATGACAATGAAGCGGAATTAGACAGACGGTTTAATCAATTTCTGACTGATTATAATGAAAGGATTACGCTCGGAAGTGTTTATTCGATTGCAGAAAATTACGGCTGGGAAAAACCAAAAGTAGTATTCTGGTATGAGATGGATGGAAAAATAAAAATAATGCAAACAAGGTTCATCAGATTTTTAGAGAGCTGCGGATATTACAAGCTTTATCTAAATCCCGGATACGTTCTAATAAGAATAAAGGATAATGTAGTTGAAGAAGTTGAAGCAGTAAACATAAAAGACTTTGTGATTGATTATGTGCACAGTTTAAGTCCTGAAGATTTAGGCGACATAAATGCTGGAGCATTACTTGAGACAATAGTAAGAGGAAATAACATTTACTTTGGATCATCACAACTTGAATTTCTTTCACCGATTGAATTGTTTTTCAGCAGGGATAGGTTGAGTAAATCACTTGTGTATTATCAGAATGGATTTATTGAAGTAACGAAAGATGAAGTGAATTTAATTCCTTATAAAAAATTAGAGGGTTATGTATGGAAACATCAGATTTTAAATAGAGCTTATTATCAAAGTAAAAGAAAATCGGATTTTGAAAAATTGTTATGGAATATATGCAGGGAGAATCAGGAAAGATTTGATTCGCTGCGAAGTGCGATTGGTTATTTGCTGCATACCTATAAAGATGTGGCTTTAACAAAAGCGATTGTATTTATTGATGAAGTGATGAGTGATGGTGCGAATGGGAGGAGCGGAAAAAGTCTTGTTGGTATGGCGATAAGTCAGATTAGAAAAACTTTAAGAATAGGTGCAAGGAATTTCAGTTTTAAGAATACATTTGCGTTTCAGGCTGTTACACTTGATACATCAATCATAGAGTTTAATGATGCCGAGAAAAAGTTTCCTTTTGAAAAGCTGTTCACAATTATCACAGATGGAATAGCAGTTGAGAAAAAGAATAAAGATCAAATAACAATTCCATTTTCAGAATCTCCCAAGATATTGATCTCGACTAATTTTACAATTGAAGGTGTTGACAGGTCAACTGTGGATCGGCAGTTTGTAGTTGAGTTTTCAGATTTTTACAGTGAAGAGCACAGACCGATTCACGATTTTAAGAAAAGGTTCTTTGAAACGGATTGGGATGCTGATGACTGGAGTGCGTTTGATAATTTTATGATTGGGAATATCCAGCATTACTTAATAAATGGATTGGTTGAGTGTAGTTATGTTAATCTTATTGAAAAGAAACTAATTGATATGACCTGTAGGGAGTTTGTGGAGTTTATGGATGATTATAAGAGCGGTGAAGCTTTTGATAAAAAGAAAGTCTATAAGGAATTTGTTGAACAGAATGAAGATTACACACATATTAAGCAGAACACATTTACTAAATGGATTAAGATTTATTGCAAGCTAAGGGGTTATGAGTATGAGCAGTGGCGGAGTGATAAAGTTTATTTCTTCAAGATAATGCTGAGGAAGGTGGCGTAACTACCTCACCCTCGATCCCTCTCCTTTTAAAGGAGAGGGAAGTTTAGGATATAAATGATAAAATAATTGTGGGAAATTAGGGACACCCTGTTTAGTTTGGCTGAAAAAGGGTGTCTTGTATTTTTAGTAAAAAGTTTGGGGGTTTTGGGGGAGGAAGATTTACGAAATAATTAGTATGTATTTTTTACGTATCTTAAGTCACTTTCCCTATCTTTGATGCACTAACCTATTGAATTTGAATAATAAATAAGGTATAAATTTTGCTAATTAACAATAAATCAAAATTATTTTAGGAGGTCTAAATGTTAGGTAAGAAAATTATAAATAGTTGGTGCAAATTATTTGCAGTTTTTTCGTTATTAATAGTGTTTTCATCCTGTGACACAACAGATAATAACAATGGAGCAGTATCATTAAACTTTGGACCGGGAAGTTCTTCATTGGGGAAAACCAATGCTGACGGATTGGTTCTGACTGAAGTTAAGATACTAATAAGAGATATAAAATTAGAGCATCAAGATGGTGAGGACTTTGAGACAGATTCTAAAAGTGATGGCAATGATCAAGAAGAAAATGTAAAGGTTGGTCCATTCGTAGTTCAACTTAATGTTAACGGTGTAACCACAGATTTTGCTGTTAATGGTATCCCCGCAGGTACATACGATGAAATTAAGTTTAAGATACACCAAATTCAAGGATCTGAAACACCACCTGATCCTGAATTTAAAGAAGCCGGAGATAGTTCACTGCGATATTCAGTTATAGTAAAAGGGACATATAATTTAGAACCATTTGTTTACAAATCAAGGAAATCAGCAAAGCAGGAAATTGAATTTAATCCGGCAATTACGGTAGAAGCTAATACTCCTACATCATTAACAATAACTGTAGATCCATTCAGTTGGTTTTATAAAAATAATGTACTCCTAAATCCATCTGATCCTGCAAATGTAAATGATATTGATAATAATATATCCCAGTCATTTAAGAAAGCATTTGAAGATAAAAATGAAGATGGTGTTGAAGATTAGAGAAATAATGTAATGATTCAATTCAAGGGAGCTAAGACTCCCTTTTTTATTATATTTTGAGGCACAACACTTGTGTGCTATCAAGTTTATTGATCTATAAAAAAGATTAAATGTACTGTTTCACAAACAAGTTATTGACAAATAATTTAATAAAAGGGAAATAATCATTGGCACATATCTTGGGAATAACCATTGACAAAAAATGTTTTTTTGTTACATAATTAATAATCAATTAATCAGAGGAGTTCTATACGTGAAAAACATTCTTAAATTTTTTGGAGTTCTATTTTTAGTAATTACTTTTATTGCTTGTTCAAGTGAGCCACCAAGCTTCAGAGTAAAAAATGAAAGAACAAACAAGGTTAATGTTCAGATTAAAACCGTGAACAATACGATAAACTTAAATGACGTTCAGCCGGGTACAGCAACAAACTATCAGGAAGTAGCCGAAGGCAAAGTTGAAATAACTGCGGGCATCCAGAACGAAGTAATTGTTCCAACTGCAAGTTTTAATGCAGAGAAAGATAACAACTATACAATTGTGATAGTGAATACTACTCCTCCAACAATCAGGATTGACGCGTCGAGTAAATAGTGAATCAAAACTATTTCGGCAAGTGAATCACTTGCCGTTTTATTTATATACCGTATCCTTAGTATTCTAAAATTTGCATAAGAATAAAAATATTTAAAGTTTGGCATATTATTCATTTTGTCAGATATTTATCTAATCATTTTAGGTCAATAGTGGTAATGGACTTTAAAAGAAGAAAAGATATTATAGTTGATGTGATAGCTTAATTAATATGTGATTGTGTTATTAAAAAAGGTGAAGAGTAACTTCACCTTAAAATCAGTTTTTTTCAGATAGGTAATTGAGGATAGAATCTTTTTCTACAGTAGTTAACTTTGCTTTATTTCCCATTACCTTCAATATTTTAGTCCATTCATCAAAAGTGTGCAATTCTCGTTTATAAGATTTATGGCAAGATGTGCATTTAGAAATGTACAGATTCCTGCCTACAGGAAATTTAGTTATCTTATTTGTAGTACTGTTACTTGATCCACTGCAAGCAATAAATGTGACAGACAGGGCAAATACAAAAATCACTCGGAAAAACATTACTATCATAAATTGATACCAAGTATAGTTCTAAATTCAAAGTTTTCGTGTCCATCAAGATCAAGATGATCTTTTGTAGAGGGGCTGCCACTGACTTGTTTTAGAAAGTTTATAGTAAAGTAAAGTTTTTCTGTCTGAATATTTATGGTAGGACCAAGGAATGTCGCCTGGTTTACTTCTTCTTGAAAAATATCTTTATAATTTCTGTGATTTCTAAATTCCAATCCAACTGCGATGTTATTGGACAATTCATAAGCCACACCGGCTGTAAGTTCGAACTTGGACTCGTGTTCAGAATCAATGACCTTTCTTTCTATCTCAGTACTAATATTTATTGCTGTAACTACATCACCGATTCTTTTGGATAAAATAATTTTTGGTTCATAACTTATCTCAGCTCCACCGTATGAAAATTCAAAATATAAAGCAGGGTCAACAAAAAATTCATCAGGATTTGCAAGTCTATAACGTAATTCCAGAGAGGATGAGGAAAAATCAAGAGGACTGGGGCTATAACCATTTTGTGAAGTTGTTGTCTGATCAAAATTAAAGTATAAAGAAGTAGTTAACCTGTCAGTTGCACCGTACTCTAACTCAAAGCGCGGTTGAAACCGATAAAAATATCCATCTGTTTTGCCAATACGCATTGTGTTCCAGATTTCAAGTTCCAATGCTCTTTGAGGCAAGGTATATGCAAGGTACGAACGGGCAAAGTATTTTCTATCAGCAAAACTGTTTGTAGAAAAAGTTAGTATTAGTAATGATGACATTCCAAATATTGTTAATCTTCTTTTCACTTAAACTCCTAAATAGTTAATAAATATTTTTATTATTAGGATTTAATCTAAATAAAGATAAAGAAATTATCAATCACTTAATTTTTGAATTGAAGCTGGTGACTTAAGTAAGTAGCGAGCAAAAGAAAATCGATTTCTGGATTATGAGAAATGGATTGGAATGATTAGAAATTTCCTTGATATTAATATTTATAAACATTTCTTATGTCGTTTTTCATCACTGATTAAATAAATAGCATTGCTGTAATATCGCTCGATCTATGAGGCACCTTATTTATAGTAAGCAAACTGCATTTGATAAACTGTTTTGCGTTAAATGAGAATATATTTGAGTGGTTTTAATATTTTCGTGCCCTAACAATTCTTTAACAACATATAAATTAACGCCACGCTGCACTAAATTACTTGCAAAGCTATGACGTAAGGAATGAAAGTGAATGTCATTATTTATCTCTGCTGCTCTTACTGCTGCTTTAAATTGTTTACTTATAAACTCACCGTTTAATTTGATATTTTTTTTGCGATAAAAGACTAAATCGTTTTTGTGTTGGATGCCTAAAGAAAGATAACCTTGTAAAATTGATTTAACCTCTTGATGAATAGGAATAATCCTTTCGCGTTTACTTTTAGTTTTGAAGTCATCTGAATTTTTGACAGTGATTATATTTTGTGATAAGTCTATCCAATCCCATTTCATATTTAGAATTTCGTTTAATCGCATACCTGTAAAAAATGCAGTGGTGAAAATATTTTTGAGAAGTTGATCTTCTGTTTTGTTTAGTATTAGAATTAGTTCTACTTCTGTTAAATAGATCGGAAAAGATTTTGTGACCTTTGGAGATTTTATTTTGTTAAATGGATTTTCTTGAATGTAATTCCAAATCAAAGCTTTATTGAATGCAGCTTTTAAAGTGCGGTGATATAGTGAAGCAGCGAATTTTGATTTTGCGTAAATAGTAGATATGAATTGATCTAAACTTTTTGGTGAAATTGTTTCTAAAGGCATATCAGTTAAAAAGTTTTGCAATTGGCTAAATGAAGGATTGACCGCTTTTTTAAGATAGTTTACTGAGTAAGTATTTGTAACATAGGTGTATTGGTTCAGCGTAAAATGGAATTTGGTGTTAATTAAGTAAGGTAGATAATC
>JAVHOU010000080.1:0-1725 GCA_036170275.1 Ignavibacteriaceae bacterium
ACTTCTGGACTTAAATCCATTTTGAGTAAAATATAAATAGGCAACACCGGGAATAATTAAAAGTGTTGTCATGTGATTTGTAAATCCAAGTGCTAACATGATTGCAAACAATATCCAATATTTAGAAATAGATTTTTCTCTATCTGCAAACAAAAATGCTTTTATTAATACTAAGATGATTGAAGTAATTAATAAAAGATGTAAACTATAAACCTCTACAGAAGTGCTTTGAAACCAAAATGTTTTACTTAATGCTAAAAATAATCCACCAAAAACGGAAGAAAGTATTTTTACTGTTTCCGATAACTCAGAAGAAGAAGCTATGGATTGTGTTTGAGTTTTGTCAGAACTTTTTCTCTTCTTAGATTTTTCTTTTACTGCTTGGACAAATTGAAATGCAGATAAATTATCTAACATTATTTTTGCTGTGTGAGTAAAAATTGAAACCGCGATTGAACAATAAATTGCAGCCAATAGATTTAGTTGAAAAATTTTAGAAAAGGGAAGCGGTAACAAAGAAAAAAAATAACCAATAATTGTAAATAGTGGATAACCTGTTGGATGAGCGATTCCCAATGTTGCTTGCACGGTTGCAAGTTCACCGGCATCTATTTGAATTACAGTTGGTGCGATTGTGATTAAGAAAAAAATAAATGATAGAATACCTGTAAGTATATAAAAATATTTTTTTATGAATTTCATATTTGATTTAAAATTTTAATTAAAAATGTTTTGATATTCTTTTCGTGTTTGTTTTATTGACTCACTTAACTTAACCATAAATAATTTTCCGTTCGGAAATCCACACTCATTAGAAAGTCTGAGCAGCTTTAATTCATCTGTTGGGATTTTTGATAGCTTTGTATTAAATACATATTGATTGCTCAACTCAATTTGTTTTAAGAAATGGAAATTACTTTCAAGCAAATCAAAATTAATTTCTTTGTAAGATATTTTTTTTAATATATCGAATGAATTTTTATCTAAGTTTTTAATATGTTCAGACAACAAAACGGGATTAGTTAAAAGTAAAAAGGAAATCATAAAATCAATATCTGCTAAGCCGCCATAACTTTTTTTAAGATTAAATAAGTTATCATCAATCGGAATAATTTTTTTTCGCATTTCGTTCATTTCAGATTTAATTTGTTTCTGATCTTTACCTTTGACTGTTTCAATATAATGCTCAATAAAATTATTAAATAGATTTTTATTGCCGTAAAGAAATCTGCATTTTGTAAATGCCTGCAATTCCCAAACTCTTGCACGATTTAAAAAATATTTTTTGTAATCATCTATATCCCAAACAAGCTGACTCGTTTTACCCTCTGGTCTGAGCCTGCAATCTATTTCAAGACCGGGCAAATTATTTCTAAAAGTTTGTAAAAGTTTTTGAAAGTCTTTTTGGATAAAAGGATATTTATGAATATTGCTTACAATGAAAATTAAGTCTATATCTGATGTAAAAGTTAACTCCGAATTACCAAAACTTCCCATCGCAGCAATAAAAAAGTTTTCTTTCCAATCTTTGCCTTGAGTAAACTCATTAATCAAACTTGAAATCTTCTGGTTAAGATATTTTGTGTAATTATTTGAAAATGCTTGTTGTGATAAAAGTTTAGCACTTAATTGAATCGCACTTCTGAAATGGAATGCTTTAAGATTTAGTTTGTTGATTATATTTTCGTCAAGCGGTATTAAGCTTTCTCTTGATAAAAAATCATC
>JAVHOU010000080.1:1825-4116 GCA_036170275.1 Ignavibacteriaceae bacterium
ATATAAGCATTAAGAAAAATATTTGCTTCATCTTCTGCAAGAATATTTTTGTCTCTCAACTTTTCAATTGTATGAATTGAATTTCCATTTCGCAAAGAAAAATCTTTACCGCCATTTAACAATTGGAGAGCTTGTAAAGAAAATTCAATATCACGAATACCACCCGAAACTAATTTAATATTTTCATCAGAATTATTTTTCTTCTCAATACTTAATTTCATTTTTCTTATTTGATCAACAGGCGAAGTTGGAAATGAAGTTGGATAAACAAACTTTGAGGCATACTCTAAAAATCTTTTATATAAAGTTATACTGCCGCAAAGATAATTTGCTTTTATTAGCATTTGTCTTTCCCAATCTTCTCCGCGCATTTCATAGTAATGCAAATACTCCGCTATACTCCCGCAGAGCGGTGCATTTCTACCGTCAGGTCGCAAGCGAAAATCTACTCGATATAAAAATCCCGCACCTGTTTTTTTACTTGCGTTTTCTATAAAAAGTAAAATCGCTTCGGAAAGAATTTGGTTGTAGTAAATCTTTTTGTTGATTAAAGAATTCTTATCGTAAAATGCCACAAGATCAATATCAGAACTAAAATTCAATTCGTTTCCGCCGAGTTTACCGAGAGAAAATATTGCATACTTCCGATTAGTGTTATCAATATTGTACTTTTCTAAAATCTCTTTGTAACATAATTCAAAAAGAACGGATGAAATTGAGTTTGCCAGTTCGGAAAGATAACGGGTAATATTTATCAATTCATCTTTTAAGTGAATATCCTTTAATCCAATTCTTAAAATTTCTTTACGCTTATAATTTCTTATGGCATTTACTTTAGACTCAAAAGATTTGAATGGTGAAATCGTTTGCACTAAACTACTTTTGAAATATTTTTCATCAATTTTTTGTTCTAATACTGAAGGATTAATTATCCAGTGAAAATATTCCGGGTTGCGTACAAGAATGTCAGTTAAATAGTTGCTGTTGTTGGATAAAGAAATTAGTATTTCAATTTGATGAGGATATTTTAAACATTCATTTATAAAAAATGCAATATCAAATTGATTCTGAATGATGCGAAGTAAATTTGATTCGGATGATTTTGTAAAATAGTGAAGAGTTATTTCTTTTTCGATACAAGACAAAAAATCTTCAAGCATATTTTTCGGAACTTTTCCCGCAGCTTTTTCAATTATCTTTGTGATAAAATCTTTTGAAAGTATTTTTTGTCTGAACATTTAAAATTTTGTTTTTTACAATAGGAATCTAATATTAAACCACAAATAATTAAAAGATTGGTAAAACTAATCCAATACAATTTATGAAGCAGATAGTCTTTTTCTTTAGTCTGATCTTAATCATCACTTCAATTTCCTTTCCTCAGAAAATCGAAGAAAGAAAAGATTTAAAAAAATATTTTGATGAATATGGACACGAAGGATGTTTTGTGGTGTATGATTTGAAGAATAATTCTTATCTAAAATATAATCCACAAAGATGCACTGAAAGATTTATTCCGGCTTCAACCTTTAAAATATTTAATTCGCTGGTCGGATTAGAAACAGGAGCTATTAAAGATGAGTTTGAAGTTTTCAGATGGGACAGCGTTAATCGATTTTATGAAAAATGGAATCAGGATATTGATATGATTAATGCTTTTAAATATTCTGCTGTGTGGTATTATCAAGAACTCGCTCGAAGAATCGGACAAGAAAGAATGCAAAAGTTTATAACTGAAAATAATTACGGCAATGAAGATATTTCCGGCGGAATAGATATGTTTTGGTTAAATGGGGGATTAAGGATTTCTGCGGATGAACAAATTGAAATGTTAAAAAAACTTTATAACAATCAGTTGAATTTCTCCCAGCGCACAATGGATATAGTAAAAAGAATTATGATCTATGATCAAAACAAGGAATATGTGATGCGCGCAAAAACCGGTTGGGCATTACGAGTAGAAGATCAGATCGGCTGGTTTGTTGGTTACGTGGAAAAAGGAAGTAATGTTTATTTCTTTGCGCTTAATTTGCAATCAAAAAAACCTGAAGAAGGGTTTAAATCAAGAGTGGAAATAACTTATAACATTCTTAAGCATCTAAAAATTATTTGATAAACGACCCAAGAAGTTTATGAAAAAAATAATATATGTGTGGCTGATCAAATTAGAAAGTTAATATTTATTCAATTTATTTTTGATGTAAGTTGGTTTGGAATAAAAATTTTTTTTATCTTGAGTAAGAATTATTTTGATAACAAATCGATAAGATCATAACTTATTCGTGAGTTAT
>JAVHOU010000081.1:0-4114 GCA_036170275.1 Ignavibacteriaceae bacterium
TTGGATTGCTTTTCTTACTAGTCTTTTTGTACCAACCTCACTAATAGGTTTAATGCCAATAGCAGAGTTTTCCCGAATCGCTTTACCTGAAATTTTTTCAATATACTTTCTTAATAATTCTGTTTCTTTAACTCCCGACTTAAATTCAATTCCGGCATAAACATCCTCTGTGTTTTCTCTGAACAAAACGATATCCAAATCCTGCGGACGTTTCATCGGGCTTGGCACACCGCGGAAATATTTTACAGGTCTAACACAGGCATATAAATCAAGTAACTGCCTCAATGCAACATTAAGACTCCTTATTCCACCACCTATTGGGGTTGTTAACGGACCCTTAATTGAGACAATATATTCTCTGATGGCTTCAACGGTTTCCTGAGGAAGCCAGGTATTTTTTCCGAATAATTTAACTGATTTCTCACCGGCATAAATTTCCATCCAAACAATTTTTTTCTTACCGGAATATGCTTTTTCAACAGCAGCATCCAAAACTCTTTTAGATGCCCGCCAAATATCCGGGCCTGTTCCATCGCCTTCGATAAATGTAATTATAGGATTATCAGGAACATGAAGTTTCCCATTTTTAACGGTAATCTTTTCACCATCTTGAGGGATAACAATTTTTTTAAATTTTTTCATTTTTCTCCTTTAGAATATTATTTGAATCAATTAAAATATTTCCGAATCTTTTTTGATAAAACAAAACACTTAGCGCTCCAACTAAAACAGCAAACCATAAAGTAACTGCTCTAACAATAAATGTAGAAGCAAAAGCATCGCTGTTTGAAAACCCTTTATTAACAAGCATCAATGTTAGTGAACCTTCCGTAACCCCTAATCCACCCGGCAGCATTGAAACCGCTCCTACTATTGTTGAAAAGCTGTAACTAAAAAATGACCACAATAAATCTATCTTCATTTCAAAATTAGTCAGAATGAAATAATAACCCAAACATTCAAAACTCCAGGAAATAATGCTTAGAAGCGTCATAAGCATCAATGAAGTGATATTTAATAATTTAAATGAGGATTCGTACGCATTACTAATATTGCTTATGTGTTTTCCAAACAAATTAATTTTAGATAATAACGATAAAATTTTTTCTGAAAGTTTTCTGTTTGTTATTATTACCAAAACAACAGCAAGGCTAATAGAAATAATTATTATAATATTTTTCCCATAATCAAAATAATAAGCACCAATGAGGGCAAGTATGGATAGAGATAAAAAATCTGTTGCTCTTTCTGCAAAAATTATTGGTGCAGTTTTGCTGATAGGAGTTCCATTAACTTGTTTTACAAGGTATGATTTTAATAACTCACCAAATTTCCCGGGTGTTACGCTCATTACTAACCCGGACATAAAAATTGAAAGTGAATCCCGCGTAGGAATTTTTACTTCAATTGTTTTTAAATAATACTGCCATTTAAAAAATCTTGTGAAGTAATTACTTAATGAAAGAACCAGAAGAAGTGGAAGTAAATACCAATTAAAATATTTAAATGAATTGATAACTTTTTCAAAATCGAAATAGATAATGAAAGCAAGATATAGTAATCCGGCGAAAGCAATAGAGATTAATATTCGGTTTCTTAATTTCCTGATCAATTATAAAATCCTAATCAAAGCATGATATAATTTTGCCAACGGTAATCCAACAACATTATAGTAGCATCCATTTATCTTTTTAATGAACACAGCACCAAAGTCATCCTGAATCCCATAAGCTCCGGCTTTATCCATCGGACTGCCGCCTTTGATGTATTCTGTAATTTCTTCATCGGTCAGATTTCTGAAAGTAACTTTAGTTTTTTCATATTCAGAAATATTTTTTTTGTTAGATGAATTATAGATCGAATAACCTGTATAAACAATATGTGTCTGCCCGCTAAGCATTTTAAGAATCCTGAAAGCATCATCTTTATTTACTGGTTTACCGATTAACTGATTATTCAAAACTACTATTGTATCCGCTGTTATTATAATTCCTTCTTTAACTTTTTGTTTAGCAAGATTAAGTTTTTCGTTTGATAATCTTATAACTGCTTTGGACGGTTTTTCAGTAGGATAAACCTTTTCATCCATATCCAAACTAAATGATTTGAATTTAATATTAAGCTGACTCAATAATTTTCTTCTTCTTGGAGATTTGGAAGCAAGGTAGATGGGGATTGAAGAACTAATCATAATATTTAATAATTTTTGTTCCGGGAAAATAATGATTTAAAATATTTCTATAGTCTATGCCCTGTTTAGATTGCCCTATTGCGCCCCACTGGCAAAGTCCTACACCGTGTCCATTTCCTTTACCAGAAATTACAACTTTGTTATTTTCTTCAAGACTTATATCAAAAAGTGTACTTCGTAAAATAGATTTTCCATCAAAAGTTTTGATGACACTTCTTATAGAATTATCAACTAAAGTAAGTGTTTGTTCTGCATGGTTTTTGTCTACCAATGTTATCTTGAGTTCATTAACTCTTCCCGACTCGAATCTTGATATTACCGATAAACTTTTGAGATTATAAGCAGATGTGGAAATAAGTTTGGCATCATATAATCTGGAGATAAATGTTTCTTCGGAGTATTCCTCTTTCCAATTGAAACGCGGTGCAATACTGCAATATGGTTCAGAGCCATCTTTGATGCTAATAAGATATGGCAGATTATTTTTTTTAAATACATTTTTAACATCTTCGGTGTAGCCGCCGCATGTTGAATGATAAAAAATAGTTGCAGGTTTATTATCATAAGAAAGTATCTGTCCTCGCGTTTCATCAACGATTTTATTAGTCAAGGAAGTCTCTCCATCAACACCACCGTAAACCTGATCGCGCGTATCATTATAAATATCAAAGAAGTTTTTGTTCTCAGAAATTTTTAACAACGCATACGTGCGCACACAAATTGAGAACGCCTTTAATGCTTCATAATTTTCATTTCCCTTTCCAACTGGCATTTCCTTAGTGATAACTCCTTTAACGTAGTCTTCAAGTCCAACTTGATTTACAATTTTAATTTGAGAGTTAAAAAGGAATATCTTTACTTGTCCCCTATATTTTTTACTATCTATTTTTATAATTTCGTCATCACCGGAACCGCTGATATAAAAAGTATCAGACACAAAATCTTTATTGGAAATAGCTAATCTTAAAGTCCCACTAGATTCTGATACATTGATTCTGTTTCCTTCATTTATTTTAGCGAGCCGCTTTTCACTATTTGATAGAAGAATTTGGGAATCCACATTAATTATTAAATCATCTGTAGATTCATGAATTAAAACTCTAATATAATTTGCTTCTATAATAGAATTGGAATTTTCTTCATTTGTAAATCTTTTAGTACTCGAACATCCGCTGGTAAAAATTATTAGAACGGAAAAACATTGAAGTAAAAGAAAACTAAATTTGAAAATTTTTTGATGTGATATTAAGCTGGATAAAAAATTCACTTGGGATTATCTGAACATCGCCTTGATACTTCCCCAGGTTCTTTTAACGCCGGAGATGTTGAGGGAAACGCTGGCATCACTAGAATATGTAACGGTACCGTTAGCATCAACAATTTTTAAACGATAAGCAAAAATCACATCGTTCGTCTTATATGTATTCTGATCAAGATAAGTATAATAGGAATTGTTTCCTTTTGGTGCGATGCTTTCAACTTCGATATATGAACTTTGCGGCGTTCGTCTTTCAATAACAAACTTCTGAAGATTAGATTCATCACCAGTCTGCCATTCAAGTCTTATATCATCAGACTCGCTTCTGGCGTGAAAATAACTGATATATGCACCAGCATAAACTGTTGCAATAATCAAAAATGCGAGGATTAAAGTTGAAATCTTCATTTTCTTGATCAAAATATATTCCCAATATTTTAGATTGTCAAGGATTTTTTAAAGAAATCTTTAAAATATTAATCTGACACAAATAATAAAACGTTTATTTAAGCTAAATCTTTAAATAAATAACACAAATGAATTTTAAAGAACTTAAGTAATCATTTTTACCTATCAGTTTTTCACATAGAGCCTTCAATCAAATTTTTGATACCTGAAGGAATTTAATGTAAATCCATAGGAATATCAGTATGCCAATTGTCAGA
>JAVHOU010000082.1:0-4035 GCA_036170275.1 Ignavibacteriaceae bacterium
GTTCTGATACGGAAATCAACAGATTATTAAACATTATAAGATTCTTGATAAAATATTTTGTAAGTATGGAAACATTTTATCCGTTTTTAGCATCTTTTAGATAAGAAACAAAAATCGATTTTGCAGCAAAAAGAAAATCAAATAATTGAGTTCACAATCCTCTTCAATAAGTACAAGAAGCGGATTTACAATTACGCATTGAAAATGCTAAACGATAAAATGCGTGCGGATGATATTGTTTAGGATGTCTTTATAAAGTTGTTTGAAAATCTTAACAACATTCATAACAGACAGAGCATACAATTTTGGTTGTTCAAAACAGCGCGTAATGAAATGATGGCTTTTTTAAGAAACACAAAAAATAAAAAGCTAATTTCAAATGCTATTGATCTTGATGATGTTGAGATAGAGACTACTAACTCACTTATTGATGACATTGAAAACAAAGAGCTGAATAAATTGATTTTAAATGAGCTTGATAATATGAACGAAGATTTTAGAGAAGTTTTTATTTTAAAAGAATACTCGGGGCTAAGCTATAAAGAAATTGCTTCGCTTTTAGAAATTGATGAAGATCTTGTAAAAAGTAGATTGTACAAAGCACGGCAGAAATTAATTAACAAAATTTCTAAACTTATTGAGTGAGACACATTAAACACAGGAACTCATCCCCAACCCCTTCTCTTGCGAAGAGAAGGGGCTTTTAGACTTTTTCAAAGTCCCTCTCTTTTTAAGAGAGGGATTTAGGGTGAGTTATCTGGATGCAATAATCTTTAGCAAATAAAATTTGGTAACATTATGAACGAAAACAAATTATTAGAAATGATTAACCTCTACTTCGATGGCGAGCTTGAGAAAAGCAAAGAAGTAAATCTCTTTTCTCTTCTTGCAAGTGACCAAACAGCAAGAGATTATTTTAAACAGCTTAGTGTTATAAGAAGTGCTGTTGATAGCTCCGCAGAAGATTTTCCTGCTGAACTGGAAGAAAGAATTTTAAGATCAGTTGGATCTAAAGCATCAACAAAATCAGGATTCTTTTCAAACATCAAAATCTTTTCTGCAATGTCTTATGCTGCTGCATTGATTTTGCTTTTTTTGAGCGGGTATCTTTTTGTTAAAGTATCTAACTACCAGGAACGAGTTGATAATCTCTCACAACAAATGATTATTCAATTCCGCACAATACAAATGCTGTACAACAGTTTACCGGGGGTTGAAGTTATTGGAACATTAGATAATGAAGTAATAATTAAACCAAATAGCTGAGGACAATATGAAAACGAAACTATTTTTTATAATTCTTCTTTTTGTAATTCCTTTGGGATGTAAAGAAGAAAAAGATGAAATAGAGATTATACCCGCAAGTGAATTGTCATATTCGTTAAACGAGTTAGATGTTCCGCCAAAGATACAATCTAAGAATCTGGGGAATACTTACAAGGAAATGCAGGATTTATTTGTAGAGACAAATAAATTTTACAAAAGCCTTGATGAAGAAAAACAAAGAAAGTTTGTATTAAAATATAATTTGATTTACGATGAAGAAGGTAAACTTAAAAAAGTTCAGGTTATTAAAAGTGATTACCCGGAATTAGATAAAAAAATCGCTCAAGCACATAAAAAATGGAAATATGAATCGGCATTCTTAAATGGTAAAAAAGTAAAATTTTATATTCCTTGGACTTTCGACCCCAAATTGTTTTTGACTGAAATCCCACCAGATTTATTAAAAGGTGATCAAACATATTTTGTAGCAGTTGAAGAAATGCCAGAATTGATCGGTGGTTTAAAATCACTCCAGGAAAAAATTGTCTATCCCAAGGAAGCAAAAAAACAGGGAATAGAAGGTAAGGTGTATGTTTTAGCTTTTATTGATGAAAACGGTGAAGTAGCAAATGCAAAAATTATAAAAGGCATTGGTGGTGGTTGTGATGAAGCCGCTTTGGAAGCAGTTAAACAAACAAAATTTACACCCGGGAAACAAAGAGGTAAACCAGTAAAAGTGCAAGTTTCAATTCCAATAGTTTTTAAATTACAATAAATATTAAAAAAGGAGGCTGTATGAAAACCAATTTATTATCTGTGTTAAGTCTCTTTCTCTTGTTTGAATTAAGCTCATTTGCTCAAGAAAAGAAACTCGATAGATATCCCGAACCAATAGGCGGAATTGAAGCTATAATTGCAAACCTAATTTATCCTCAATCCGCAAAAGATGCAGGCATTGAAGGTAAAGTTTTTGTAAAAGCCATAATTGATGAACAGGGAAATGTTACAGAAACATCCATCCTGAAAAGTGTAAATGAAGATTGCGATAAAGCAGCAATGGATGCAATAAAGAAAACTAAATTCACGCCCGGAATTAAAGACAACAAACCCGTAAAAGCAGAAGTAACAATTCCGGTTATGTTTAAACTTTCATAAAAATGTTTCATCTGAAGTCACGGACCATTCCGTGACCTCACCATATTTTTAAGAGCTTCTTTTAATAATTTTTCATAGTCTTTGGAGTAACCTTGTAAGTCCAAAATGATTTTACCGGATTCATCAATTAAAAAAAGTGTACCCATTGATTTGCCAGAAAATTTGTTTGAAAAAGCGGAATCTTCAAATACTATAGTGTACTTTTTTAAGTATTCGTATTCTGGTTTGTTTAAATATTTGGATTTAAGTTCTTCAGGTGATTCTAAAACATTTATAAGAATTATTTTTGTATTTGGAAATTCTTTTGAAATATTTTCTAAGGCAGGATACTTCTTTGGTTGAGGACACCAGTTGCTGAAATATTGTGCTACTAACGGCTTACCTTTAAATTTATTAAAATCAATTGGGTTTCCTTCTAAATCTAATAGTTTATTATCTAAAAATTCTTTACCAATATTAGGACTATTTTGGGAGTGGTTTCTATAATTAATTCTATCAGCCTTGTCTAATAACTGTATCTGCTTTTTAACTTTATTTAATTCGTTAGTCTGTTCTGTGAAGGTTAAATAACTTGCATATTCATACCAGCCTTCAGCTCTGGTTGAATCTTCTAAAAGTGCTTTTTCAAAAAACATTTTTGCAATGGCTGATTTTCCATCTATGATTGCCTTTCTTGCGGAAAGAATATTTGATTTATATTTATGATATGATGCACTAAGATTCGGATATGCTTCATTTAAGAATATGTATCCTTTGTCAGGATCAATTTCCTTTTCAATTAACATTTCCGCAATTTTAAATTTAGTTACAGAAAATGGGTCAAAGTAAATTGTTGAGTCAATTAAAGTTGTTATAATATTCTTATCTGAATGATTCAAGACAGCCATTTCCAACATATAAGAAAATACACCAGGCTTAGCAAAAGAATTGGGGTACTTGTTAAGAAATTTCCAACAGGAATCTAACGCAGTTTCAAGAATTTCAGTAGAGTCATACTTTAATGCATATGCATATTGATTGTTTACATATTGCAGCATTCTCTCTTCTTCTTTTGAATAAGTTGTTGTTTGAGAGAAAGAAAATATTGGAAATAATAAAAGAGCAAATAGTATTTTCATAACGCTTACCTTTTTATTGTGAAGTGTAAAGAGGTTTATTTGTTACTCCTTTATTTTTGTTAGCAACCTAACTAATAATTATACATAATCACTTTGCTGTCTCATCTGAAAAGCACTTATGTAAAATTCTCCGAAATATTTTTTTAGCTCTTGATCCGAATAAGTAAAGTCCATTTAAATCAAATCCACCATTTTTTAATTGTTGGATATTTCAGCAATTAATATGTTGTCTTTTTCGCTCATAATTTGTCTTTCTTTAATTCAAATATAATAAATTGTTTTACTTACGTGCAGTATAAATTCCACCACTCCAGAATTCCAACATATAACCTAATTTTCTCCCCTTGAATGCCCGCATTTAATTGCTATTTTTAAGCTATGATAAAGAAAATTCTTCCAATAATACTATTTACTTTTCCGCTGTTTGCTCAGCAAAGTCCGATGGATCAAAACCAGTTTATGCTTGCAGAAAGTTATGAGCAAAGAGGGGATTTTG
>JAVHOU010000083.1:0-18539 GCA_036170275.1 Ignavibacteriaceae bacterium
TATTAACATATTTTTATTTTAATCTTTCGGTTACCTTTTATTATGGCGCAACACGTATGAAACTTAATCTCTTCTTGAGTTCCTTACTAACTGTATTATTAGCAGGATTTTCATTTTCACAACCGCTTACAGAAAGATATGATCATCTTGGAAAGATGTTTGTTCCCCAATGCTCATCTGCACCATTTCCACATCGTGAAAGAATAAATGGACACGTTTATGATGAGAAAAAATATTCTGCACAAGAGCATTATAGCGACAGCAGCATGGCAATTTTTCTTCCAAAAGGATTTAAGCCAACACGAAAAATAAATTTTGTGGTTTACTTCCACGGATGGAATAATAATATTGATAGTGCCTGCGCTCAGTTTAAACTTATCGAACAATTTTCTGAAAGTAATAAGAATGCTGTGTTTGTTTTTCCAGAAGGACCAAAAAATTCTCCTGACTCTTTCGGTGGGAAATTAGAAGACAAAGATGGTCTAAAAAATTTAGTTGATGACGTATTGAAATATTTGAAAGACAAAAAGAAAATAAACTCTACAACAGTTGGAAATATTATTTTAGCGGGACACAGCGGCGCTTATCGTGTTATTTCTTTTTGCCTAATGCGCGGCGGTTATACAAAAAACATTTCAGATGTAATTTTATTTGATGCGCTTTACGGGCAGACAGAAAAATTTGTTCACTGGATAGAAAATTATAATGGAAGACTCATTAATATTTATACGGATAATGGCGGAACAAAGAATGAAACAGAAAACTTAATGCAAGATTTTGATGGCTGGAAGATTTCATATTTTAAAACAGAGGAATCACAATTGAAGATTGATGACTTAAAGAATAATCGTTTAATATTTATTCATACCGATTTAACCCATAATGAAGTGATATCAACAAGAAATCAATTTCGGGATTTTCTGAAGACAAGTAAGCTGCCACCAATTGAGAGATAAGTTAATTATAGTTTATTCTAAACATTTACTTTGGTATTTTTATCAAAATAAAAAACATAATTATGAAAAATTATACTTCACGCGAAATATTAGAAATATTAAAAAATCATAAATCATTACTTCAAAAGTATAAGGTAAACCGTATTGGATTGTTTGGTTCGCACTCAAGGAATGAATCAAATAACGAAAGTGATATTGATCTGTTAGTAGATTTTGAGGAAAAAACTTTTGATAATTTTATCGAACTTGCTTTCGAATTAGAAAAGTTATTCGAGCGAAAAGTTGATTTGCTTACAGAGAAAGGAATTAGTCCTTACATTCTTCCTTACATTAAAAATGAAGTAAGTTGGTATGAAACAAGATAAGGTTTATCTTCAACATATTTCAGATGAGATTAATTTTGTTCTCGATGAATCTAATAAGCTTGACTATGATGCATTTATTGAGAGTGAAATCTACACTCGTGCTTTTTCAAGAAGTTTAGAGATAATTGGTGAAGCTGTTAAAAGTCTATCGTCTGAATTCAAAGATTTGCACAATGAAATTGAGTGGAAGAAAATAGCAGGAATGAGAGACAAATTGATTCACGAGTATTTTAAAGTTGATTATGAGATTATGTGGGATGTTATAAAAAATAAATTACCTGATATGAAAAATAGAATTGAAAAGTTGCTCTGATCAAAATATCCTCAGACAAACTTTACATCAATCATATCTTTTAGAATGCCGTGATAGTAAGGCATTTGCAATAATGATTTAATACCTTCAAGATCCTGATCTTCAAAATCAAAAACTATATCCTGAATGTTTACATTTATAAAATCAATGGAGGGTTGAGGAAATTCTTCTAGCAGATCCTCATATTTTTCTGAATGCCCGACTGAAAAATTATTTTATACTTATTAGTAAAATCTTTAAGAATGTTTTCTGATGCACCGGCAAAAATAAAATTTGCATACGGTGAATCAATAAGCTCAATAATTTCTTCTGAAAAACTTAAGCCCTTTATAAAAAGTTCTTTTTGATAATTCTCATCACCAACAATTAATATATTTTCATTAAGATGTAAAGTCTCATCTTTTATAAGCGTAGTTTTAACATTAATATCATAAAATTCTTTAAACAAAAGTTTACTTAAAATTATTTCATTTGAAGTAACATCACCTTTAAGAAATATTTCATTAAGTGATTCCTGACCATCTTTGAAATGAATATAAGAATTTGAGATCAATCCATTAAAGGACATTCCTATTTCCGAGGAAACAAATAAATCTTTAAAGGTTAGTAAATCCATTGTGGGAATTAATCCAATAGAATTTTCATCCTTAACCAAATTTTGTGAGATGAGCGATGCATCTGAAAACTGAATATGAAAATCATTCTGCAGATTTAGTTCTGAAAGAAATATTTTCGTAAATATATTTTGTGGAACAAATAATTTTGTTTTCATAAAATAAAAAAAGCCGCTTATTGCAGCGGCTTATAAAAGATTTAGATTATACTTTTTTACCTTTAATTCTAGCTGCTTTACCAGAAAGGTTTCTGAGATAAAAGAGTTTAGCCCTTCTAACATCGCCTTGCTTTAACACTTCAATCTTTGCAATTTTAGGCGAGTTGAAAGGGAATATTCTTTCAACACCAACACCGCTTGAAATTTTTCTGACAGTAAAAGTTTTACTTAAACCAGAGCCGCGAACGTTGATTACGTCACCTTCAAAGGATTGTAATCTTTCTTTATCGCCTTCAATAACTCTAACCTGAACGCGAATGTGATCACCAGGATTAAAATTAGGTATATCCGTTTTAATCTGATCAGGTGCTATATTATTTATATCGATCATATTTTTCTCCGCTAATTATTATAATTTCTCCACTTTTCAGTTAAGATTTTTGATTGTTCTTGTTTCCATTTTTTAATTTCTTTTTCATTGCCTGAAAGTAAAACTTCAGGAACTTTCATTCCTTTATACTCAGCAGGTCTTGTAAAGTAAGGTGCTTCGATAACTTCACCATCCTGAAAAGAATCATCTAAAGCCGCCTCGCTGTCATTAAGAACGCCGGGGATTAATCTTACAATTGCGTCAACGATTATTAATGCAGGAAGTTCACCGCCGGTTAATACAAAATTCCCGATTGAAATTTCATCAGTTGCAAAATATTCACGAACCCGGTCGTCAACTTCTTTGTAATGCCCCGCAATTATTAAAATATTTTTAGAAAGTGAAAGATTATTTGCATATTTCTGATTAAATAATTTTCCTTTGGGAGTTGTGAAAATTATATGATCATAGTTTCTTTCAGTTTCCAATTTTTCAATACATTTAAAGAACGGTTCTGGCTTAAGTATCATTCCTGGTCCGCCGCCAAATGGTTTATCATCAATCTGCTTATGTTTATTAAAAGCATAATCACGCAGATTATGAATCTCAATTTTAGTTTTTTTCTTATCCTGTGCTCTCTTTAATATGCTGGTATTAAGAGGGCTTACCAACAAATCAGGAACGGCAGAAATAATATCAATCCTCATCATCATAAAATCCGGCATCCGGTTTAAGAATTAAAATTTTATTCTTAATGTCCATCTTTTCAAAATAAGCATTTACATAAGGGATAAGAATTTCTTCTCCATCAGATTTCAATATTTCAATAACATCATTAGCAGGAGTATTATAAAAATTTTTAACAATCCCGAGACGGTCGCCACTTCTAAACACATTACAACCAATTAAAAATTGATCAGAAAAATTTTTATGTGGAAGGTTTTCAAAATCCTTTTCGGAAATAAATATCTTATGACCGAGAAGCACTGAAATATCTCTATTATCATTAAAATTAATAAACTTTAGAAATAATGAATTTTTTATTTCTAATATTTCTTCAACAATAAATTTTTTCTTTTTGCCCCAGAAATCTAAGTAGATTTCATTAACATTTTTAAGGCAATCAGTAAGATCTTTTACAGATTGAATTTTTACAAAACCGTCTTTACCAGCCGAGACAATCTGGGCAACGAAATAAAAATCATTCAATGAAAAAACGCAAATGATTAATCTTCTATTTCAAGAACTGCTCTTTTACCTTCTTTTGCAGAAACTGCTGTAAGAAGTGTACGCATAGCTTGAGCTGTTTTTCCCTGTTTGCCTATTACTTTTCCGATATCATCTGACTGTACTTTTAAAGAAAGCAGATATTTCTTTTCTTCATTGATGCTTTCTGTAACAACTACACCTTCCGGATGATCAACCAGTTGTTTAGCAATATATTCGATGAACTCTTTCATAATAAGAAGCCTCCTAAAATGAATCCGGGTGAATAAGTAGTTAAGTACAGAATCTATGGAAAAATAAAAAAACATTTTTCCATTAGCATCTAACTCAGAAGCGGCACCCGTAACTTCTGCTGTACCTCCATTCAGATCAATAAAAAGATTAGCTTGCAGTTGTCTCTTCAGCAGGTTTTTGTTCTGCCTTAGCTTTCTGCTTTGCTGATAATTTCTTCTTTCCAGCTTTTTTCTGTAAAGAAGCTTCTTTCTTGCCCTGCCAAGTTTTTAATTCTGCTTCAATTTTTTCTTCAGAAAACTTACGTTTAACAAGATCTCTCTTTAAATTAATTCCCTTCTGATTGAATAAACTTTTTACCGTATTAGTTGGTTGTGCACCATTATCTAACCAGTAATTTATTCTTTCTTCCTTCAACTCAATTACATGAGGATTGATTAAAGGGTTGTATATTCCCACAGCTTCCAGAAATTTCCCATCTCTTGGAGAACGAGCATCTGCAGCAACTATTTTGTAGATGGGTTGATTTTTCTTGCCCATTCTTCTTAATCTTAACTTTACAGCCAAGTTTGAACCTCCGATATTAACTTATTTATTAATTAAATTTATAATTTTTCATAGAGTTAGGCAATCCTTTTTTACTAAGATTGCTCATCATTTTTTGCATATCACCAAACTGTTTTATTAAACGATTAACATCCTGCACAGATGTTCCGCTTCCTCTTGCAATTCTTTTTCTGCGATTTCCATTTAAAACTTTTGGAGAACTTCTCTCCTCTCTTGTCATTGAGTTTATAATTGCTTCAACTTTAACAAGAGCTTTATCATCAATTGATGCGTTTTTTACCTGCGAACTCAACCCGGGAATCATCCCGAGGAGTGATGATAAAGAACCCATTTTCTTGATGACTTTAATTTGCTTAAGAAAATCGTCAAAATCAAATTTATTTTTCCTTAATTTCTCCTCTAACTTGTCAGTTTCGAATTCATCGAATGAGGCTTGAGCCTTTTCTACTAAGGAGATAACATCACCTTTACCCAAAATTCTTGAGGCTAAACGATCTGGATAAAATATTTCTAAATTCTCTAATTTTTCCCCGTTGCTAATAAATTTGATTGGTTTACCAACAACCGAGCGAATCGACAACGCCGCACCGCCCCTTGAATCACCATCTAATTTTGTGAGAACAATTCCATCAAAGTTTACTGTTTCATTAAATGCTTTTGCGGAATTTACCGCATCTTGCCCCGTCATAGAATCTACTACAAACAGACTTTCAGTAGGATTAATAATTTCCTTTAGATCAGAAACTTCTCTCATCATCTCTTCATCAACGTGTAATCTACCAGCAGTATCAAGTATTAAAGTGTTATAATTTTTTTCTTTTGCATAAACCAAAGATTCGGAAGCAACTTTTCTTGCATCTTTTTCTTCTAAAGAAAACACTTCCACTTCAATCTGACTTCCAAGCATTTTTAATTGCTCAATTGCCGCAGGTCGGTAAATATCCGCAGCAACTAAAAGAACTTTTCTTTTTTGCTCCTTTAATTTTCTTGCCAGCTTAGCACAAAACGTAGTTTTACCAGAGCCTTGTAACCCAACAACCATTATTGTTGTTATTCCGGATGGATTAATCTGCAGTTCCTGATGACCACCACCGAGAAGCTCTGTTAACTCATCATAAATAATTTTTATTATAAGCTGACCCGGAGAGATTGATGCTATAACTTCTTTACCAAGCGCTTTAACTTTTACATTTTCAATAAAATCTTTAGCCACTTTATAATTAACATCAGCATCAAGAAGAATTCTTCTTATTTCGCGAAGCGTATCGGAAATATTGTTCTCCGTTAAGCGTCCTTGACCAGTAACTTTTTTAAGTGCGGATTCTAATTTTAGAGATAATTCTTCAAACATAACTTTTGTAAATCAAAATTTTACTAAACCCGTATTAACCTTCTCGCAGAGCGTTTGCACCCGATACAATTTCAAGTATCTCTTTGGTAATTGCGGCTTGTCTTTCTTTATTGTAGGTAAGATTTAAAGTTCTAATTAATTCTTTAGCATTGGTGGTTGCATTATCCATCGCGGTCATTCGCGCCGCAAATTCAGCAGCATTAGATTCAAGCAGCATCCTCCACATCTGTCCTTTTAAATGTTTTGGAATCAAATAATTAAAAATAAATTTCTGATCTGGTTCATAAATGTAATTAGGATCAACAATTTTTTTATTCTCAGATTCTTTTATGACAGGAATAGGTAAAAACTGTTCTGCAACAATTTTCTGCTGAATGATAGATTTAAATTCGTTGAATATTATAATTACTTTATCAATTGTACCTTCGTTATATCTTAGTAATAATTCATCAACAATGTTTTGTGCAGTAGTATAATTTAAAGAAGAAAAAATTCCAGGGTATGTTTTCCCGATAATGTAATTTCTTCTGGTAAAATGATCACTGCATTTTTTGCCAACACAAAAAAGTAAATAATTTAAATGATTGTTCAACAAATCTTCATTAATATATCTTGTAGTTTCCTTGATGATATTATTATTGAAACCACCGCAAAGCCCTCTATCAGCAGATAAAACCACAACGGCAACATTTTTTATTTCTCTTTCAAATAAAAGCGGATTTAAAGAATTATCTTCGTCATTTACAAGATGAGAAAGAAGCAGCGAAATTTGTTTAGCATAAGGACGGGCATTCAATACACCTTCCGTAGCTCTTCTAAGCTTCGAAGCAGCAACCATTTTCATAGCTTTGGTTATCTGCTGTGTGCTCTTTACACCTTTTATTCTGAGCTTTATGTCTCTTAACGTTGCCATTACAAATTGATATTAAACTTAAACGTTTTTCTTAAATATGGATAGAAATTCTTGACCAGCTTTCTTTAACAGTTCTTCCGTTTCTTTAGAAATATCTTTATCCTTTTTTATAGATTCAAATATTTGATTGTACTTCACTTCAATAAATTCTAAAACTTCTTTTTCAAATCTTTTAATATCGTGAATCGAAATTTCATCCATAAATCCTTTAGTTCCAAAATAGATGCTAACTACTTGCCTCTCAACAGGAACTGGAGCGTACTGCCCTTGTTTTAATAACTCAACTAATCTGGCGCCTTTTGCAATTGTTCTCTGTGTAGATTTATCAAGATCAGATCCAAATTTTGCAAATGCCTCGAGTTCTCTATATTGTGCAAGATCCAACTTTAAACTGCCTGCAACTTTTTTCATCGCTTTAATCTGTGCATTACCACCAACACGCGAAACTGAAATACCAACGTTTATAGCCGGGCGCACACCCGCATTAAACAAGTTCGATTCAAGATAAATCTGCCCATCAGTAATAGAAATTACATTTGTTGGAATGTATGCGGACACATCGCCCTGCTGAGTTTCGATAATCGGCAATGCGGTCAAACTTCCACCGCCTAAATCATCATTAAGTTTTGATGCCCTTTCAAGCAATCTAGAATGAAGATAAAATACATCACCGGGATAAGCTTCACGTCCTGGTGGTCTTCTCAACAATAAAGATAATTCTCTATAAGATTGTGCATGTTTAGAAAGATCATCATAAATACACAAAGCATGTTTTCCATTATCTCTAAAAAATTCCCCGAGTGTTGCGCCGGAATATGGAGCAATAAACTGCAAAGGAGCTGGTTCAGATGCTGCTGCAGAAATAATAGTGGTATAATCCATCGCACCATTTTCTCTAAGCTTGGCTACAACCTGCGCAACGGTAGATTCCTTTTGCCCAATAGCTACATAAATACAATAGACCGGTTTTATACCTAATGTTTTTGCTTCTTCTGTATGAGTATATTTCTGGCTAATGATTGCATCAATACCAACAGCAGTTTTACCTGTCTGTCTATCACCAATAATTAATTCTCTTTGTCCTCTGCCAATGGGAATCATTGCATCTACCGCAACAATTCCTGTTTGAATGGGTTCTTTTACAGGTTGTCTTTGAATAACACCAAGTGCTTTTCTTTCAATTGGTAAAAACTCTGATGTGGTAATTGGTCCTTTACCGTCAATGGGAACTCCTAATGGTGTAATAACGCGTCCAAGCATAGCATCACCAACAGGCATAGAAGTAACACGTTTTGTCCTTTTAACAGTATCGCCTTCTTTTACCAATGTTGTATCGCCAAAAAGTACGCAGCCAACGCTATCTTCTTCAAGATTCAGCACCATTCCAAAAACATCGTTAGGGAATTCAACCAACTCGCTTGCCATTACTTTTGAAAGTCCATATACTCTTGCTATTCCATCTCCAACTTGCAGCACGGTTCCTACATCATAAATATCAGCTTCACTTTCAAATCCTGAAAGTTGTTTTCTTAATATCTCAGATATTTCATCAGGTCTAACTTCGGCCATTTGTAAATTCCTTTATAAATTCTTTATAACTAATTTAATCTTACACTACCATGTAAAAATTCTTTTTTCAACAATCCTAATTGATGTATAACGGATGCATTATAGACTGTATCTCCAACTTTAGCAACAAATCCACCAATTAATTTTTGATCTATTAAAAAAGATAACTTTACTTTTTCATTCAGGTATGAGGTGAATTTTTCCTGCAACTGTACTTTTTGTTCAGCAGTAAGATCAAATGCCGTGGTAACTTGCACAGTTGCTAAACCAAGATATTCATCTCTTAAGTAAAAAAACTTTTCCAATATTTCCAGAAGTATATTCTCGCGTCCTTTACTTATAATAAAATCCAGGTAAGTAAAGGTCTCAACATTTATTTTATCTTTAAATATCGTAGCAAAGATCGATTGCTTTATTTCATTTTTAATTATTGGACTTTTTATAGCTCGCCTTAATTCTGAACTTGCATTCAGAGTGTTATAGATAAGTTCAAAATCTTCTGATACTTTATCAAGCAAATTTTTCTCGATAGCAGTATCAAGAAAGGAAGAAGCGTATCTTATTGCAACTTTAGAAGCAGCCATAATCAATTATTAGAAATATCGCTAATGTATTTATCAACAAGTTTTTTATTTTTTTCTGCATCAAGATTTTCTTTCAAAATCTTTTCAGCAGCTTGAACAGAAATTTCGGCAATCTGATTTTTGAGTTCATCAAACGCAGCATTTTTCTTTCGATCAATTTCTGCCGATGCTTCTTCAATCAACTTTTTAGATTGTTCTTTGCTGTCCTTGATCATTTGCTCTTTAAGGTTTTCAGCATATAATCTGCTCTGCTCAATTATTTTTTTAGATTCTTCTTCTGCTTTGGCAAGGCTGTTTTGATTCTCTAATAAAATCTGTTTTGCTTCATCCCTTGCTTTCCCTGCTTGTTCAAGTGAATCCTTAATAGCATCTTCTCTTTGCTTAAGTGCACTGAGAATAGGCTTCCAGGCAAACTTAGTAAGAAGAATTAGAAGTAGGATAAAAGTTAAAGTTGTCCAGAAAGCTAATCCGCCGTTAACTGAAAGTAATCCAGCACTACCGCCTTCTGTTTCAGATACAACTAAAGCAATAAGAGCAAATAATATATTTGCAATCATAATCTTATGTTAAGTTTATTTATTAATAATTGGAGTGATAGTAACACTCCATTTAACTAATTATTTACCAGCTAAGATAAAGCAGATAACCAATGCGAACAGAGAGATACCTTCGATCAGTGCGGCTGCTATGATCATAGAAGTTCTTATCGCACCTGCAGCTTCTGGCTGTCTTCCACTTGCTTCCATAGCAGCAGCAGCTAATTTGCCAATACCCAAAGCACCACCAAAGATAGTTAAACCGGCGCCTAATCCGGCGGCTAAATATGCATAATCCATTAACGTTCTCCTTTAATTATATTTAATGTTATAAATTATTTTTAATGATCCTGATGAACAGCCATTCCTATAAACAATGAAGAAAGCATTGTAAAAATATAAGCTTGTAATAATGCAACTAATATTTCAAGTCCGTAAATAAATAATGCCATTGGAATAGCCAAACCTGCCCATCCAACACTTTGCATAACAAAGATCAAACTTATCAAAGCATAAATAACAATATGACCAGCAGTCATATTTGCAAAAAGACGTATTGCCAAAGCAAATGGTTTTGCAAGCAAACCTAAAAACTCAACTACAATCATAATTGGTAATAAGAACATTGGAACACCGTGTGGAATTAATCCTCTAAAGTAACCAAACGCTCCGTTGCTTTTCATTCCACCAATTTGGATTACAAGGAATGAAAAGATTGCCATCGTTGCGGTAACTGCGATGTTACTTGTAAATGTTGCTGAGAAAGGTATCAATCCTAAAAAATTACCGAAGAGTATGAAGAAAAAGGCAGTTAATAAATACGGTAAAAAACTTTCAAAACCCTTACCGATCGTAGGCATCGCTATTTCATCGCGTACAAAAACTATAATTAACTCCCAGAAATTTGTAAACCCTTTAGGCACAAAAGATTTTTTATACGCTTTTGCAACTCTCGTCATAACAATAAAAAGTAAAGTTGCCCCAATCCACATAAAAACTACATGACGTGTTATTGAAATATCTAAACCGAAAAGTTCAAAATGTGGTAAGTAAATCTTAAAGAAAGGTGTAAAATCAAGATAATTTGCATCCATTACGTGATGTAGAATCCAATCGCTTCCAGACTTTGTCTGTGAACTTTTGAGGCTATCAACAATTACTTGTGTTGTAGTAGAATCAATCATTGTTAGTCTTGATTTTAATATTCGTTTTCTGAGTTAGTATAATAATTTCTACTATGAGATAGTAGAAATAGAAAATAAAGGTTGTAAAGATAAACGAATTGAGGCTAACAAACAAGAATTTGAGAGTAAGGATAATCAAGATCAGAACTATGAAAAGCCTTAAAATCAAGCCTCCAAATACTACAACAAGAAAAATTCTGTCATTTTTATCTAACCCGATTCTAATAGAAATAACTCCTATTAAAAAGGTAAAAGTTGGAATGATAAATCCATATAATAATGAATTAAAAGTAACCGAATCTAAACTCCCCCAAAAGTTAAACCCCTGCAAACTCACAAAAAATAAAAATGGTATTAAGATGAAGATTTTATTTAACTTCATCTTTATTCTTGCTTCGCTTTTCTAAATCATTAACAGTTTTAATCAAATTGTACATCCCGATTCCAATTCCAAGGATTCCAAATATCAAAGTGAAAATGTATTTATAACCAAGTTTAGAATCTATCCAATCCCCTATAAAAACCATTACAACTATTGTTACCGCAAGCTGCAAACCCAAACCCAGATATGGACCAACATCGCGAAGTGAATTTGCAAAACCTTGATCCTTTAAAGGTTTGTTTGACAAGATCACTCAACCTTTGTTACTGGTTTTGTAGATGATTGACCTCCCATCGCGCTTCTTCCTTCAAACATAGCACCAGCCTCAACTACAAGAATTTTTGTAAGCAGGTCACCTTTTAGTACAGCTTTAGCTTCTAAAACTAATTTTTCTTTTGCATTAACTGTACCTTCAACTTTTCCACCGATCGAAATAACATCGCCGGTCAACTGACCTTGAATTGTTCCGTGTTCTCCGACAGTTAAATTACCCTGAGCTGTTATATCTCCCTTAACTGTTCCATCAACGCGAACATTACCGTTACTTGAAACTTTACCTTCGATCACAACACCACTGCTGATAATTGTTACTTCTTCCATAGAACTCCCGTTTGATTTAGTTTTCAAAAGATACTCCTAATTATTTATTAAAACATCTAAAGGATCGATTGTTTTTCCATCTTTCCAGATTTCAAAATGTAGATGAGGACCTGAAGATTCTGTGCCCGAATTACCACTGAGTGCTATTAGTTCGCCTTGTAAAACAATATCACCTTCTTTCTTAAGCAAAGAGGAACAATGTAAATACTTTGTAACGTAATTTTCATTATGATTAATAATAATACTATATCCATAGTCTATTGTATAAGACGCAAAAACTACATAGCCTCCGGCTGAAGCAAAGATAGGTCTATTTTCTCGCATCACATAATCAACACCAAAATGTCCTCTCTCCGGTTCGTATTTTTGACTGATGAATCCCTCTGCGGGTTTGATAAAAATAATCTTTTCGCTTTGATCATAAAATATCTCATTAAATAATCTAACAAATACTGCGTAAAGATTTCCTTCAAAAGGTTTTTTACTTTTTACAGTATCTTTTTTTAGTTCCGAATCATTAATTAAGGTTGAGTCACCAAGCATTATAGCAAATTTTAATCTTTTGTTAACAGATTTTAATGCTTCAATTTCTTTAGCTAAAAATAAAACTTTTTCATCAAGTATTTCAACTTTCTTTTTATCGGAATCGGTCAATCTTAAACTATAAGGGAATATTACCGCGCCCAAAGGCGTGAAACTGATCATATAAAAACCAATTATGAAAACTATTACACTGTACAATAAAAAGTAAAGGATTAATTTTCTGAAAGATATTTTATATGAACGCGGTTTACTGGATGTTTCTTCCGGTAAAATGATGAACGAAATATTTTTTAATTTTTTTAGATCTAACATAAATTATTATTATTTAATTTTAATCTAACTCAGCTTTTGGACTAAATCCACAAATTTAATTTTACCTTCTCTTATAAGTACTGGCTCTTCACCACTGAGATCAATTAGGGTTGAAGCTTCAAAATATGATTTTTTATCTGAATAAAATATTGTATTAACTTCGTTGGAAAATTCTTGAATAATCATTGATGGATGATTCATTGGTTCATTACCCGTTCTGTTTACACTGGTAGAAATTAATGGCATTTTAAGTTCACTTAATAACTTCATACAGAATCTATGATTCGGAACCCGGAATGCACAGGTTTCCATTCCAAGAATTTGCTTGTAACGATTATTTAAATTTAGAACTACAGAAACAGGATTAGGCCAGATTGAAAGAAGAAAATCCAGATGTTTTTCAGAATTTATTTCAGCATAATTTTTTAGTATTTCTATATCCGAAACGAGAAATATATATCTTCGCCAATTGGCTTTACCCTTAACTTTACTAATTTTTTTTATTACTTCTTCGTTTAACGGATTTCCACCAAAACCATATATCGTATCGGTTGGATAAATAAATATAGATCCTTTAACAAAAAGTTCTTGCGCTAATTTAACACTTTCATCAAATCGTTCGTCTATATTTATTAACATTGATTCTTTTGTATTAATCATTAAGCATTTCCTCCAAAGTTTTAATAATTATATTGGGTTTAAGTTTTTCAGCACACTCAAATGTATTGATTGGACATTTATTATGACCATGAATCCCGCATGGTTTACAATTCAAATCATCATAACTGATAAAACGACTTTTAGAATTGTACGGATAAAAACCGAATTGCGGAATAGTTGAGCAGTAAATAGTTAGTACTTTAATATCGGCGCACATTCCCATATGAGTTGGCGCGCTATCATTAGAAATTAATAATTTTGAATGAGTTAGAAGTTCAATGCTTTCAACTACAGAAAACAATCCTGATGAATCAAAGACTTCAAAAAAGTTTTCATTAATTAGAGAATCACATAATTCTCTATCCTTTATTCCTCCAATTAGTACAATCTGAAATTTTTTCCCAACCAAGTATTTAATTATCTCTTCATAATATTTTTTGGGATATTTTTTTGTTTCCCAAATACTGCCGGGTGCAATAGCTATAAAACCATCTTTAATTTTATTTTGGCTCAGATATTCTAATATTTTTTGTTTTGCCGATATGCTTATACTAAGCTCTGGTTTAATTTTCCAATTTTCATCATCATAATTACTTCCAACAAGATCTAAGTTTCGTTGGACTTCGTGCTTAGTTGAATCGTAATTAATTAAATTTTTGTAAACGTGCATTAAACTTGAATTATTAAATCCATAAGATTCTTTAACACCAAAAGTTAAAACCATCACAGCGGTTCTCATCGAGCGGTGAGCAGAATAAAGTTTTGAGTAATTGTTTTTCTTTATCTCATTTACGAACTTAATGATATTAATTAAGGATTTATGATTACCTTTTTTATCAAGTACAAATACTTCATCGATAAAAGGAGAAGATTCAAATATTTCCTTGCTTTCCGGGATGCAGATTACATCAATCTTACTCGAAGAAAAATTTTCTTTTAGTTTTTGGATTGCCGGAAGCGTAAGAATTGCATCCCCAATAAAAGCTGTCTGAATAAATAATATTTTTTCAGTATCCATTTTCAATGCTTCCATCTTCTATGCATCCACAACCATTGTTCGGGATATTGTTTAATTATTTTTTCTAAATAATTTAAACTTCTTTCGCTGAGTATCTTAATTTTTCCCTCCTGGTCATCAGGAAGATTATTTCTATCTATTTCAGTAATCTCAACTTTATAAGTAAAATCTTTTTGCCGAATCATTATACCATAAATTAATGGTGCATTTGTTTTGAGCGAAAGTATAGCAGGACCTGTATAAACTGAAGTCATCCTTCCAAAAAAATTCAACTTAATACTTTCTTCCGGTCCCCTTTGATCAGCGACCATAGCAACTATTCCCTTGTTCAACAATACTGAAAATACATTTCGGATTGATACACCAAGCGATACAACGTCATTCGTCCATCTGGTTCTTACTTTGTTCAACCAATTCGTAACATAAGGATTTCGTTGAGGTTTAACAACAACACAAAACTTTTTGTTAATTTGGGCAGCAACGGAGGTTGCAAGGAATTCCCAATTTCCAAAATGTGCCGATAATAATATGACACCGTTACCTTCGTTAAATCTTTGTAATATTAAATCACGATTTTCACAAATCACTTCGTTTTTTAATTCATCTAAGCTAAGCCAGGGCATGTATAAAATTTCGGCAAGAGTTATACAAAAGCTTTTATAACTTCCATAAGCAATTTGCTTAATTTTTTTATCAGAAAAATCCGGAAAGGCTTTAGTTAAATTATCTAATGTAACGTCTTTACGAATGGGAATTATATAATAAAAGAAAAAAGCTATTATCGAAGAAACCTTACGCGCTTGTTTTAATCCGATGAAACGAAACAAGTAGCTAAGTGATAAAAATAATATGTATTCTAAAATGTTTTTCAAATCTTTAATAAAACGTGATACTTAAAAATAAAGAAATAGTGGTATTATTATTTGATTCGAGGAAAATAAAAAACCCCGACATAAAATCGGGGTTAGAAATACATTTAGTTGATTGATGTTTTAGTTGACGGTAATTCTTCTGCTCCAATTGTCATCACGCAACTCGCCACGCTTTGTGGAATGAACTAACATATAATCCGAAAATCCAGTTAGATCTGCAAAAACAAAATAAACGCCACCCTCTAACCCTGTATATGTCCAAATTTCATAAGGTCTGGTTTCCAATTGATTTGGATATCTTTCAATCTCTGTGGGTTCTCCATAAAGCAAATAGACTCTTCCTCTATCAGTTTTCCAACCGGGTTTGCCCATTGATTGATATTTTTGGTTGCATATATCAATTCTTTGAAGATAAGATTTAAAGAACTCATTTTCTGGTGTAGCCGGATTATCATCCTTACTTTTCCAAAATTCGTTTGTGAAAGAACGTTTTCCTTCAAGGTTGTTCAACTTTTTGTATTTTTCAATTTCTAAAGGAGTTGCAATGTATTTTGATTTTTCATACAGATCATCTAATTCTTCTTCAGACATTGTTCCAAACATTGAACTAATAACCGATGTAGTAGAAGATTGAAAAGTATCTACGACTTGTATATTGGGATTATAGACGAAGAATTTCTTTGCAGTTGTAGATGCTACATTTCCCAGGCTATCAATTAATGCAATAGCAATTGTGTATGTATCCGTTGGATATGTTGATAAAATAAATGAACCAACTTCCACTCGCGTATTTGTATTTTTCGAAATAATTTTTGTTTTTTCCTTTAATACTTTGCCGCGGCTGTTATAAATCACCTCGTTCATTTTTAATTTTTCACTTTTAATGTTTGGTGATTGAAGATTATACAATTCTGTATAAAAGAATAATGCTGGCTGCAAATTGCCAAATACAAGATTGGGAATAGGCATTATCTCATAAGAATTTTTATAAAAAATCGAGCTTGTGTTTTCACTTCCCTGTATCATCTTGGATGCAAGCTGAATATCACTTATGCTCATATAATTTAGGAGAAAAGGCTTTATAGTAATGTGTTCCGCTATAGTTCGGAAATTTTCTTTATTATGAAGATCACTTCCGGATATTTTACAAATAAAACTACCCTTAGGCAAAACAAATCCCAATGTTCCAACAAGTATTTGATTACCCATTGAAGAGGTATCTGTAATTTCGTGTTTGATCATCCACTGATTATTTACAATTGTATCACCTTTAATAGAATCCTGGATGAAAATTTTTAGCAAAGCTTCAAGACCTGAATGCGGATTTTGTTTATCTAATTGTAATGATGCTGGATTAAATGAATAATAAAATTCAACAAAGTTAGAAGTTGAATCATAAGAAAATTGTGCATAGTCAAATTCAAAATCTAATTTATTCTGAGCATTAGCAGATAAAACAATTATTAAAAGAAAAGAAAATATTTTATTCATATTATAATTCCTGTAAAAAATAATTTAGCGTCTATCAAATTTAGTGGATGTGCGTTAAATAATAGAGACTTCTGAAAAATAGATTTCGTATTGACTGTCATTCTCGCGAAAGCGGGAATCTATTTCATATTCACTGGATTCCCGTTTCCACGAGAATGACCTTTTGAATTTCTCAGAAGTCCCTAACAATAAATTATTGGTGGATATTAACTTTATATAAATAACTTATTCCTTCCATTGATTCAATGGATTTCAAAAGTGTATCGGTAATTTCAGTATCAGTATTTATAACGGTTAGCGCCTCTTTACCCTTTTCAATTCTACCTAATGATAAACCAGCAATATTAATATTTGCATCTGCTAATACCTTTCCAACCCTTGCCAGCATTCCAGGTTTATCAATATTAACATACATAAGCATATTATCTTTAGGATTAAGCTCAAGAGTGTATTTATCAATTTGAACAATACGAATTTCATTTGCACCAAAGACTGTCCCGGAAATTTTTCTTGTAATTTTATCCGTATGGATCTGCACGCTAACTAAATTTTTATAAACAGAACTTTCATCACTTTTATGTTCATTCACAGATATCTTCATATCATTAAAAATCAATGGGGCATTTACATAATTAATTGGTTCGGATAATTTTACAGAAAGGAATCCTTTTATGAGAGCAGTTTTTAATTCAGTAGAATATTTATGCAGATTTTTTCCGCTCAGATTAATATCTATGCTTTTTAATTGATCTCTTAAAAGCTGTGCACTAAAAGATCCAAGAGTTTCACAAAGTAAAATATAGGATTGAATATCTTTCTCAAGAGTTTCAGCAAATCCTTGAATATTTACTGCGCCTGTTATTTTATTTTCTAGAAAATATTCTTTTATTTGATCGGATATTTGAATGGCAACTAATTCCTGAGCTTCTTGAGTAGATGCGCCTAAATGAGGTGTACAAATAATTTTAGGATTCGTTATTAATTTACTTGTAAAATCCGGCGGTTCCTTCACAAAAACATCAAAGGCGGCGCCAGAAACTTTTCCATTTTCAATTGCATCAACAATATCTTTTTCATTTACAATTCCACCGCGTGCACAATTAATTATTTTAACACCAGTTTTACATTTTTCTAATGTAGATTTTGAAATAAGATCCCTTGTCAAATCATTAAGTGGAACATGAACAGTTATTATATCTGCTTTAGACCAAATATCATCCAATCCTAAAAGCTGAATTCCAAGCTCATTTGCAATTTCATTTGATAAAAGAGGATCAAATCCGATTACATTCATTCCAAAAGCTTTTGCTCTTTTAGCAACTTCTTTTCCAACTTTACCTAATCCTAAAACAGCTAATGTTTTTCCTCGTACTTCCGTACCGTTATATTTTTTTCTATCCCATTTCCCATCTAATATTGATTTATTTGCTTGAGGAATATTACGGCAAAGCGAAAGCATCAAAGCCATTGTATGCTCTGCAGTAGAAATTGTGTTTCCACCGGGAGTATTCATTACCAAAATTCCTTTTCGGGAAGCAGCCTTTACATCAATGTTATCAACTCCAGTTCCAGCTCTTCCAATTACTTCCATGTTTTTCATAAGGGAAATTAATTCGGAATCAACCTGTGTTGCACTACGAACAATTAATGCATTGTAATCGGAAATAATTTTTTGAAGCTCTTTTTTTTTGAGACCCGGGTTATATAGGACAGTAAATCCTGC
>JAVHOU010000084.1:0-4018 GCA_036170275.1 Ignavibacteriaceae bacterium
TCCATTTAGCTACTAACTTATCATAATCTTCTTTTCTAAATTTTCCCACTAAAACATACTCCTGACCTTCTCTCATCCCATCCTCAAAATACGCCTGATCAATTACCACGCCCACAGTGTCATAATACACAGTTGGACCGATTCTTTTTCCATCTTCAATAAAATAATTTTCTTTCACTTTTCCATTTTGATAAAAATCCGAAACGATCCCTTCGACTTTATCATTACTGTAATTTCTTTTCTCTTTAACACTCCCGTTTTCCCAATAAAAAATTGATTCACCTTGCCGAACCTTGTTTTCATAAACTATTGCAGATTCCAAATTTCCTTTTGGATAATAAGTTTTTACAGTATCCTTTTGCGTAAAAGATTCAGCACTCAAGCAAATTAGAAATAATAGAATAATAAATTTCATCAAAATAAAACCTGATAAATTTTTGTGGCAAAAGATAATATTTAATCCTGAGTAATTAGAGGCATAATTAGAGTGATGATAAAAATGATGATTGCAATACTAAAAATTACATATCCAACTTCTGCATCATACTGAAGCAAACCGATTTCGCTTAATAAATAATTCCAATCGTGATAAACTTTATTACCCCCAAGTAAAGGTAAACTTCTTGCCTGCGCATCAGCAGCATAAACAGAAATATTTATTAGGTTTTGCCCAAGCCACAGAAGTGAAAATTGCATACCCGTTCTATAATTATTTCTGAAGAAATAATAAAAAATTATTGAGGGAAGGATTATCTGCATTAAAGTTCCGCCGAGTGTATAAACATACTTACCAAAAAATTTAAAAAATAAATGTCCGGCTTCGTGAATTACAAGATCAGCGTTATCAATCATGCCATAATCACCGCGATTCAAAACCCAATAAAGTGCAATTGGCAAAATGATGATCGAGGGTAACCATATTTTAATTCCGTCCCACTTTGTATGAGGTCTTGCTTTTTTTAAACTCTGTTCGATATCCTTTTTTAATTCTTCATCCATAAAATTGCTTAAATAAAAAATGATGTTTAACTTAGTATTGAAATTAACTAATCCAATCCAGTCGTTCAATCGTTTATAAATAAAAAGAAAGGATACTATATGAGAAAAACTGCAGTAATAGTTTTTAACATAATAATTTTAAGTGTTATTTCCTTTGCTCAGGATTTTAGAGCACCTCGCCCAAGTCCGGATGCAACTGTTTCTCAATTTATTGGTGTAACCAAAATTACTATCGATTATAGCAGCCCCGCAGTTAAAGATAGAAAGATATGGGGCGAGCTTGTTCCATTTGGACAGGTTTGGAGAACAGGTGCCAATGAAGCAACAACAATTACATTTAGTGATGCTGTTAGTATAAATGGAAATGAATTGGCAGCGGGCACATACGGGATTCATTCTATCCCTAATGAAAATGAATGGGAAATAATTTTCAGCAAAGATACTCCTGTTGATGGAGGATCAACATTTGAACCTAAAAAAGAAATTCTGAGAATAATGGTAAAGCCGGAAGAGCATTATTTTATGGAAAGAATGACATTTCTGTTTACTGATGTAACTAATAATTCTGGAAACGTTGAATTGGTTTGGGACAAGTTAAAAGTTTCATTTAAAGTTGAAGTTAAAACTCAGGATTTAACTGTACAAAAAGCACGCGATAGTTTTAAGGGAAATCAACTGATGGCGGGCGCAACTTATTGTCTGGATAATAATATTAATCTTGAAGAAGGATTTAAATGGATTCAAGCTTCATCTTTAATTAACGAGAATTATTTTAATACTAGAATCCTTGCACAATATTATAGTAAGATGAATAAAAAATCAGAGGCAATATCTACAATGGAAAAAGCAATTGAGTTCGGCAGTAAAATGCCAACTGCTCCTTTTGATTTTGATAGGATGAAACAAATGTTAGCTGATTGGAAGAAATAACAACTCTGTGTTCCCAGCGTCTCTGCAGTAAAAACAATAAACGCAGAGACGCAAAGTTAATCGTAAAAGTAATTTCGTTTGTTTGTACTTGCCCTGCATTCTGAGCTGCAGCAATATTCATTTTCAACTTTAACATATTTATAAAATGAGATAACTTTAAACAAATGCACTATCCTAAATATTAATTTCTTTGTACAAGATAAAAATAATTTGTGATAGTTTAATTATCTTAATCAATAACATAAATGGAGACTAAAATGATGGAAGTTAAGATGGAAAGAATAAAATGGTTTAAATTTTATAACTATTAATATCTTTTTTTCGTTCGGTAGTTCGCAATCCGGAAGCTAATTCTTTTTCAAGGATTACAGAAAAAACAGAACCTGTGTTTTTAATACTTTCGACACTAATCTCAGCATAGTTAAGTTCAACATATTTTTTTACGAGCGCCAATCCTAATCCATTGCCTTCAAATTGTCTTTTGTGTCCAACGTCTTCCTGAGAAAATGGAGTAAAAATATTTTGCAAATAATTCTCACTTATACCAATACCGGTATCTCTAATATCCACCTTAACTTTATTATTTTTTAGATTTTCAACTACAATTTCAATATATCCTTTAAGAGTGTACTTTATAGCATTGTTGATCAAGTTTTGGAAAATCTGAGTAACTATGTATCTATCTGCTATTACTAAGGCTTCATCACAATTGCCCTTAAATCTTAATTCCAATCCTTTATCCTCGCTTAACGATTTAAATTCATTAATTAGCTTTTGAAGATCTGGAATTAAATCAAAGCTTTCATATGTAGCTTTATAATTACCACTTTGAACAGAAGACATACTAAGTATCATGTCAATCGTGCGCTGCAATCTTTTTCCAGCACTTTTTACAGAATCAAAAATTATCTTAACATCTTCGTCATCGCTAGTAACTTCATCAGCAAGCAATGGGATAGATGCGAGAATGACATTAAGAGGTGTTCTTATTTCGTGAGACATTTGAGCGAGAAAAGCGGATTTAAGTCTGTCAGACTCTTCAGCTTTACCAAGAGCAGTAATTAATTCTTTTTGAACTTTTTTAATTTCCGAAATATCAAGTATTTGCATTACATAATGTTTTACTTTTCCGGATTCATCTAAAACAGAAACTGATTTAACTATTACATCTATTTCTGTTCCTTCTCTTTTAAATAATAATTTTTGAGAATCAATATCAGCAACAGGTGCGCCATTAAAATCAAATCCTTCATCGCTAAATCCATCAAGATCATTATTATCAAATAAATGTTTTATCGGCATACCAATAATTTCTTCCCGAGCGTAGCCTAAAGTATCACAGAATGATTTATTGACACTTATTATTTTCCCCTCTTTCGAGATAATCACAATGCCAATAGGAGCATTTTGAAAAACAAGCCTGAACTGTTCTTCACTCTTTTGTAAAGATATTTCCGCTTTCTTTCTTTGGTTAATTTCAAAATTAAGTTCAGAAATTTTATCTTTAAAAACATTGTGTAGCTTTTTATTAAGTGATTCTACTTCTGAAGAAGATTTTCCAAGTTCACTCAACAATATATCTACACGATCTGCTAAAATTCCTAATTGATCTTTACTGGAAACATTTAATGTTTTATCTAATGTGGAATTGGCAATAGTATCAAGTTTTTTTATAATTTTAGACAAAGGACGAAAAGATAGTGAGCTTAGAAAATAGGTAAATATCATTCCTGCCAGCAGAATTGAAAGACTAAATAATGCAGTTAATAACCTATTCTTAAATAGCTGTTGTCCATCTTTGTTTGATTCAAAACCAACATAAATTTTTCCGGACTGAATATTACCTATGATAACAGGCAATACTATATTAAAAACTCTTTCATCTTTAGATATACCTTCGTATTCTTTTTTTGCTAATACATAATAATTCTGTTCAGCAGATTCAAGATTTACAGCGTTGATAATTTCTCCCGAATTATTTTCAACAACAAGATAAAGTGCATCATTAGTACTTAATAATTGCTGAGCATTCCCAACATCAAAAAAATTTTTCTGCCAAAATATTTGTGGATTTTGTCCCAGGTAATTA
>JAVHOU010000085.1:0-4017 GCA_036170275.1 Ignavibacteriaceae bacterium
CATGTCTTTATCCCACGGTGGATTCCAAACCAAATCAATCTTCGCATCTTTTACTTCCGGAATTGCTTTTACTTTTCCTTCAACTTCCGGCGGAAGTGATCCAGCAACAGGACACATTGGTGAAGTGAGTGTCATTTTAATTTTAACATTGTAATCATCTTCAATTGCAATCTCATAAATCAAACCCAACTCAAAAATGTCAACTGGAATTTCAGGATCGTAACATGATTTAAGTGTTTGAATTATTTTTTCTTCTAATTCTTGTTTTGTTATTTGTGCCATAATTGTTTTATTCTACTGAATCAGTCTTAAGTTCTGTCAAAGAAATTAGTTAAGTCATTTCGAAGGAGTCTTCGACTGAGAAATCTACTTCATTAATACGTTAAGATTTCTCCCTTCGGTCGAAATGACAATTAAACTGCTTATACAACACTTTCTAAGGGTCGAAGCAATTTATTCTGTTATAACTTTTTCATTTTTATTATGCAGAGCATTTATCATTGTATGCCATGCAAGCGATGCACATTTTACTCGTGCGGGAAATTCTCTCACACCGCCAAACACAGCAAGTTTACCAAGTTCATCAATGTCTGGATTATCGCCTAGTTTATCAGTCACTAATTCGTGAAACTTGTTAAAAATCTTTTCTGCTTCAGCTACAGTTTTACCTTTCAACATTGATGTCATCAAAGAAGCAGACGCTTTTGAAATTGCACATCCGGAACCTTGAAATGAAATATCTTCAATTATTCCTTCATCATTTACAGAAAGAAAAACATTAATGTTATCGCCGCAAAGTGGATTGTATCCTTCAGCTTGATTTGTTGGATGCTCAATCAATCTAAAATTTCTTGGTGATTTATTGTGATCTAAAATCACTTGCTGATAAAGTTCTCTTAATTCCTCTTCCATTATCCGAATACCTCTAAAATTTTTTTTAGTCCGTTAACAAGAATATCAACTTCTTCGATTGTGTTGTACATTCCAAATGACGCTCGTGAAGTTGCAGGAACACCGAATCGCCGCATCAACGGCTGTGTGCAGTGATGACCAGTACGAATTGCAACTCCTTCAAAGTCTAAAAACGTTCCAACATCATGCGGATGAACATTTTCAAAATGAAAAGATAAAACTCCAATTTTTTCTTTTGCTGTTCCGATGATTCTTAAACCTTGTAAATCAGAAACAGCTTTTGTTGCATACTCAAGCAAAATGTTTTCATGATACGCAATGTTTTCTAATCCAATCTTATCAATGTATTCAATCGCAGCACCCAAGCCGATTGCGCCTGCAATATCAGGCGTTCCAGCTTCAAATTTATGCGGCAGTTCATTGTAAGTTGTTTCTTCAAACGTAACTTTTGAAATCATATCGCCGCCGCCTTGGTAGGGAGGCATAGCTTCTAAATAATTTACTTTGCCGTAAAGTATTCCGATTCCAGTTGGTCCGTAAAGTTTGTGTCCCGAAAATGCAAGAAAATCACAATCAAGTTCTTGCACGTCAATCTTAAGATGATTAACAGCTTGTGCTGCATCAATCAAAACAGGAATGTTAAAACTATGTGCGAGATCAATAATCTTTTTTACTGGATTAACTGTGCCGAGTGAGTTTGAAGCATAAACTATAGAAACAAATTTTGTTTTTTCATTTATCAACTTCTCAAATTCTTCAAAGATGATTTCGCCTTCATCGTTAATAGGAATAACACGCAGCTTTGCTTTTTTTTCTGCACAAAGCATTTGCCATGGAACAATGTTAGAGTGATGTTCCATTGTTGAGATGATTATTTCATCACCTTCTTTAATATTTTTTCTTCCGTAAGATGAAGCAACAAGATTTATTGATTCTGTTGTCCCGCGGGTAAAAATTATTTCATTCTTACCTAGTGCATTTATAAAATTCTTTATGATGATTCGTGAACTCTCAAATGCTTCGGTTGCTTCCTGACTTAGTGCGTGAACACCTCGATGAATATTTGCGTTGTATTTTTCGTAGTAGTTGTTCGTTTTATCAATAACGTACTGCGGCTTTTGCGTGGTTGCGGCATTATCAAGATACACAAGCGGTTTGTCGTGTACCATAATTTTTAGAATCGGAAAATCTTTTCTGATTTTCTGAACATCATATATTTTATTATTTACAATTAAAGCAGAATCAGCTTTGGAATCCATTATAGAGCTTTCTATAATAAAAATTTACTAGACATCAATAGACAGACATTAATAATTAAGTATGTCATTACCACTGCCATAGGCATCCTTTCGGGAGAAAGTGGGAATCTATTTATAATAAAATTTTGGATTCCCGTTTTCACGGGAATGACAAAAAATAGAAACCAAGTAAAAAACATCACAATCAAAATTTCTATTGATTAAATCGCTTTGCAATAATTTCTTCAAGATAATCTCTTAAAGCAGGAATTTTTATTGATGTTATAACATCACTTGCAAAAGCATGAATTAAAATTGCTGTTGCAGATTCTTCACCAATGCCACGAGACTTTAAATAAAATTTTGCTTCATCATTCAACTTTCCAATCGTTGCGCCGTGTGAGCATTTAACATCATCAGCAAAAATTTCAAGCTGTGGTTTTGTGTTCATCACTGCATTATCCGAAAGCAATATTGTGTTGTTCTCCTGAAATGCATTTGTCTTTTGCGCATCACGACGAACCATAACTTTTCCGTTAAACACTCCGCGTGATTTATCCTGCAAAATTCCTTTGTAATGTTCGTGACTGTTGCAATGCGGTTTAGCGTGGTCAATCATTGTGTGCGCATCAAAAAGCTGCTCGCCGTCAATCATAAACAATCCGTTTAGCATGCACTCACTGCCTTCATCATTAAATCTTGCATTAAAATCATTGCGGGAAATTTCAGCTCCGTGAGAAATTAAGTGCGATGAAAAATTACTGCTTCGTTCCTGGTCAACTTCCATTCGTGCTATGTGAAAAGCTTTGTTACTTTCTTCCTGCAATTTTATATGATCAACATTTGCATTTTGATCAGCTACTATTTCAGTAACTGCATTAGTGAAGTAAACAGAATCTTCATCAGAAACGTAATGTTCAATAATTGTAATCTGCGAATTTTTACCAGCAACAAAAAGATTCCTCGGCTGTGTTAAAATCTTTTCGCTCCCAGTCGTTGTGAAAAATATTATATGAATCGGATCTTCGACAATTTTTCCATAAGGTACATAAATAAAGGCACCATCTTTAGTAAAAGCAGTACTTAAAGTTGTGAAAAAATAATTTTCATTTTCAGCGTACTTGCCAAGATGTTTTTTTACAATTGGATTATTATTCTTCATTGCTTCAGCAAGACTTCCAATAACTACACCATTAGGAATATCAATTAACTTTGATAAATCGGGTGAGAATGCACCGTTCACAAAAACGATTAAACTATGCTCCATTTTATCAAAAAGAAATTTGTTTATAATTTCTTGAGAAACATTTGCCTTAACAGGAATAGGGGAGAAGTTGTGTTTCAGCAAAGCAGAAATGTTTGTGTACTTCCACTCTTCATCTTTTTGAGTTGGCAAATTTAGCCTGCTAAAATTGCTTATTGCTTCTTTTCTGACTTTATGAAAGTCAGAAGATTTTTCTCCGTTTAATGATTTTTCAAAGTCATCAAATTGATTTAAGTAATAATTTTTAATATCTGTTTTGTTTTCCATTTATATTTTTATTCCAAATAATCTTAATGCATTCATTTAATATTATAATTCAAATTCCTTAGTCAGACTGAGCGAAGTCGAAGGCTGACCTTTATTTGTAAATCACACTTCGTCTCTCGACTTCGCTCGGGGTAACAACTCAGTGCAACATATTTTATTTAATTAAGCAACTGCTTCTGCATTTTCACTTTTAACCCAATCGTAACCTTTTTCTTCAAGCTCAAGTGCTAATTCTTTTCCGCCTGATTTTACAATCTTACCTTTGTAAAGTACGTGAACAAAATCAGGAATTATATAATCTAATAATCTCTGGTAATGTGTAACTAAAATTGTAGC
>JAVHOU010000086.1:0-18517 GCA_036170275.1 Ignavibacteriaceae bacterium
TAAAAATAAATATCCTGTTTGCACATAGAATGAAAAAGTGCCGATAAATTTTCTTGCACTTACTGCGAGATTAAAATCAAATTTACCAGTTCCAATGTTTAATGAAGGGGATGCAGTTGGAAATTTTACAAACCCATCGGTTGAGAAAGCCGGGAATGAATTTGATTCTTTAACAAATGTATAGCTGCCATAAACGTACATATCTCCAATACCTGCATTTAAGTTAGACATTCCCATACCTCCGTTCATCATTGAACCTTGATCACCTGAGCCGTGCATACCTCCGCCGATATTATTTCCATTTCCACTACCATTTGGAAAGTACATTCCTCCAAGCTGCGTAAATGAACCGGATGAGTTGAACACTATTGGTAAACTGAGGCTCAAGTAATAATACTGAGCCTGATATCGAAGACCTCCGTACAGGTAATAAGCGATGTTATGAGAACCATCAGACAAATTGCCTCCAACTGCAGTAAGAGAAGTGTTGATAGAAAATCTATCTTGTGCTGCTGTAGAAGAAAAAGCTCCGATGACAATAAGAAATATAATTACCGGGAACACGCTGCCAAGTTTCATATAGCAAAGTCTTACTCTAATTCTGTTCTTCACTTTATATTCTCTTGTGGTAATTGTTTCATCATTTCATCATAGTTATTCATCATCCCATTCATATTATCCATCATTTCTTTCATGTGATCCTGCATTGATTCATTTTTCATCATCTCCTGGTTTTTCATCATATCATTCATCTGATTCAACATGTTATTCATTTCACCAGACATCGTGTTCATATTTCCCATAAAATTCATCATTTCTTTTGAGTGCTGCATTTGTTCCATATTTTTCATTTGGTTTGTCATGCCATTCATCTGAGTTGTCATTTGATTCATGTGATCCATCATTTTCTGCATTTGCATCATATTGTTTTGCATCATATTATTCTGCATCATACCCTGCATATGATTATGCTGTTGAGCCAGGATCGATTCTGACTCAATCGTGAAAAATAACGTTATTAGTAATAACGATAATGTTGAAATTGAACGAAGGTTAATTAGATTTTTCATTGCTATCTCCATTTATTTGTTTTGAATAATTTTAACTAATAACTGATTTGCTTTTTTATCAATTTGAATGTTCTCCATTATATCATTTTGGATTATTGAAGTTTGTTATGTTAGAAAATAAACGTAGTAAATCAAATTTTGCTTTGGGCTTCCCGGAATTTTCTAATAATTTATCTGCTCTCTGAACAGCCGCCTCAGAATCACTGGTTTTACCCTGTAATTCATACAACCGACTTAATAAATAAAAATTATCAGGATTTTCAGGGTCAGATTTTATTGCTTCTAATGTATAATCAATTGCTTTCACATAATTTTCCTTTAAATAAAACAAATTTGCTTTTAACAGATTTATTTGTGAATTGTCCGGCTGCTGAACACTCAGTAAGTCTAATTCTTTTTGAGCTTTCTCTAATTTATGATCGTACTCATAAAGAATAATTAAACCTATTCTTGCATTTATTAAATCCGGATTTATCTGCAACGCCTCATTAAACGAAAATTCAGCTTCATCAGTATTTTGATTAAGCAAATAGAAGACGCCCACAGTATAATAAACCTCTTCGTTTGCAGGATCAAAAAGGAGCGCTTTGTTTAGAAACTCAATTGCTTTGCTGAACTTTCCATTAACACCATATAATATACCGATATTTCGATATGTTAGTGGATTATCAGAATCGTACTTAATCGATTTTAATAAGAAATTTTCTGCCTGATTGTACTTACCGGAATTAGAATATATAATCCCAAGATTTAAGAGTGCTTCGGCATCGGTAGAATCTATGTAATAAATTTTCATATAATAATTTTCAACTAAACCAATGTTTTGCTCTGCAATTGCTATTTGACCTAAATATTTTAGTGCATCTTTACTATCAGGATGAACGGCTAAATATTTTTCAAAGGATAACTTTGCATTTGTTAAATCTGCTTCTCTGAAGTATGCTTCACCCAATCCCATTAATGCTTCGGAATTGTTTTTCTCAATCGCTCTTTGATAATAAAACACCGCTTTTCCCAATGAGTCTGCATTTAAGTAAATGTCGCCATAGTAAAGGAACATTTGACCTTCATTATTTATTGAATGGCTGACATCATTCATATATTCCAATGCGCCGGTATAATTTCTGTGTAACAAAAAATTTTTAATTTCCGATTCAATCTTGCTATAATTATCCTGTGGAAATATTACAATCGCACCGAATAAAAATATTGCAAGCAAAGTTTTGTATAATATGTGCATTAGTAAAACTCAACAAAATGTTTTAATCTCTTCTAATAAAATTTCTCGCTGCCTGCGGCTTTTAAGTTCGTTATTGCAAGGTACGAAGCTATCTAAAAAAATTTGTGAGATTGCTTCACTCGAAGACTCGGTCGCAATGACAATTAAAATACCTCGTTCGCTTGCAGCGAGGTAGTTCATTCAGATGAACGGGAAGATGCTTTTAACCTTCTCTTCTATTTCACAAATATCAATTGAATGATCAACACTTATTCCAATAGATCCAGCAGTATGAATCACACCTCTGATTTCATTTACATCTTGATCTTCACATAAAAATTCAACTTTTGAAATTTGACAATTTGGTCTGAAATATTCCGTTACCATAATTTCCTGCACTCCAATCTTCTGAAGTTCTTCGACTATCCAATGAACCCTAATTGTATTTATATGCGCAGTAACCTTTTTCATTATTAATTATTCTGTTTGCTTTTCTTGTACAGGGTTATTATTAGTAAACCGATCCGGTTGTTCGTTAAATTTTTTACAACAACTGTGGGCACAGAAATAATAAATTTTACCTTTGTATATAGTAACATCAACTGCGTCATCGGGATTTATTCTCATTCCGCAAACCGGATCGCGTACAAGGTATTCCTTTTTATTTTCATTATTCATCAGCATAATAATTTTCCGTCAGATAATTTAATATTTCTTATTGCATATTTTTGAAAATCAGAGTTATGTGTTACCATGATTATAGTTTTACCAGCCTTATTCAGCTCCGAGAAAATATTCATTATTCCTTCGCTGGTTTTGCTGTCAAGATTTCCTGTTGGTTCATCAGCTAAAAGTATCATTGGATCGTTTATTAATGCTCTTGCAATTGCAACCCTTTGCTGCTCGCCGCCGCTCAAATCATTTATCAATCTATTGGGTTTGTTTTCAAGATGGACTTTTTCAAGAATTTCATTGGCTAATTTCAACTGTTCCTTTTTTGAATAACCATTTGTAGCTGCTAATGGAAGCATAACATTTTCTATTACAGTTAAGTAGGATATAAGCTGAAATGCCTGAAAAACAAATCCAATATATTCTCTTCTAAAATCAGCCAGAGTATTAGGTGACAGTTTATAAATATCAATTTGATCAATGACTATATTTCCACGTGTAGGCTTGCTTAATCCGCCGAGCATAGTAAGTAAAGTACTTTTGCCGGAACCCGACTCACCCATCAGAGTAACAAAGTTACCCTCTTCGATCTCGAGCGAAATATTATTTACAGCAAGGATTGTTTCTTCACCGGTTTTATATTCTTTAGTAATATATTTTAAATCAATTAAACTCATTTAACATTCCTCTTATAAACTTCTAAATGCTGCAGTAGGATCAAGCCTGGCTGCCTTAAGTGCGGGGAAGACACTTGCAAGCAGCCCGGCAAGAACAGCCATTCCGGCTGACATTAATAAAAGTGTATAGCTAAAATCTATTTTTATGTTTGCATTCATACTTAGCATTGGGGTTATTATTTTAGCAGACCCTACGCCAATAAAAAATCCTAACAAACCTGCGACAAAACTTGCAATTAATACTTCGAGCAAAATAATTTTTATGATATGCCATCTTCTGAAACCGACAGCCATAAATATTCCGATCTCCTTTGTCCTTTCATTTACGGAAGCATTAACATTTGTGAATACAATCAGTAAAGAGATGACAAGGATTACCGCGGAAATTCCGAAAGAGAAATGTTCAAAGCTGTGTATAGCAGTCATCTTAGATTCAATTGACTGCTTGATTGCAGTTACTTTTGCGCCGGGTAGTTTAGCAGAGGTTTGTCTGACAATTTCATCTATAGGGCAATCGTAACACCGGGCAGCGATCTCAATGAGACTTAATTTATCCCGCTTATTGAAAAGACTTTGCGCAGTCTTTAAATCAGTAAATATTAAACCGTCATCCTGTGAACCGGTTTCATCTAGAATTCCTACTGCAATAAATTCTTTATCATTCAGATTGATTTTTTGATTTAATATAACATTTAATTGTTTAGCGACTTCACTTCCGATTAAAGCTTCATTGCTTTCCTGCGGATACTTTCCGGATACTTTCCACCATTTTTTTAAACGAATTTCATCCTGAAAATTTACTCCCGCAGCAATTACATTTTTTTCAGCCGATACGTTTTCGGATTTGATAGTTACCCTATTGAATAACTTAGGGGCAATTATGCTTAAGTTATCTTTGTTCTTAATTGATTTAATTATTGAAATATCACTCTGTTTTAAACTGCCGTTTTCAATTGTCAAACCCGTGATGGATATTCCTCCATAGTTAAGATTTAAGCCATCGTTTTTTGGGGTGACCAGCATATTAGCACCAAATTCATCTAAATTTTCCGCAACGCTTTTGTTTACATTATCTGAAACAATATAAAGTGTTACAAATGATGCAACCGCAATCAGTAATCCGATAACCAAGAAAGCTGTTCTGGATTTTCTTCTTCGTATACTTTGAATAGAGATGTTATAGAGTTTCATACTATATTCTTCTAGTCCAACCGAGCACTAAATTTTCATCAATTTGAATTTCATTTCCTACAACCTTACTGGGGACTGGATCCGGAGGATATTTACCGCACGATCCGCTGATAGCATCAAGGTTATTTAAATTCCAGGTAGTACCGCAGGAGTTACAAATTAAATCACTTCCCTGGATATGAAAGTCTTTGGAATCACAGGGTTCGCACAGACTAATAGCAGTAACCACTTTGCCGTCTTCTGTCAGATAGGCAAGCAAAGGTATGGTTGTGTTAGCCCCGATGTAATCGAACTTCACAAATTTTCTTTCTTTCACAACATCAAGAGGAAGTACAATCTTACCATTGTTTGCCAAAGCAACTGAATAAGCATGATCATACCGAACTGCCGGATAAGTAACGCTCTCAGTTACTTTCGGTTGATCTTCAATTATTGCAGCTTCTTTTGATGGTTTAGCATTCAAGTAATAAATTAGTGCACCAACAAAGAGGACAGATACTACTCCAAAGAATAAACCATTTTTATTTGACTTCTTATTTGCCTTCAATACTTTTTCTCTTTTATTGCCGTTGGTTACTGTGTTCGTTAATTGGCCACCACAATTTGGACAAAATTTTGTATTGGGTGTTATTTTATTTCCGCATTTTGGACAAAAATTTAATGTCGCCATTTTCACTCCTAATTAATTTGAATTCTCTTTTTTTTCTTTATTCAATTTTGATTATGACTAATCAATCAGCTCAAAATTCTTTTAAGCTACGCTTTTTTTCCGCCGTAGGTTCGATCAACTAAGTCGATAATTTCATTAATTGTATATCTATTTTCATTTATTTTATTATCAATAAAACTTTTTACCTCTTTAGCACCATTAGGGTGAGGACAGTTGCAATCCTTCAGTTCATCAATTTTACATTGCTTGCAAGGGCAATTAAAAGCAGAGTAAATTGTATATTTATCTAATATTGTAGCTTTGGTAATATTTAAACCCGGTGTAGTGGAACTAATTTCCTTAGTTACTTGGAGTTGACTTGGTTTCCAAACTTTTGAAGGATCCACTTTATAGTTCGAAACAAATTCGGCTTTCATCCAGCCATATTTATTTGCAACCGCAACAACAATATCGTCCGGCTTTTGATTCTGTTCTAAATAGTCACGAATAAATTGCCGTTCCTCAACAGCACGCCCGCAAGCACATGCCTCAAGAGATTCCTCGTTGCAAGTGCCGCAAGAGCAAACAAATTTAGAAGCGATTGCATTTATATTTGCCTCGATTGCCGGATTACTGCTAACCTTATCAATGGGAATTTTATTCGAATCATTTTTAAAGATTAGATCAATAGAAATAAGGAGCAGCACGGTTACGATAACGGCACCAACAAAAATCCACAAAGTCTTAAGACTACTGCTGCTATTAAATTGGCGCCCACTCTTTTTATTATTGTTGGGTACCTTCTTAGATATTTCACTGCTATTCTGTTTGTAATTTCTATTATGCTGATCGGAATGTTCGCTTTTGTAAAATTCAGTAGATATCTTATTACCACTGGTGATACAAAAACTATTGTCCCGATCGTTTTCTGCGCCACAGTGGGTACAAACATTTAATTCAGAATTATTTGCCGCAACTAACTCTTCTCCACAATTAGAGCAGAATTTATTTCCCTGACTATTATTGGCTCCGCAAAAGTTACAATTCATTTTAATACCTCATAAATTTGCAGCACAGATTATTAATCTGTGCTACATCTATATTTATTCTTTTACTTTGAAATTGTGCTTTATCAAATTCTCTTTTGCTTTTTCAAGTGTAACTTCTTTCAGCTTCATTCCGCAAAGCGGGCATTCACCAACTTCATCAGAAATCACATTCCAGTCCATCACATCCTGATAAACTTTACCATCTTTATTTTTATCTATTGCTTTAAGATCAATTTCACCTTCTCTTATAATCGATTCTTCTTTAATTTTTGAAGAATCCATTTTCATCTTTTCGTGTGAATCCATTTTTCCATCCATTTTCATTTCGTGTTTCATATCTTTTCCCATCTCCATTTTATGCTTATGCTCCATTTTGGTTTTGCTTGAATCCTGAGCAAACGAAGATACGCTGGTTAAAAGAAAGACAGCAAGAAGAAAAGATAAATAAGTCATTGTTTTCATGATAAGTTCCTTTTTAATTTATAATTATTAGTTAGTTGATTTATTAATTTATTTTGAAATTCTCAGTTTTACTTTTTTCAATTTGATTAGAAGAACTTTCTTTCTTGATAACATTCCCGGTTAGAGAAAGTTTTATTGTAGAATTCTTCGGATCATTTGTTTCAATGGTAATGGTCTTGTTTTGCTTTCCGGATTTTCCTTTAGAATTAAATGTAACTTTTATATCTGTAGATTCACCCGGCTTTAATTCATTCTTTTCAGACACTACTGCAGTACAACCGCACGAAGCACTAACTTTGGTTATCTTTAGAATATCGTTGCCTTCATTTTTAATTACAAAATTTCGAGAAACAACAGAGTCCTGATTAATATCACCAAAATCATACGCTATCGGGTGGATCACAGCCTTAGGTTGTGCAAATACTAAACTTGTCCCGTAGGGATGGATTCCCATAAACACAAAAACAAACAAGATTAGTGAAAGAATTTTTATTTTACCAGTGTTCATTTTATATATCCTTTTTATTTATTGTTATTTGGTTAAAGTCATTTTCTCTTTTAAATGTTTTCATTAGTCGTATTTAAGAGCAAGCAAGTTCTCACAAGAATTTATTGGACAATCAATTTCCCTTTAATCATTCCCATTCCGCACTGAAAACCATATTCGCCTGGTTTATCAATCTTCAATTCAACAGGAATAGTTTTAAACGGCGTTAAAGTTGCCTGCTTTTGAAAATCAGGAAACACAACTTGCTCTGTGCAGGCGGCGGTTTCTTCTCTAATAAAATTTAATTTGATCGGCTTGCCAGCTTCAAAGATTAAAACATCGGGTATGTAGCCGCCTTTTACTTTTATTACTGCTTCCTGAATACCAGAATCCGAACTCTCTACCTTAACTGCTTTCTTTTCAGAAAACCAGAAATACCAGGCAACTAAAGCCGATAAACCAAGTCCGCCTATGATTACTAAAATTTGATCCAGTGTCATTTTATCAACTCCTTATTTCAATTTTGATTTTTCCGAAGGAATCCCTTTTGGGGAAAATCTTCTCAAACGATTTGCATTGGTCACAACTGTTACAGAACTAAATGCCATAGCAGCACCTGCAATTAGCGGTGATAACAAGATTCCAAAAAATGGATAAAGCAATCCGGCTGCTATTGGCAAACCAATACCGTTATAAAAGAATGCACCGAAAAGATTTTCTTTAATATTTTTCATCGTAGCTTTTGAAAGTTGAATTGCAAGCACAACACCTTTCAAACTTCCTTTTATTAGGGTTATATCTGAGGCTTCGATTGCAACGTCAGTTCCGGTTCCAATAGCAAGCCCTATATCGGCTTGAGCCAATGCAGGAGCATCATTTATTCCATCACCAACCATTGCAACTTTCTTTCCTTCATTTTGCAGCTTCTGAACATTGAACGCTTTATCTTCCGGCAAAACTTCCGCAAGAACTCTATCTATACCAACCTGTCTGCCGATAGCATTTGCAGTCCTTGTATTATCGCCGGTTATCATTACTACTTCCAATCCCATTTTTTTAAGCAATGCAATTGCTTCTTTTGAATCCGGTTTAATGGTATCTGCAACGGCAATAATTCCGGCAGCTTTATCATCTATTGCAATAAACATTGGTGTTTTACCATCATCTGCAAGTTTTATACTTTTTTCTTCCAGGTCACCAAGATCTATAGAAAATTTTTTCATCATCTTTAAATTGCCAAGAAATATTTTTCTTCCATTAACATTTGCTTCAACTCCGTGTCCGGGCACAGCATTAAAGTTTTGAGCATCAAACAATTCTAGAGATTTATTTTTAGCTCCGTTCACAATAGCTTCTGCTAAAGGATGCTCGGAAGATTTTTCTACACTCGCACTTAAGCTAAGAACATCATTTTCAGAAAATTCATTTGCGGTAAGCACATCTGTTAGAGAGGGTTTCCCTTCAGTTATGGTACCGGTTTTATCCAGAATAATTGTGTTTAACTTTTGTGCTGTTTCCAATGCTTCACCGCTTCTAATTAATATTCCGTTCTCAGCTCCTTTACCAACTCCGACCATTAATGAAATGGGTGTTGCTAATCCAAGTGCACAAGGGCACGCAATAACTAATACAGTTACAAAAACAATCAGTGCATAAATAAGCTGAGGTGCGGGTCCAAATACATACCATATAACAAATGAGAGAATTGCTGTAATGATAACTGCAGGGACAAAATATCCTGAAACCTTATCGACAATTTTTTGAATGGGAGCTTTAGAACTCTGTGCTTGCTCGACCATCTGAATAATTTGTGCGAGCGCTGTATCCTTTCCAACTTTTGTAGCTTTGAATTTGAAGGAACCGGTTTTATTAATTGTAGCGCCGATTACTTCATCACCCTCGTGCTTTTCAACTGGAATAGATTCACCTGTAATCATTGATTCGTCTATTGATGATGATCCATCTACAAGGATACCATCTACAGGAATTTTTTCTCCGGGTCTTACAATAATTATATCGTCAAGTACAACTTCTTCAACAGGCAGATCAATTTCATCTCCATTACGCAATACTCTTGCGGTTTTCGCTTGCAATCCAATCAATTTTTTTATTGCTTCCGAACTTTTTCCTTTTGCCCTAATCTCAAGAGCCATTCCTAGAACAACCAACGCCACTACAACAAAAATCACATCAAAAAACTGATCGGCTAATTCAGCTACGGGAAATATTTGTGGAAAATAGGTAGCGATCATCGAATAGATCCACGCTGCCGAAATTCCGGTTGCAATTAATGTGTGCATATTTGCCGAACGATTTTTTAATGCAGCTAACGCACCTGTATAAAACTGTGAGCCGGACCAGAACATCACGGGCAGAGCCAATATTCCCATTGCCATCCAGATGTATCTTAAAACAGGCGAACCCATCTGAAATTGTTCGGGCAATCCCCAAACAGTTGGATAACTGAAGAAAATAACAGGCAGAGCAAGTATTGCAGCAAAGATAAATTTATTCATCAAAGTTTTATATTCTTTTTCGCGTGCAAGCTGGTTTTCATCAACAAGATCTTCTTTGACTTTTTCTTCTCCCACCTTGCGGGGTTCTTCTGCTTTTATTCCTGAAGTATCGAATACTTTGTAATCTAATTTTTCAATAACATTTTTAATTGCTTTGGTATCAATAAGACCAGGAATATAATTTACAATAGCAGATTCAGTTCCAAGGTCAACGCTTGCAGAAACAACGCCGCTTTTTTGCTTTAACTCTTTTTCGATTTTAGTCACACACGATCCGCAGTGCATTCCTCGTATCCCAACCTTCAAAGTTGACTGCCCGGTTTGATAACCAGCTTTTTTAATTGCACCTATTATCTTTCCCGTAGTTGTTTCACTGCTTTTGAATTCAACGTGCGCAGTTTCTGTCGCATAGTTTACGTGAACTACCTTTATCCCAGGCAATTTCTTTATTTCTTTTTCTATGGTGATAACACAGGAAGCGCAGTGCAAACCATTAATAGGTAAAGATAATTGCTCCATTCCATTACTTGTGGTTTTATACGATGGTTCAACTTTATTTAGCTGTTCAATATATTTATTAGGATCAAGAGCAAATTTATTTTGGCAGTTTTCAGAGCAAAATTCATACTTTTTCCCATCCAAATCTATATAATATTTTGATGGTGATTTTACTTCCATTCCGCATACGGGGTCGTGTGTCATTTCATTAATTCCTTTCGATAATACTTGAAATTTTAGCAGCATTGAAATAATAGATTAGCGAAGTATTCCATTATTACATTACTCCAGCACTCCATCATTTATGATGAGATTCATGTTCTGACTTGTCCATGGTTTTAGTTGAATCGTTCATCATTTTATTATCCATAGATTTATTGCAGCAACTTTTCTTATCCATTTTATCCATCATATCGTGATTCATCATTTCACCGCTATCCATCATTCCCATTATCATCTTATGCATTTCCGGATTATTCATCATTGATTTGCACATTTGCATCATGGCTTCTTTATCACCTTTATTTTGTTCCATCATTTTGCTCATCATCTGCATTCTCATTGTGCTGTCGGCAGAAATTTTATCCATGCATTTCTGCATTTCTCCATCCTGCATCATCATCTTGCTTTCTTTCTTTTCGATCGGTTTTTCCTGTGCATTTATGGCAGGCATAAATATGGAAAGAACTCCAAGAACTAATACTGCGATTAAATTTTTCTTAAGCATCATATCACCTTTTTATTTTAGTGTGTAAAAAATTATTATTTGAAAAATCGTTACTAACAGGTACAGGTTTTCTTAATGTTAGCATTCCGGATAGGTTTAAAAATAACATTAGAAGGCTTAGCCCTGAAATTAAAATCTCATTGAACATTTTTCATCTCTTTTTTATTGTAAAAGATAATGCAATAGGGGTGCCATTAAAAAGTTGTGATTATAGCAGATAGCGAGGATTTTATGCTTTGAATAATTTAAGTTATTTAAAAATATTTAAAATTGTTAAGGGAATCGGATTGGTGTATCTACACCTAACATACCCTTTTTTAGGAGCAAATTCCCATAGCAAGAAATCCCTTATTCATTATGGTGTTAATGTTCTTTCTTGTCACTTTTAGCTAAGATGAATAATGCTATAGCTATACTAAGAGCAATGATGTTTAACCAGAAAGTATAATCAAATTGATAGGTTGTTAACTCAGAAATTTTCTTAATTTCTGTTGGTAATATCCCGAACAAACTGAAGAGTATGTGTATTGATATGCCAGTTAATATCGCTGACACGGCTGTAATTACGGCAATGTAAATGGCAAAAGGCCAGCCATAAAAATTAGCATTTATTTTAACTGCCGGTGGTACATTAAAGTCGGCATAAAGAAAAGCCATAATTGCGCCGAATACAACTCCGTTATTTGCCAAGATTGCAGCTAACGGACCATTCCCCATTGAGCCAATTACGGTAATAATAGCAAGTACCGGCGCCATCATTGATTGAAGGGGCACTATTAACCATTTTGGTAAATCTGTTGGGAATATTGCCTGAAAGAATGATGCGGGTACTAAAGATGCCACAAAACCGGCTACTAAAAAACCTATGGCAATTTCTTTATATACCATTTTCCATTCAGCTTTATATGCGTTGCCAACACGCTGCCAAACGAGTTTATTACGTAACTTTTTGACAAATGAATTTGGTAAACCTTCGGACGGCTCCATATTTTTTTCAGCTTTTTCTTTAGCATGTTCTAACGCTTTTTGAGCAAGCATTTTAGGCATCGTTAGCCGTACCAATATTGCTTGAATTGTAATAATAATTGGTGCGCCAACAAAAAGTCCCAGTGCGTATTGCCAGCCAAGGAATATGTAGGCAAGCGCGGCTACTTCAATTGCCAGGTTTGTTGATGCAAACATATAAGCTAATGCTGAGACAAGTGACGCTCCTTTAGTGTATAAACTACGAGTTGCAGAGAGAGCTGCGAATGAACATGAAGATGAAACGAATCCTAACATAGCTGCAATAAAAAGCTCTTTAGGAGTTCCTTTTCCTAAATATGCAGCAGCAGATTTTTTTGAAATGAATACCTGGATAATTGAAGAAAATGCATAACCAATACCAAGAGCCCAAAGAGCCTTCCATAATAGTCCGACAGTTGTATATAGCGATTGTATGATTGCTTCCATATAGTTTTAATACCTTTATTTATATGTTATCGTTATTTTACTCATGAAGACAATATTTTAAAACTTGTTATTGAAACAATAGTACCTTTAACGAACTATTTAATTTTTTGGCTTTTCTAACTTTCTCTTGATGCGAAAATCTGATCTCCTTTAACATTTACCTTGAAAGGTGTTAATGGTCTTGGCGGAGGACCGGAAATATTAATTCCCCGAAGATCATAATGCCCGTTATGACACGCACACCAGATATGTTCAAAGTCAGCCCGGTATTGAACAGTGCAAGCTAAATGTGTGCAGGTAGCGGTGAAGGCTCTTAATTCTCCTTCCGAAGTATTTATAAGAATACCCGGTTCGTTACCGAAGCGAAATATTTTTCCGCTGTTTGGCTTTAGTTCGCCTACTGTACCGGCTATCACTGAAGTTGGGACTGGCTCAGAAGATTTAGGTGGTGTCAAATATTTTATTACCGGGTATATGATGGAAAAAGCAAATGCAGTAAAACCACCGCCAATAAAATATTTCAGAAAATTCCTCCGCGATTTATTACTATTATTATTTAAGGTTTCGGACATTTTATTATCTCCTTTGCAACTAACAATTTTCCTCCGATACGCCCGCGAGACGGGATTTCGCTTAGTTCAACACATTAAACTCCAATAAGGGTTTTAATTTTTCAAACTGTTAATAAATTTTTCAGGTTCTTTTTCAAACTCTCCCTGACAAAGAGGCAGCATAAGCAGTAAGTTTATTTACCGTATTTTACCATTGCATAAGTTTTATTAGGATTAATCTTTTTTCCACAAACCGGGTCACGCAGAATATGAGTGTTTGCTTTCATTTTATTTTTCTCCGTTACATAGTGCTAATTATTTAATTTTCATTTAAGCGCTTCCGCCCCGCGTTGTTTTCTTCGAATGCTAAACGCTTCAGATATATCCGAAATAAAAATTTTACCGTCACCTTTGCTTCCGGTATAAGCTTTCTCTAAAATTATATTAACAAATTTTTCGAGATCATCATCCGAACAAACAAGCTCAATCTTTATGCTACTGCTGTATCTTTCGCAATATTCAATTGACAGCTTTGAATTTTCCGGATCAGCCCAGCCGCCAATGGTGGAAACATCAATTACTGTCATTCCCTTAGTTCCGGCTATTTCCAATGCTGAAATAACTCTATCGGCTACCGATGGTCTTATATATGCTTTTATTTCTTTCATTTTAATCTTCCTTACTTATTTTTAATTTTCTAAAAGTCTTCCTTCTAACTTAGCCTGCTTTTTCATTTCCCAGGATCTCCACAAATAATAGATGACCGGGTAAACTGCCAATTCCATCAAAACGGAAGTTACAACACCGCCAAGCATTGGCGCAGCAATACGTTTCATTATATCTGCACCCGTGCCATGGCTCCACATAATTGGAGCTAAGCCGGCAAGAATTACAGAGGCTGTCATAATTTTCGGTCGTACTCTTTTAACAGCGCCGTGATGGATTGAATCTTTCAGTCCTTTCAAACCGGTCAGCAATCCTTTTCCTTTCCATTCTTTTAATGCAACATCAAGATAGAGCAGCATAACGACGCCTGTTTCCGCATCTAATCCTGCAAGGGCAATTATACCCACCCAAACAGCAATGCTTATGTTGTAACCGAGTATATACAGCAGCCAAAAAGTTCCAACCAGAGAAAACGGAACGGCAAGAAATACGATTGCAACTTTTACTAAAGATTTAGTATTCAGATAAATGATTACGAAGATGATGAACAACGTCATCGGAATTACATACAGCATTCTTTCTTGTGAACGAAGCATATATTCGTATTCGCCGCTCCATGTAATGTTATAACCTGCAGGCAGTTTAATTTTTTCTGATATAATTTTTTGTGCATTTTTTACATAAGTACCAACATCAATGTTTTTAATATCAACATAAACCCAAGCGTTCGGACGCGTATCTTCACTTCTTACAACCATGGGACCTTTGCGTGGTGTAATAGTCGCAAGCTGACCCATAGGAACTTGCTCACCGATTGGAGTCGGTACCAACACTTTTTTCATCGCTTCAATATTATCTCTCAACTCTCGACTATAACGAAGATTTACGGTGTATCTTTCCAATCCTTCAACTGTATTTGTGATAGACATTCCGCCCATTGCAGATTGTATTACCATCTGAATATCTTCAATAGTTAATCCGTAACGAGCAGCTTCTTTTCTATTGATTTCTATATCGAGATAATTTCCACCGACAGCTCTTTCAGCAAATGCACTTAAAGTTCCGGGAACGGTTCGCATCACGGATTCAACTTCTTTACCAATATCCTGCAGCGTTAATAAATCAGGTCCGGATATTTTTATTCCAACGGGAGTTTTGATTCCCGTGCTAAGCATATCTGTTCTTGTTTTGATTGGCATCGTCCAGGCATTAGTAACACCGGGAAACTGTATAGCGCGATCCATCTCATCGATTAATTTTTGAACAGTCATTCCGGGGCGCCATTCATCTTCAGGTTTTAACATTATTGTAGTCTCAATCATGTCCAAGCCAGCCGGGTCAGTTGCAGTTTCTGCGCGTCCGATTTTTCCAAATACGTGATGAACTTCGGGAAATGTTTTAATGATCTTATCTGTCTGTTGAAGTATTTCTTTCGCTTTAGTGATAGACATTCCCGGCATTGTTGTTGGCATGTAAAGCAGATCGCCTTCATAAAGTGGGGGCATAAATTCAGAACCAATTTTATTGTAAGGAATTATTGTCAACCCGAGAACGATCAGTGCCGTAACAAGAACAGCTTTGTTATGCTTAATGACAAAATCAACAACAGGATGGTAAATTTTAATAAGAAATCTGTTGATTGGATTTTTTTCTTCCGGTAAAATTCTGCCTTTAATCCAGTATCCCATCAAAATAGGAACAAGAGTAACTGAAAGAATTGCGGCGGCTGCCATCGAATAAGTTTTTGTAAATGCCAGCGGTCTGAATAATCTTCCTTCCTGCGCTTCAAGAGTAAATACCGGAATAAACGAAACAGTGATCACTAAAAGCGAATAGAAGAGAGAAGGTCCAACTTCTTTTGATGCATCTAAGATAAGCTGCCAACGCTCTCTTCGTTGTTCCGGCGGTTTAAGCATATCATGTTCTATATGCTTGTGTGCGTTTTCAATCATAATTATTGCCGCATCAACCATCGCTCCAATTGCAATTGCAATTCCACTCAAAGACATTATGTTTGCGTTAATACCCTGCCAGCGCATAACGATAAATGCCATGAGTATTGCTGTAGGAAGAGTAATGATTGCAACAAAAGCGCTGCGAACATGAAGCAAAAATAAAATACATATTAGCGCTACAAATATAATTTCCTCTACAAGTTTTTCTTTTAAAGTTTCGATTGCCCGTTCGATTAAACCAGCGCGGTCATAAACAGATTCAATTTTTACATCTGAAGGGAGTCCGGCTTTTAACTCTTCTATTTTTTGTTTTACATTTTCAATAACTTTAAGTGCGTTCTGCCCGTACCTCATAACAATAATTCCACCGACAACTTCACCTTCGCCATTAGCTTCAACCAATCCTCTTCTCATCAAAGGACCAATTGTAACATCTGCAACATCCTTCAGATAAACAGGGGTGTTTGTCATTTTATTTACCATTAAAGGAATGTTTTGAACATCCTCCACAGATTTAATGTACCCAAGTCCGCGCACCATAAATTCCATCTCGCCCATTTCAATAACTTCGCCGCCAACATCATTATTGGATTTTTTAATTGCCATATCAATCATGGAAAGCGGAATGTTATAAGCAAGCAGTTTTGCCGGATCAACTGTAACTTGGTATTGCTTCACATACCCTCCGATACTTGCAACTTCTGAGACTCCATCAACTGATGACAAAGCATATTTTAGATACCAATCCTGTATAGAGCGCAGTTCCTGAAGCGATTTTTTATCTGAAGTAAGTTTATATTCGTAAACCCAGCCAACGCCTGTGGCATCCGGTCCTAATGTAGGAACAATATTATTTGGAAGCCGCTGCTGAGCATAGTTCAAATATTCAAGCACTCGGCTTCTTGCCCAATAAATATCGGTGCCGTCTTCAAAGATTACATAGACTAATGAATAGCCAAAGAAGGAATATCCACGCACTACTTTAGAACCGGGTACCGAAACCATTGCAGTCGTTAATGGATAGGTAACCTGGTCTTCAACTGTCTTTGGTGATTGACCGGGGTATTGCGTATAAATAATAACCTGAACATCGCTTAAATCCGGTATCGCATCTACCGGTGTGCTTAGCATTGAGTAGATTCCGACACCGATTAAAAATAAAGTCGCAAGGATAACCATGAATTTATTTCTAATTGAAAACTCTATTATTTTTTCTAACATTTTATCTCCAGTGAAAATTTATAATTGTCCTTTGACTTGCCACGAACTTTAGGTCGTGGAAAATATAGAATAGAGGACTCCGGCTTCAGCCAAATTTTTTTAACTAACTTTGGGCTAAAGACCATTTCTTGTGCATGCTCACATAATCCACGACTTAAAAGTCGTGGCAATTTAAAAATCCCAAGGTCTATTTTAGCTAACATTTTTTCTTCTATTTATACTAGTGTTCGTCAAGCGCAATACAATCATTTTACTTTAAAACCATGTTTAATAAGATTTTCTTTTGCTTCCTGCAGTGATGATTCTTTCAGAGTCATCCCACAAATTGGGCATTTGCCGGGCTTATCTGATATAACATTCCAATCCATTTGATCCTGAAAAACTTTTCCATCTTTATTCTCGTCTATTGCTTTTAAGTCAATCACGCCTTCTCGAACCATTGGATCCTTTTTATGGTCCATATTTTTCATGTCATGACCTTCCATATTTTTCATGTCAGATTTTTTAGATTCTGTATTTTTGTTCTTCTTTGGTTCATCTTTTCCGTTCATTTCCATTTTGGTGTGATCTTCTGGTTTTTGCTCATCCATTGGTTTACTCATATCCATTCCTTCGTGACCTTTCATCTGTTGAATCGCTGCTTTAAGATTGCTTTCCGAATCAATCAGGAACTGAGAAGAGATTACTATTTTTTCACCTTCATTAATTCCTTCAAGTACTTGAACCAATCCATCCGAAGAAACGCCGAGTTTAACTTCTCGTGGATCGAAGTAACCGCCGCCAAGAGACATTACAGCAATCGTTCTTTCACCAGTTCGGATAATTGCCTGATCAGGCACTACAACAGCATCTACTGAAATTGGGGAAACAAGTTTTACGGTTGCAAACATTCCCGGTTTGAAATCGTAATTCGAAGTGTTCTTTACTTCGGCTCTTACTTTTATCGTTTTAGTTTCTTCATTAAGGTAGGGATAGATGTACGTTACTGTTCCTTTGTAAGTTTTGCCAGGCAGATATGAAAGTTCAAGATCAACTTTTTGACCGAGTTTAATCCATGGTAAATCAACTTGATAAATATCTGCCATCACCCAAACGTTTGAAAGATCGGCAACTTTATACAATTCCATCCCAGCCATTATTTGCTGTCCTTCGAAAACCATCTTATCTACAACCGTTCCATTCACTGGCGAATAAATTGTAAGCGTCTTTTTCGGTGCATTATTTTTTTCAATTTCGTTAATGTCTTTTTCAGAAATATCCCAATACAATAATCTTCGTTTAGCGCTGTTGATTAATTCCTGCGCATTGTTTTTAATCTCGCCAGAACTGTTCGAAACTTTCTTTAAGTAACGAATTGCTTGCAGATATTCTTCCTGTGTGCTAACAAGTTCCGGGCTGTATATTTCAAAAAGCGGCTGACCTTTACTGACATATTTGCCTGTGTTATCAACAAAA
>JAVHOU010000087.1:0-4001 GCA_036170275.1 Ignavibacteriaceae bacterium
TGTCATTCCGAACTTGTTTCGGAATCTCAATTTATTGAAATTTAAGATGCTGAAACGAGTTCAGCATGACAACTGCGTAAGGTGAGTTACTTAAATAGTTTTTCCAAAGCGATTTTAAAAACTTAAATCTTAAGAAAGAATTATGAAATATTTAAAGTTAGTTCCTATCGCTATCATTCTCGTCTTTATTATCAGTTGTTCCTCAGTAAAAGAATTAACGACTTCTAACAAATTTGAAATTCAGACTCAACAATTAAAAGAAAATCTTGCTTCATTGAAGAAACAAATTTCTCTGCCGAAGTCCACAAAAGTTGAAAACACTTCGATCGATACAATAAATAAAAAAATTACAATTGATTTCAGTAAAGATTTTGCTGTCATCCCGCTGCGTGAAGGAAATGCTGCAAAGATTTATCTTGAAATAAAAAAAATGTTTGGTCACGAGTTTGAAGAATATGTATTTGATATTCGTTCGATGGGATTTTCAATTGAAGAGTTGATACCCAATTATTATCGGACTGATAAAACAAAAGTTGATAAATCCCGTTTGCCTAAAACAGTTTCCGAAAGAATTCCAATAGTGCAGAACGTAAGTAAAAACTTAAAACCAGTACAAGGCTTATTTGGGAAAAATATCATTCTCTGGAACAGTCACGGCTGGTACTATAACAATAATGAAAAAAGATGGATGTGGCAGCGTGCAAGATTATTCCAAACAGTTGAGGATATTGGACCAACAGCTTTTACAATTCCATACTTAATTCCAATGCTTGAAAATGCTGGTGCAAATGTTTTTGTCCCACGCGAAAGAGATGTTCAAACCAATGAAGTAATTGTTGATAATGATTTTAGTACTAAAGATAATTATTCGGAAACATCTTTTTCCGAAAAAAATATTTGGAAAACTTCAGATCAGAAAGGTTTTGCTTTAATTCATCCTACAATTAAGGAAGGTGAAAATCCTTTTAAAAACGGTACAAGCAGATGTACGCTTTCATTACTTAATCCGCTTGCTACTGCTTTTTGGATGCCGGATATTCCAAAATCTGGTGAGTATGCAGTGTACATCTCTTATAACTCTTCAAGTAATAATATTACTGATGCCCGTTATAAAGTTCTATACAGTGGAGGTGAAACGGAATTCCTCGTCAATCAAACCATTGGCGGCGGCACATGGATTTATCTCGGCACTTTTAAGTTTGATAAAGGAAGAAATAAATCTCAAGGTGTATTACTTACAAACCAAAGTAAAGATTTGGATAAAATTGTTTCCGCTGATGCAGTGCGCTTTGGAGGCGGAATGGGAATTGTTGAACGCGAAGGTACTACAAGCGGTAAACCAAAGTTTGCTGAAGGTTCCCGCTATTGGCTTCAATTTGCCGGAATGCCCGATACACTTACTTACAATCTAAATAAGAATTCTGATGATTATAAAGACGATTACCAATCACGCGCTGAGTACGGAAATTATTTATACGGTGCTCCATTTGGTCCCAATAAAAATCGTGATGAGAAAGGCTTGGGAATTCCACTGGATCTTTCTTTAGCATTTCACACCGATGCAGGAATTACAAGAAACGATACAGCTATTGGAACTTTAATGATTTATACTATTACTGGTTTAGATACACAAAAAGTTTTTCCAGATGGAGTCTCGCGGCTTGCTAACAGAGATTTGGGTGATATTGTTCAAACACAAGTTGTTGATGATATAAGAAAACAATATGATTCAACCTGGACACGCAGACAATTGATGAATGCTAATTACAGCGAATCTGCTCGTCCTAATATCCCATCAATGCTGCTTGAACTTCTTTCACACCAAAATTATTATGAAATGAAATTTGGACTCGATCCCAGATTCAGATTTGATGTATCAAGATCGATTTACAAGGGGATGTTAAAATTTCTATCTGCTCAGTATGGATATGAATATGTTGTACAGCCACTACCACCAAATAATTTTGCCGCACAACTAAGTCCTTCAGGTGAAGCTGAGTTAAGCTGGGAAGCACAAACTGATCCTACTGAGGCAACTGCTATTGCAGATAAATTTATTATTTATACAAGAATGGATAACGGTGGATTTGATAACGGACAAATAGTTCAATCAAATAAAATTAATTTAAATGATCTTAAACCCGGAATAATATACAGCTATAAAGTAACAGCAGTTAATAATGGTGGTGAAAGTTTTCCTACAGAAATACTATCCGTTTGCTGGATGAAAAATTCAGATTCCCCAATTTTAATCGTTAATGGATTTGATCGTATTTCTGCCCCAGCAACTTTTGATTCACCAACCTTTTCCGGCTTCACAAATTTTGTTGATGAAGGTGTTCCCGATAAATATGATTTAGGATTTGTTGGTACACAATTTAATTTTGATCCTGATTCTAAATGGATAACTGATGATAATCCCGGACACGGTGCAAGTCATTCTGATTATGAAGGAAAAATAATTGCAGGCAATACTTTTGATTATAGTATCGTGCATGGAAAATCGATTAAAGAAAATGGGTACTCATTTTGCTCGGTAAGTAATCAGTCAGTTATGAACGGTGATGTAGATTTAAGTAAGTATAAAATGGTTGATTTCATTTTTGGCGAAGAAAAGAAAACGGCTTCACCAAAATATAAAGACAAAATTGATTTCGAAGTTTTTCCGGTTGCACTAAGGGAAAAAATAAGTAAATATCTTAACGGTGGTGGGAAGATGTTGCTAAGTGGTTCATACTTAGGAACGGATTTATATTCTGATAAAGATAGCAGCGGTATTCGATTTGCGAACGATGTTCTGAAGTTCAAATTAAAAACCGGACACGCGGTTAAAACAGGAAATGTTTTTTCTGTTCACAACAATTTTCTTCCAATCAAAAATACATTTGATTTTAATACTACGCTGAATGATTCCATTTATAAAGTTGAAGCACCGGATGAATTAGGTTCGGTTAAGGGAAGCGAAGTATTATTAAGATATTCTGAAAATCAATTTAGCGCCGCAATAGGTTATAAAGGAGATTATGGTGTAGTGAGTTTTGGTTTTCCGTTTGAAACGATTCTTAGTGAGAAAAATAGAATTGAAATAATGAAATCAGTTCTAAATTATTTTGAAATTAAATGATATTAGCTTGTCATTTCGAATCCTGATTTATCAGGTGAGAAATCTTTTTATTTGTGATTCAAGATTTCTCGTCGAGGGTCCCTCGAAATAACTACGGACTGTCATTTCGAATCCCGATTCATCGGGTGAGAAATCTATAAAATGGATAAACTGAAATGCTAAATAAAAATTATTACATATATATTCTCACTAATTGGGATAATACAGTTATATATGTTGGAGTTACCAATGATTTAGTAAGACGATTGTATGAACATAAGAATAAGCTTTATGACGAATTTACAAAAAAATATAACCTAAATAAATTAGTTTACTTTGAATTATTCTTTGATATAAATGAAGCAATAAAAAGAGAAAAAGAAATTAAAAAGTGGCGAAGAGAAAAAAAGAATAATTTAGTTGAATCAAAAAATTCTGAATGGAGGGATTTGAGCTTAGAATTTATCGTTTAAGATTTCTTGTCGAGGACTCCTCTTCCGAAGGAATGCCAATGGCAGAAATGACTTTTGTCCGTCATTTCGAACAAAGAGAGAAATCTGTTCTGGTTGTGTTTTAAGATTTCTCGTCGAAGACCCCTCTTCCGAAGGAATGCCTTTGGCAGAAATGACTTTTCTGTCATTTCGAACGAAGTGAGAAATCTTTTTTATTTGTATTCTAAGATTTCTCATCGACTGAAGTTGGATTCGAAATGACAGTATCACTAAATCTTCAATCCAATTCCCGGATAATCAGTAAGTGTAACTTTACCATCAATAACTTTCATACCTTCATACGGATCATTCTTTATTAACAATGCTCCATCAAGATCAGCCCAATCTACCATTGGCGAAAGCTGGGAAGCGGCGGAAATTGCGCAGCTTGTTTCTGTCATACATCC
>JAVHOU010000088.1:0-3994 GCA_036170275.1 Ignavibacteriaceae bacterium
ATATTTAAATAACTTATAGCTACTTCCCATTTGAACAACCGGACAGTAGTGATTTTTTGTAATAGTCTATAGTAAGTTCAACAGTTTTAAAATAACTTTTACAATCCTTACAACTATCCAGATGCTGTTTGATTGCCGCACATTTTTCAGAATTCAATTCTTCCCTAAGACTTTCACATATGTGCTGCATTACATCTTTGCATTTAGGTTTTTGTTCGCTCATCTGCTGAATGCCTCATTTAATTCTTTTCTTAAAAATGCTCTTGCTCTGTGAAGTCTGGATTTTACTGCCGCAACTGATAATTCAGTTAACTCTGCGGTTTCTTCAGTAGATAATCCTTCAACATCTCTTAACAGAAAAACTAATCTATAATCCGGACTTAATTTATCAATTGATTCATCCAAAATTTTTCTGAGCTCAACATTTTCGATATTCTGATTAGGAATTCTTGACCAATCAGCGGTGTATCTATCTTCATAAAGTTCATCGTCATTATCAATCGAAACAAAATTTTTAGATTTATCTTTTCTAGCCAACATTAAACAGTGATTAGAAACTATTCTGTAAAGCCAGGTAGAAAGCTTTGAGTTTCCATCAAATTGGTGCAGACTTTTTATCATACTGTAAAAAGTTTCTTGCATAATATGTTCTGCCTTATCCCTGTTCCGGCAGATTTTAAAGGAAAAATTGTAAACGGTCTGCTCATTATCTTTAACCAACTGAGCAAGTGCTTTCCTGTCTCCCGCTTTTGCAAGTTCAACTAATTTTAATTCTTCCATTCGTAAGATGCTTATATTAAAAAGTGGATTCTGAATTGTTGCAAAAATACCAAATAAATTTTATATAGATAAATTATTTGAATCTAATTGCATTTGCTTTTCGCTAATAATCAAATTAATTATAATTTTAGTAACGATATTTAACTAATTAGAGAAATCTATGAACTCAGCAAAATCAATTAACGATTTAACAACAAATAAACTATTCAAGGGTGCTGATTTTTCATCCTTAAATTTTTCTTTTGATCAAAAAAATTTTGAAGAGATAAATGATGGAACTATCATTTATTCTTCCGGTGAAGAGAGTAAATATATTTATCTCATCATTCAAGGTCGGGTTAAAATAAAACAATCTTCTGTAAAACGATTATTATTAAAATTTGAAGGAGACTTTTTTGGCGAAGAAGAAACCATTGAAGGCACAGTACGAAAATCTTCTGCAATGGCAAATAATAAATGTATTCTTTATAAAATTGGAAAGGATATACTTGATAATCTAGTAAGTTCATCACCATCGGTAAAAAATATTATTTTTGCAACAAATGGTAATTCAATCAATGAGAAAGATGCCAGCAAATCATTTATAGAAAACCAAGATTTAACTGCCGATCAAGTAAAGTTAGATTTAGATAAAGTAACCGAAACGGCGCAACAGGATTTTACAAATAATCTCATTGAAGACAATAAACCTTCAGAATCCATAAGCGAATTACATTTAGAAACTGAATCTTTGCTGCAATCTTTTAATACAGAAAATAATATTGAGGGCGAGCAAATAAAAAATGATAATAATAATTTTACAAACGATTCTATCTACAAGATACCTCCGGAAATTGATTCTGAATTAACCGATCGAAGTGAGGGAAACTCCCCGATCGAAATACTAGAAGTAATAAATTCTAAAAATGAGCAATCGGTTGAAAATACTTTTCACAATTCTGAATTGGAAAAATATAAAACCCAACTTCAGGCTTCGCCAGATTTAAAGAAAACTGCGAAAGATCTACTGCATTTTTTATTGAAGGAAACTGACTCGGATGTTGGAGCAATTTACCTTTATGATACAGAGAACAATAGATTAGAAGATTATTTTCAGACTAATGAATCATTTTACAAAAGTAAAAGACCACTTAAATCCGGTATTACTGCTTCTGTTGCTAAGGATAAAAAAATTCGTTTTGCAGTTTCCTATTTAATCGATCCCGATTATAACCAAGAGATTGATAGACCGAATGATTTTGCCGGCACAACAATAATTTTTATTCCTTTTCTCGATGACAAAAATAATTTGACAGGAATTGCACAGATTGGCAATGACAAGTCTGAATTTAAAAATGATGAAGAAAAGAGAATTACACAAGTTGCTGATTATTGTTCAAAAGTATTTAACAAAAGCTTGATGATGAAGGATGCAGTCGTTGAAACTCCAGAAGCAAAATATTTAGGGCCAAATCTTTTATCTAATTTTATTTTAGAAGATGTTAGCGTTCCTCTATTAAATATAAAACAATATGCAGCAATATTATCAAAATTTGATTTGCCCGAAGAAGTGAAAAAGGTGGTCTCACATCTATCTGCTCAAAGCAATTCTATTATTGATGTAATCCAATCATCGATAGATTTTTCTGAAAATAAAAATAATTTCATTTTTGAAGACCACAGCTTCAATGATGTAATTACTCAAATACTGATATTGCTTTCGGATTATGTGGAATCCAGAAATGTTAAATTATTTAAAAAACTTTCTGCAGATATTAAAATCAAAATTGATGCGAGAAAATTTTATGTTGCCTGTTATTATATAATAAAGTTTGCTTGCGAAATGATGCCTCAAGGCGGTAAAATTTATTTTAGTAATCAGATTGATGACAATAATATCGATTTAATAATTAAAGATGAAAGTGCGGGCATTGATAAAGATGCAGTTGATAAAATATTTGATTTGTTTTACACGGACAATCAACAAGAAAAAGTTGGATTAGGATTGGCTGTATCCAGGCATATTGTGGATGCAATGCAGGGAAAATTAAAAATAGAATCATCTGAAACAGGTATAAAATATTTAATATCACTTCCAAGATTATATGAATAGATGTATGAATGAATTTTGATCTTATAACTATTTTAGGATGCACAGCAACAGGTAAAACAAAACTCGCCGTTCAACTTGCAAATGAATTTAATGGCGAAATAATTTCCGCTGATTCACGCCAGGTTTATCGTGGGATGAATATCGGCACAGGAAAAGATTTAAGTGAATACACAATTAACGGCAAATCAATTCCTTACCATCTAATTAATATTATTGATCCAAAAGAAGAATTTAATCTTTACACTTACCAACAACTTTTTTACCAAACATTTGAGGATATAAAAAATAGGAACAGACTTCCGTTTTCTGTTGGGGGAACTGGAATGTATTTAAGTTCTATTCTTCAAAATTATACTCTCAACAAAGCTGATTTTGAATCAGCCAAACTTAATTTATCTTCTTTATCTGATGATGATCTTAGAGTAATGCTAAAAGAATTAAATCCAACACTTCATAACACAACTGATCTGAATGACAGAGAAAGAATTATTAAAGCAATTGCAGTTAGTAAATCGCAACGAGTAATTTTTTCAAGTCATTTCGAACCCGATTTATCGGGTGAGAAATCTGTAACCAATAATGATAGAGATTTCTCAGTCGTTCCACTCCTTCGAAATGACACCTTGGCTCTGAACAATCTACCATTTAAATCACTTGTGATCGGAGTTAATCTTCCTCGCGATGAAATTAAAAAAAGAATTACTACAAGATTAAAGAAACGTTTAGATGAAGAAGGAATGATTGATGAAGTGAAATCCCTAATGGATTCTGGAATAAGTTATGAGAAGATGATTTTTTTTGGATTGGAGTATAAGTTCATTGCACAATATCTTAATGGTGAGTTAAATAAAAATGATATGTTTCAAAAATTAAATTCTGCAATTCATTCTTTTGCAAAACGACAAATGACATGGTTTAGAAAAATGGAGCGAGAAGGTGTTACAATCAATTGGATTGATGGTCCTGATTTTATTAAAGCAAAGGAGTTGATTGAGAAGTTTACCAATGGCTGACCATATTTTATTGATGACTTTCAATATCTTTGCGTAACTCTAATGCGTCATTTCGGGCATAATAGTCATTTTGTGTTGCTAAAATTAAATAGGTTTTAAATAAAAATAC
>JAVHOU010000089.1:0-3994 GCA_036170275.1 Ignavibacteriaceae bacterium
CAATAAAATCTCCTTCACGAATACCATTTACAACATCAAACTCAATTGTCTGATCAAGCATTTTGGATTTATTTCTTCCAGTGTAAGGCATTTTTGAAGTTGAATCTGCATAATATAATCCATCTCGAAACACGAGAGGTTTTGATATATTTACCTTAGCCTCTTTAACAGTACAGCTAAAAGTGAGCAAAGAAATTAGGATAAGAAATACAGACTTTTTCAATTTTTCTCCGGAAAAGAATAATGATTGGGACAAAATATTAATGAATTATTTTCTTAATTCCTTATATGCAGTAAGAAGTTTATTTTTTGTTTCAGATAAATCTTGTGAAATAATTTTTACTTCACCTATAACGGGCATAAAATTAGAATCCCCATTCCATCTTGGCACAATATGAAAATGGATATGTTCTTCTATTCCTGCGCCAGCAACTCTTCCAATATTAGCTCCGATATTAAATGCATGCGGATTTAGTACTTTACGCAAAGCTTTTTCTGCTAGTTGAAGTTTAGAAAATGATTCAGCTAATTCCTCTTGATTTAAATTGGCAAAATCTTTTGTGTGCCTTTTGGGTACTACCATCAGATGACCATTATTGTAAGGATAAAGATTTAGTACGGTAAAAGTATTTTTATCGGTATCAATTAAAAGATTGTCATCGCTTAATGGATCAAGAGAGATCATCTGACAAAAGATACATTTAGATTTATCTTCATCGGATTTAAATGATTCAATATATTTAGATCGCCAGGGAGACCATAATTTTTCCATTTAATGCCTCATATAAAAAAGGCGGAATTGATATCCGCCTTAATTTTTATTTATCTTCTTCTCTTGATTTATTGTATTCATCAATTACTTTTTGTTCAACTTCTTTTGGTACTTCTTCATAATGAGAGAATTTTCGTTTATGCACTCCCCTGCCTTGAGTCAAACTTCGTAACTGAGAGGAGTACTTATATAATTCTGAAAGAGGAACATTCGCTTTAATTATTTGAAAATGTCCGTCAGAATCCATTCCTAAAATTTTACCGCGCCTGCTGGAAATATCACCCATAACATCACCCATATACTCATCCGGAACCTTCACTTCAACTTCATAAATTGGTTCAAGTAAACAAGGTTTGCATTCAAGAAATCCTTTTTTAAAACACTGCGAACCTGCAATTTTAAAAGACATTTCATCCGAATCTACATCGTGGTAAGATCCGAAATGAAGTGTGGTCCTTATATCAACAACCTGATTACCAGAAAGAACTCCTCTGCTCATAATTTCAATTATTCCTTTTTCGACAGCCGGAATAAATCTACCTGGTACAACACCACCAACTATTGCATTAACAAATTCAAATCCTGTGCCTCGGGGTAAAGGTTCCATTTTAAAATGAACATGACCGTATTGCCCTCTTCCTCCAGACTGTTTTTTATGTTTGTATTCTACATCATCAACTCTTCCCTTAATGGTTTCTCTGTAAGGAATTTTTGGTTCAACAAGATCAACATCAACTTTATATCTTTCCTTTAATCTTTTTACGGCTAAAGAAAGTTGTAATTCTCCTTGTCCAGATATAATTGTCTGGGATATTTCAGGATCAAAACTAACAAAGAATGAAGGATCCTCTTCGTGCAAGGAATGAAGTCCTGATGCAATTTTATCTTCATCCCCCTTAGCTTTAGGAAGAATTGCACTTCGGATTACAGCATCAGGAAACTGAATTGGATCAATGACAACAGATAAATTTTTTGTAGCAAGCGTATTATTCGTATGTGTATCTTTTAATTTTACAACAGCGCCAAAATCGCCAGCCTGCACTTGCTGCACTTCTTTCCTGGTTCGTCCGTTTAGAGTTGAAAGCTGACTTAATCTTTCAATTTTGTTATTTGCTTCATTAAGCAAATCCAGCCCGGCTTTTACAGTACCAGAATAGACTTTAAACAGAGATAATTCTCCAACATGCTGCTCAGCTAAAGTTTTAAAAATAAAAATAACTGGTTCGCCGGATGGATCTGGTTTTAATAATATTTTTTCTTTCTTCCCAGCTAATGATACTTCCTCACCCTGTCTGTCTAATGGCGATGGGAAATATTGGGAGGCAAAATTTAAAAAGTTATTAATACCAACAGCCCGAAAAGCAGAAGTTGCAAAAACTGGAGTAAGACTGCGATTGAGTATTGCGGTCTTTAATCCATTTTCTAAATCTGCTTCGGATAACGCACCTTCTTCAAAATACTTATTCATCAATTCTTCATTAGTCTCGGCAACTTTTTCAATTAGTTGTGTGCGATAATCTTCAGCTCTCTTTTTTTGATCAGCATGTATTTCGGATTCAGTTACTTTTTTTGAACCAGCTTCTCCATATTGAAAAGCTTTCATTTTCAAAACGTCAATAACTGTATCAAAAATTACTCCTTCTGTTAAAGGATAAGTTACTACAACAGCGCCGCTCGTTAATCTTTGTTTAGTTTTTTCAAAGGTTTCTGTAAAAGATGAGTGTTCGTTATCTACTTTATTAATAATAATTGCTGAAGGAAGTCCGAATTCATCTACAAACTTTCCACTCATTTCAGAACCTACTTCAACACCTTCTGCCGCTTTAAGTACCATAACTGCGGTATCACAAACTTTCATTGCAGATTTAACATCGCCAATAAAATCTGAATAGCCAGGTGTATCCAAAATATTTATTTTTATTCCATTCCATTCTAAATGTAAAAGAGATGTAGCAATGGATATTTGTTTTTCTATTTCGTTAGAAGAATAATCTGATACGGTGTTACCTTCTAATATATTTCCGATTCTATTTATTTCTCCGGCAGTATATAAAACAATCTCGGAAAGTGATGTTTTACCACTGCCACCGTGACCGATTAAAGCAATATTGCGTATTGATTCAGAACTGTATTCTTTCAAGGGAATTCCTCCTAAAAATTAAAAGGTGAGATTATATAAAGATAAAAAACGATTATTTATTTTTGAAGTTTCTCCAAAATGTTTCAACTCTTTTACTAACAGCGTGTAAATTTTGAACAAAAGGTATTACAGCATCCTCTATACCGCTACGAATTTTTGTTTCTATACTCAATATCTTATCAGCACGCTCTCTAAAATCACTAATAATTGATCTTGAAATTTGAAACTGCGATTTAGTTTCATCTGTGATTTTTGTTAGATTATCTGAAAGTTCAAGAGTTGAATGAATAAGCGGCTTTAATTCGGAAGACAGTTCTTTAATATTAGCATTAATTGAATGCACTGATTTAACTATCTGATTTAAATAGTAAATCAGTGCAATACAAAGGGCAGATGCGCAAACAATTAAAATAATTGTTAAAATTTCTGTTATTGTCATTTGAAAGTATTATGAATTCTTAGCTTCTTTATAAGCATCAATTCCTGCTTTAACAGATGATTTCAATCTATCAGCTTCCAACTCAATTTTCTCTTTACCGGTATGGATAGCATCTGATGTTTTGACTTTTGCATCTTTAAATATTTTCTCGGCATCTTTAAGAATGTCTTCGGATTTTGATTTTGCATCATAAATTATTCTTTCAGATTTTTTCTTGCCTTCGTTGATCAATTCTCTGGCTTTATCCTTTGCTTCGGCAAGATATTTTTCAGCTTCATCAAAATACTCTTCAGACTTCTGACGGATGTCTGCTCTTAGTTCTTTACCGCTTTTGGGGGCAGTTAATAAAGCAACAATAGCGCCTACAGTACCGCCTGCCAAAAATCCAATCAAAAAACCTTTAGCAAGATTATTATCTCGAGGCATAACAAACTCCTTTCATTTGATAATTAGCTGTCAAAATATATCAATAGAACGTTCTAAAATCAAGGAACTATATTATTTGAAATTAGTAATCGAAGGATTTTAAAGATTAATTTTCAATGAAATCCTTCGATTCGAATTTTTACATATTTTTAATAATTTCATTAGCAAATTCAGAAGTTTTTACTTCCGTGGCACCCTTCATTAAGCGGGCAAAATC
>JAVHOU010000090.1:0-14056 GCA_036170275.1 Ignavibacteriaceae bacterium
GGAATTAATTTTTTATCTTTTGCACGATGAACGATATCATAAATAGTGTGACCTTCTTTTAACAGCCGCTCCATATTTATGTTGAAATCATTTATACACTGAGGAGAAACAATGGCAGAAGGACTGAGATTAAGAAACTCTTCTTTTGAATAGCCCAATCTTTTGCAGGCAATTTCATTTACCTCAATAAAATCGCCGTAAGTTTTTTCCTCTGAAAGCTGAGTAACAAAAACTGCGTCGTTTGCATTATTAAAAAGCATTTTGAACTTGTATTCGCTTTCACGTAATTCAAACTCGGAATTTTTTCTGGCGGTAATTTCTTTAATAACACTTAAAGTAATTTTCTTATCATCTGGTAATGTGAGAAATGAATTTGAAAACTCGAACCAGGCTTTTCTGCCATTCCAAAGTGTGTTCTCTCTTTCAAACAAAGTTTTTATTTCGCTGCTGCGGATATCTCTTTGGTAAATTTTAAGTGCAGATTCCTGCTCAGCATGGCAATAAACACATGAAAAAGGTTTACCAATCAAATCGTTTTTATTCATCTGAAAAATTTTACAGAACGAATCGTTTACTAATAAAATGTTACCATCCTCATCAATCAGACGCATACCATCAACCGAGATTTCCCATAACTGACCAAAGAGCAAATCGGTGTTAAGTAAATCATCTTTCAAGTAAAGATCAGTAATCATTAATATTTTATTTTATCCTTTCACCATCAATTTTCTTAGCGTACAAAATTTTGTATTAAGTCAACCTCAGTACAAAATCGTTTTGTAAAATTAAGCTTCTGTTATCACTACTCCTGGTTTTAGAATAACACCTCTGTTTTCATGTCCATTTATACGAACTGAAATTGGTTTATCAAATCTTAGATGCCTGGTATAGTTTAATTCCTCAATTGCACTTTGATTATTTAACCAATCCCAATCAATAAATCCCAAATGATCAATCGAGTTTACTGTAAAATATCCAACTCTGAATGATGTAAGATTTTGAAAAAAGTGTGAACCTTGTGAAGGAGTAACCTGAAAATCTTTAAAGCCAGCTTCAACAATTACTGAAGCACCGGAAATCTGATCCCACGTAACAGGAATACCAAGCCACGGATCAAGTGAGCCCCATCTTCCAACTCCCAAAAGTAAATATGGTTTTCTTTCATTAAGAAGTTTTGAATTTAACTTGCTTACTTCCATTGCAACTTCTTTGCTCTTACCTCTTTCAAATTTATTTATATCAACAACTACAATATCATAAATACCATTCATAGCGCCGTTGCCTAAAACCTGCGAGCTTTGACAAATCAAATCCTCCTCTTTAATTTCACCGATCATAAGTTCTTCAATCTCTCTGCTAAGTACCATCGGGCGCATTTGAAGCATTGCAAATTCTTTTCGTTCACCTTTTGGGACATCAAGATTAACTGCAAACTCAATTTCAACCGGCGTTCCCATTCCCCAGGCACCAATATCTAAAAGAAGGTCCAGAATTTCCGGAAGAGGAAATATTTTATGTTTAAGAATCGGTGCAAAAGTTACAACTCTAATTCCATTTCTGGATATGCCATCATAAACACCTTCATTTTCCTGCGAGTAAGTTGATCCAACAGAATAAAGAGTTCCATCTTTTTCGGAATCAAGAAGATCAAATCTTTTTACAAGCGGATCTTCTATGCTATCAGGATGGTGCTCTAACTTTCCGTTTAAATCCAAAGCAAAAAATTCCTGCTGTGCATTTTTTAAAGTTTCCTTTGTAGAAAAAAACTGGAGCAGATGTTTTGGAAATCGAGGACAAAATCGGACAGTATTTCCTCCTTCAACAACTGTTTTACCCAAACCTAATGCAACAAGTGCAATTCCATCTGTAGATTTTTGCGGAGGGACCGGGTAAAAATTGTACGACTTGGCAACGCCGGCAAAATCAGGATAAAATCTTTGTTCTCTTCTGGACCCAACCAATCGCTGAATGATTACAGCCATCTTTTCTTCTTCAAGCCGGTAGGAAGTTGCCTTCATATAGTCTTTAGCTTTTTTATGAAAAGTTGAAGCATAAACAGATTTAACAGATTGAAGAAGTTCGTCTAATCTTATTTCCATATCGCTATTGCTGTTTGGAATCATATATGTTTCATAAACGCCGGCAAAAGGCTGGAACTGCGAATCTTCAAGCAGGCTTGATGACCTTACTGCAAGCGGAGAGTGAGTAATCTCTAAAAAGTCTTTAAGCTTTTGAATTATTTCATTAGGAAATTTTGGTGCGTCAACAAACTTACGAGTTATATCAAGATCATCAACTTCTAAAAAAGCATAATGATCTAACCTGTTTTCATGTATAAAGCGATCAAAAACATCCGTTCCAATTACTATCGCAGAGGGAACACTAATTTCAACTTCTTCAAACTTATCGCTGATGCTGTAGTTTGTAATCATTGTGTTTATAAAACCTAAACCACGTGCCTTACCGCCAAGGGAACCACCGCCGATTCTTGCAAAACTGTTTTTAGGATCAAAAAGATCTTTATTAAAATCTAAAATTATTCCACGCTGCTGTAATTTTCTGTATTCCTGAAGCGAGCTTAATAATCTATCACGCAATTCCTGAACGGATTTAAAATCTGTCACTTTGTGCGGTCTCAATCTATGAGCGAGATAAAATTCTGTTCTTGCTTTTAACCATTTAGAAAAATGATTTCGGGAAGCGTGGTAAACTAAACTTTCATCAGGAATAACTTTTAATGCTTCTTCAAGTTCAGAAAGATTAGTTGCTCTAAAAATTTCTTTTCCTTCGTTGTTGATAAAAATAAAATCACCGAAGCCTAAGTTCTGTAAGATAAAATCACGCAACTCGTGTAATAACCGTGGAGAATTTTTATGCAGGAACGAAGCTCCGGTTTGGAAAGCTTTTTCTTTAAATCCTGCATCGCTGGATTGAAGCAAAATAGGAATATCATCATGCTGTGCACGAACGTTGCGTGCAAATCTTATCCCGGCTTCTGGATCTTTTACGCCGTGATGTTTGAAATTAATATCCAGAATAATTCCGAGTACATATTCCTGATATTTTTCATAGTAGGACCAGGCTTCTTCGTAAGTTGTGCAAAGAAGAATTTTAGGTCGTGCGCGCATTCGTAAAAACTTATGAGTAAGATTAACACCTTCCTGCAGCAGTCGTTGAGATTGCTTAAATATTTCGGTGTAAATTATCGGTAAGTAAGAAGAATAAAATTTAATGTTATCTTCTACAAGTATTATTGACTGCACACCAATATTTTTCGTATCGTTCTCAACATTGATTTTGTCTTCAATATATTTTACTATTCCTATCAGTAAATGATAATCACCATTCCAGATAAAAATTCTTTCGAAGATAGATGTATCATAACTGGTTGTTAATTCTTTTCTTTCACGATTATCATACGCAAGCAGAATAATTGGAAGATTAATACCTGATTGTTTTACCATCTGCGCAAACTTTATAACGTGCATATCTTCAATGTGAAGTGTAGTTATGATGAGATCAAAAGTATTATCACTGTTAAGCATTTCTAATGCTTCTGATCCCGTTGTAACGTGAATAAGCTCTGGTGCAAAACTTAAATTAAGTGATTTATATTCATCGCGTATCAATTCATAAAGTCTTCCATCTTCTTCAAACAAATAATTATCATAGATGCTAGAGACAAGAAGTATCTCGCGGATTTTAAATCGCATTAATTTCTGAAAACTTTTAATGCGAGAACTGAACAGGTTTTCTAAACTGTACTGCTTAACTTTTGATGATCGGTTTTCCATATACTTAGATGAGATTTATTGTTAATCAAAATATAATAAAATTGAAGTTGGAAGTCAGGAGACTAAAGATGTAAAATGGATGATGGAAGATGGTTAATGGGAGATAAAATTTAGATAATAACAAAAAAGGCGACTCTCTCGAATCGCCTAATTGTTTATATTAAATTTTTAATTTTTCAATTATAATTTTTAATTCAAATTACACTAGTCCCTGATCCAGCATTGCATCAGCTACTTTTAGGAATCCGGCAATGTTTGCACCGTTAACGTAATTGCCCGGTGTTCCGTATTTTTCTGCAGTGGTAATACAAGTGTTGTGTATTCTTATCATAATTTCGTGTAACCTGTGGTCCACTTCTTCACGATTCCAGGGTAAGCGCATTGAGTTTTGTGACATTTCCAATCCTGAAGTTGCAACTCCACCAGCATTGGAAGCTTTACCCGGTGAAAATAAAATTCCTGATTCTGTAAATAATTTATATCCTTCTATTGTTGTTGGCATATTTGCACCTTCGCAAACACACATACAGCCATTCTTAACTAATTCTTTTGCATCGGTTTCATAAATTTCATTTTGCGTAGCGCAGGGAAGAGCAACATCACATTTAACTTCCCAGGGTTTTTTGCCGGGCACAAATTTTATTTTTCCACCAGAGGCGGATCCGCCTTTGGCGGAAAATTCTTTTGCATAATCTTCAACAGCGTCTTTGTTACTTGAGCGAAGTTTTAACATATAATTAATTTTTTCACCTTTAATTCCGTCAGGATCATAAACGTATCCATCAGGTCCGGAAATTGTAACAACTTTTCCACCAAGCTCAGCAACTTTTGAAACAGCACCCCAGGCAACATTACCAAAACCAGAAACAACAACAGTCTTTCCATCAAAAGTAGTGTTTCTTGTTTTTAACATTTCTTGCGTAAAGTAAACAACGCCATATCCTGTAGCTTCAGGACGAACTAATGATCCGCCCCAGTTTAATCCTTTACCGGTGAGCACACCTGTAAACTCACTTTTTAATCGTTTGTATTGACCGAATAAAAATCCAATCTCACGCGCACCAACACCGATATCTCCCGCAGGAACATCTGTGTCTGCGCCGATGTAACGGAAAAGTTCTGTCATAAAGCTTTGGCAAAAACGCATCACTTCGTTATCAGATTTTCCTTTAGGATCGAAATCAGAACCACCTTTACCGCCGCCCATTGGAAGAGTTGTTAAAGAATTTTTAAACACTTGTTCAAATGCTAAAAATTTTAAAATGCCAAGTGTAACAGAAGGGTGAAATCTTAAACCTCCTTTGTAGGGACCGATCGCTGAATTCATCTGTATTCTGTAGCCGCGGTTAATATGAATTTCTCCCTGATCATCAAGCCAGGGAACGCGGAACATAACAACTCTTTCCGGCTCAACCATTCTCTCTAAAATTTTCATCGAGCGATATTCTGGATGGCGTTGTAATACTAATTCCAGTGAACCCATTACTTCTTCAACTGCTTGGTGAAATTCAGGTTCTGCAGGATTTTTAGCTTTAACATCAGCCAAAATTCTATTTGTGTAGTCAGACATAAAGACCTCTTTTAATTTAAATGTTAATGATCTGTGATGATAATACTATATGATTAAATAAATTTGTTCTTAATAATTTTTCGGAGTGAATAACTTATTTCCCCTGAAAATTTTTTCTTTTGCGTTTAGCATTTAGTGTTAAAATCAATATTTTTTGTACATCAAAATTAGAAAGAAAATACTTAATTCCCTAAATAAATAAGGCATTTGTATAGTGTTTAATGCTTCCCACAAAATTTTTTATAGCAAGTGGAATTTACAATCTATAACTTTGAAGCATAATTTTATATAATTTTTTTAGAGAGGTTTAATATGGCACTCGAAATTATTAAGGAAAAAGTTGCACAGTCCGTAGATATTTTAAAAGAAAAAAATATTGATATGTGGGTTACTTTTGTTCAGGAAACCAAGGTTACAAAAGATCCAATTATGGATATGACCGTTGGAGATCACGCAACCTGGAAATCTGCTTTTATCATAAACCGCGATGGAGACACAACTACAATTGTTGGTGATTTGGAGGAAGAGAATTTTGTAAAATCAGGAGTGTACAAAAACATTATTGGCTATCTTAAATCTTTTAAAGAACCTTTTATAGAATATGTAAAGAAAAAAAATCCTAAAACAATTGCAATAAATTATTCCGTAAACTCTGTGCTTGCAGATGGACTGACGCATGGAATGTATCTTCTGTTGATGGATTATCTTAATGGAACTGGATATGAAAATAAAATTGTAAGTGCCGAAGAAATCATTTCAGCTTTGCGGGGAAGGAAATCGAAAAAGGAATTTTCCATTATGCAGGAAGCTGTTAATGAAACATTAAAAATATTTGATTTGGTTACGGCATATATCAAACCAGGACGAAGTGAAAAAGATGTTGCTGAATATGTTTTAAAAGTTACCCGCAAAAAAGGTTTTGGTTTAGCCTGGGATGAGGAAACTTGTCCTGCGGTTTTTACGGGTCCAAATCCTTCTGGTCCTCATTCTGGTCCATCAGATCGAAAGATTGAAAAAGGGCATTTGATTAACATGGATTTTGGAATTAAGTACAAAGGTTACTGCTCTGATTTGCAAAGAACATGGTATGTACTAAAAAATGGCGAGACAAAAGCTCCTGCTGATGTTCAAAAAGGATTTGATATAATTCGTGATTCAATCCAAATGGTTGCTGATGCTTTAAAACCCGGAGTTACGGGAGTTGAAATGGATGACATTGCAAGAAATTATATTGTTAAAAATGGTTATCCTGAATATCCTCACGGGCTTGGTCATCAGGTTGGAAGAGAAGTACACGATGGCGGTGCCGGGTTATTTCCGAGATGGGAAAAATATGGCAACGCTCCTTTTATAAATCTTGAAGAAGGACAGGTATTTACAATCGAGCCAAGATTGCCCGTTGAAGGTTTTGGTGTATCCACACTTGAAGAAGAAGTTTACATTACAAAAACCGGGTGCAAGTTTATATCTAAACCACAGAAAAAGCTTATCTTAATAAAGGCATAATGTCTTAGGCTCAGTGTAAAAGCTGAGCCTTTCCTACTGTTCTCAATTATTTTACAATTAAAAAATTTCGGTTAAAATTTCGGTAAATCTTTACTTTCCCAAGAAAAGCAGATGCCAAAACATATCAATATTTACAAAATATCAATCATTTAGTTGTAAATAATTTTAGCAATTTGGAATGAAACTTGAATAAGCAGCACACGATCAAAAGACATTGGGCCACTTATTATCAATAGAATCACAAGGAAAAAAATTGCGAAACGACAGTTTATTCGGGAATAAAAATTCAAAGCATTCTTTAGAAAGAAATTTTTCAACCGATCATTCAATTATTGCCGATGACCTTCCTGCACTGTTGTGCAGATTTAATAAAGAAGGGAAAATAATATTTGTAAATAAAGCTTATGCCAAATTTTTTGGTATGAGCAAAGAAGCAATAATCGGAAGTAAATTTCTTTACTCTGCTGATGATTTTCAAAGCATTGATTTTGAAAAACCATTTTTAAATCAATACAAAAAACAATTTTCTTTAAAGCTAAGTGAAAATAAAATACATTGGATCGAATGGACAATAAATAGAATTGTTGATAAAACAGTAGAAGGATTTGAATATCAAGCAGTTGGGCAGGATATAACTGAGTTTAAATTAGTTGAAGAGCAGTTAAATAAAATTTCAATTGCTGTTGATCAAAGTTCATCAACAGTTGTGATAACAGATACTGATGGAAATATTGAATATGTAAATCCAAGTTTTGCACAAGTTACCGGCTATACTTCTGATGAAGCAAAAGGTCAAAGTACAAGAATTCTAAAATCTGGTAAAACCAATCCCGATATTTACACCAATCTGTGGAACACAATAACTAACGGAAAAGAATGGCAGGGTGAGTTATTAAATAAAAAGAAGAATGGAGATCTATTTTGGGAATTAGTAACTATTTCCCCGGTAAAAAATAAAGAAGGAGTAATTACTAATTACATTGCAGTTAAAGAAGATATAACAGAACAGAAGAGAAATGAAAAATTACAGGATGCGCTTTATAAAATTTCACACGCTGTAATTTCAACTGAATCATTAAGTGATCTTTATGCATCTATCCACTCAATCCTTTCCGATGTTCTTCCTGTTGAGAATTTTTATATTGCAATGTATGATGAAGAAAATGACCTTATAAGCTTTCCATATTTTGTTGATCAGTATGATGAACCATTACCTCCCAAAACACCTGGAAGGGGATTAACTGAATATATATTGCGAACAGGCAAGCCGTGTTTGGTAAAACCTAATGTATTCAAACGCCTGGTAGAAGAAAAGGAAGTTGATCTTGTTGGAACAGATTCACTTGACTGGCTTGGCGTTCCGCTAAAAATAAATAATAAAACCATTGGCATTGTAGTAGTCCAGTCTTATTCAGAATTAGTGCGGTTAAGTGAACAGGATATGGACGTTTTAATTTATGTTTCCGATCAAATTGCACTTGCAATCGAGAGAACTAAAACCCTTAATCTTTTAAAAAGTAGCGAAGAACGATATAGATTACTATTTGATAAAGCCGCAGATCTCATTGCTATCATTGATCCCAAAGGAAAAATCCTTGATCTCAATCATATCTTTGAAGAAGAAACAGGTTACTTAAAAGTCGATGTAGTTGGGAAAAATATTTTTAATCTGGAAATTCTAACTTCTAAATCGGCTGTAACAGCAGCGTTCTATTTATCGCGAATCATCTTCGGAAAAGATATTCCGATTTTTGAAATAGATGGTATTAGAAAAGATGGTAAAATTATTACTTATGAACTTCGTGCTGTTCCTATTATTGAAAAAGGGGAAAGGATTGGAGTTCAGGCGATATTAAGAAATGTTACGGAGAGGAAAAAAACAGAAGCGAAACTTCAGCAGAATGAAAAACGTCTTTCAAATCTTATGTCCAATCTTCCCGGAATGGCATATCGATGCAATTATGATAGCACATGGACTATGGAATTTGTCAGTCAGGGTTGTTCAGAATTGACCGGCTACCTTCCGGATGAGTTGATAAATAATAAAGAAATTTCTTATGCTGAGTTAATACATCCTGAAGACAGAGAAAATGTTTATAAAACTATTGCAACGTCTGTACAGCAGAAAAAACCATTTCAACTTCTTTACAGAATCAGAACTAAAGATGATACAGAAAAATGGGTTTGGGAAAAAGGAAATGCGGTATTTAATAATAAAAGAAAAGTTGATGCACTTGAAGGTTTTATCACAGATATTTCAAGTCGTGTTCACGCTGAGGAAGCATTAAAAGAAAGTGAAGAGCTTTATAGAAAGCTGATTGCTACTTTGCCTGATATTATTGCCATCACCGATGTTAAGGGAGAAATTATTTTTCTTAATGAAGTTGGAATTAAATTTAGCGGATACGCAAATTTTGAAGAAGTAAAGCATAAAAATTTCATTACCTTCATTGCTAATGAAGATAAAGAGAGAATAACCAGGAACTTTAGAGCATCATTTAGAAAAAATATTGGACCGCAGGAATATAAGTTTGTTAATATTCGTGGTGAAGAATTCCTGTTTGAAATTCAAAGGGAAGTTCTACGCAATTTAGATGGAACACCTTACGGACTTATTTTCTCATGCAGAGATATTACCTTCCGAAAAAAAGCTGAAGTAGCAATAGCTCAATCAGAGGATAAATACAGAATGCTTATGGATAGCATTCAGGATGGTGTATTTTCCATCGAGAACGGAATAATAACTTATGCTAACAGAGCTCTATCTGAAATGGTTGGTTATAGTATTGAAGAAACAATTGGTTATCCTTTTACAAATTTTGTAGCACCTGAAGATCTTGAATTGGTAAAGAAAAATTATTCATTAAGACAAAACGGGCTCGGAGCTCCCTCCTCATATGAATGGCGTATGCTTCATAAAAGTGGTAAAAGAGTTTATGTTAATATGAGTGCCAGGGTGATTAATTATCATGGCAGAAAAGCGTCGATTGGTACAATAAAAGATGTAACACATCAAAAAGAATTAGAACGCATTTTACTTAATCAAAAAAATCTTTTTAAAGGTGTAGCAGATGCAGCAAATATTTTATTAACAGAAAGAGATTTTGATTTAGCTATTAAAAATACTTTGCAATCACTTGGTCAATCTTCAGATATTGATCGTGTTTACATTTTTGAAAACGATCTTGATGATTTAACCTTTGAACCTGTAACGAATCAAAAATATGAATGGACTAACGGTTCAGTTAGTGTTGAAATTGATAATCCGGATCTTCAGAACTTACATTACTTTCCAATGTTCGAAGAGTGGTATCCGATTTTAAGGGATGGTGGAATTATTAATCATCTTGTTAAAGATTTAGCTGCACCTTTAAAAGAATTACTAAGCGAAGAAAACATCAAATCTATTTTACTAGTTCCTATAATGGTTAAAAATCAGTTCTGGGGTTTTATTGGTTTTGATTATTGTAAATCGGACAGAGTTTGGAATGAAAGTGAGATATCTATACTTAAAACCACAGCAGCAAATTTAGGTGGATTAATTGAGCGTGAAATAGTAAAGAAGGAATTAATTGAAGCCAAAGAAACCGCAGAGGGAATGAGTAAACTAAAATCAAATTTCCTTGCAAATATGAGCCACGAACTCCGTACACCGTTAATTGCGATTCTTGGTTATACCGAAATTCTGAGTAATGAAATTAAAAATGGAGAGTGGAATGAAATGGTTGATACAATAATACAAAGTGGTAAAAGACTTTTAGAAACACTTAATCTGATTCTTGATCTTTCTAAAATCGAAGCTGATAAAGTTCAGATTAATTTTAAAGAAACGAATATCGTGCGTGAGGTTGTTGAAATAACTAATTTGTTAAAACCTGTTGCGGATAAAAAAAATCTTTTCTTGAAATTAGATTGTAAAGAAGAAAATTTATTAGTTAAACTGGACCAAAGATTAATACATTCCGTAATTACTAACCTGATTAACAATGGAATAAAATACACTATTGAAGGAGGAGTTAGTGTTCTATTAGAATCCTGCACGGAAAACGGAAAATCTTTTGTGATAATAAAAGTCTCCGATACAGGCATCGGCATTGCTCAGGAAGATCAAGCATTAGTGTTTGATGAGTTTAGACAAGTAAGCGAAGGTTATAATCGTAATTTTGAAGGTGCTGGACTTGGTCTGACAATTACCAAAAAGTTTGTGGAGAAAATGGGTGGCAGTATTTCTTTAGAAAGCAATCCCGGTAAAGGATCTGTATTTACTGTTATGTTTCCATCAATACTAGCACCTAATAATAATGAACAAATTAACAAAGAACAATCTGTTAACAACTATAAACCGGTTTATTCAACAAAGAAAAACGAGAAAGCACTGATTATTGATGATGACCTTGCTACAAGAAAAATTACGGAACTGTTTCTTAAAGATGAAATAGAAACAAAAACCGTTTCTAATATTAAAGATGCAATAGATGAAGCAATTAATGAGGAATACTCTTTAGTCCTTATGGATATTAGTTTAGGACAGGGAATAAGCGGTATTAATCTTCTCAAAGATTTTCGCAAGCTGCCATTTTATAAAAACATTCCGATTATTGCAGTTACAGCACACGCCATGGTTGGTGATAAACATAAATTTCTGTCAGAAGGATTTGATGATTATTTATCTAAACCATTTTCTAAAATAGATCTGATTGAAAAAGTCCACCTATGGTCAAATAAACAGATTAAAAAATCAGTTTTGCTATAAACAGTAATTAAATCAGAAAATACAAGCTCTGTCATAAGCTTCTTCAAGTAGTTGATTATACTTTTCAAAATTAATTTCTATTGCTCCGAACATTTTTAAATGATCAGTCATATACTGAACATCCAAAAGAACGTACCCGTTTTCTTGAAGATGATAAATAAGTTTTACAAGTGCAGTTTTTGATGCCTGAGAAACTTTTGAAAACATCGATTCACCGAAAAATGCACCGCGAAAAGTAACGCCATATAATCCACCAACTAAAACTCCATCTTTCCATGTTTCAACAGTTTGTATGTGTCCTCTTCTTTGTAATCTTTGGTAAGCTTTTATAAGTTCTTCAGAAATCCATGTGCTTTCACGATCCGCACATCCATTAACTATTGAAAGAAAATCGGTGTTAAATCTAAACTCAAATTTTTCTTTATCAATAATTTTTTTAACAGATCGTGGAACATTAAAATTATCCAAAGGAATAATGCATCGTGTTTCCGGTAAGTACCAGTTTATTAATCCTGTTTGCTGATCTGCCATTGGGAAAGCGCCCTTGGCATAAAGCTGAAGCATGTTATCCGGTTTCAGCAATTCATTATAAAAATCATTGTCTTTATTACTCATAAACGCACATTTAACAATGTTAAAACAACGAAGTTTTTTTTGAGATTTAGCTTATTTAAGTTAACACTTTAATTTTATTAATTCTGTGTATTTACGGTCAACTTGACTAAAAGTTTTATGAAAAAAATTGCAGTTGTTGCACTTGGAGGAAACGCACTTTTACGGGGGAATGAAATTGGCACTATCCAGCAGCAAGAAAAAAATACTTACGATACTTGTACAAATCTTATTCATCTTCTAAAAGATGATTATAACATTGTTATAACTCATGGCAATGGTCCGCAGGTTGGAAATATCATGCTAAGGAATGAAGCAGGATATAACAACTACAAAATTCCTAAAATGCCTTTAGATATTTGCGTGGCTGATTCGCAAGGTGGAATTGGCTATATGATTGAAAGGCAATTGATAAATCTTTTAAAAGATAATAAGATTAAAAAAAATGTTGTTACACTTATTACTCAGGTTCTTGTTGAAAAAAATGATCCCGCATTTACAAATCCTACGAAACCGGTTGGTGCTTTTTATCTTAAAGAAGAAGCTGATCTTCTTGCACGTGTAAATAATTTTGTATTTAAAGAAGACCCACGCAAGCGAGGATGGAGAAGAGTAGTTCCCTCACCGCGACCAAAGGAAATTCTCAACAAAAAGATTATAAAAGAATTAGTAAATAAAGGCAATATTGTAATTGCAGCCGGTGGTGGTGGTGTCCCTGTTTATCGAGGTGATGATAAAAAACTTTATGGTGTTGAAGCAGTTATCGATAAAGATCATGCCTCCGCATTGCTTGCTAATGAGATTGGAGCGGATGCATTTTTTATTCTTACTGATGTTCCTAAAGTTTATATTAATTTTCATAAACCCGATCAGAAAGCACTTAATATTATTACTGTTGATGAAGCACAAAAGTATTTTAACGAGGGACAATTTTCTGCAGGAAGTATGGGACCAAAAATCCTGGCGGCAATAAATTTTGTTAGTAATGGCGGAAAGGAAACAATTATTACAGAAGCTACTATGCTTGGTAATCCTGGAGGAGGAACTAAAATAGTTGGCAACAGATAGTCTATATTTTTATCTTGAACTTAAACTTGAACTTAAATAATAGGAGTTAATTATGGCAGTTAATATGAAAGGCAAAGATCTTGTATCAATTGCTGATCTTACAATCGAAGAAATTTACGAGATATTTGATGTAAGCAAATCTCTGAAACAAAAATTATATACCGGTGAACCACATCGTGTGCTTGAAGGCAAAACACTTGGAATGATTTTTACAAAAAGATCAACACGTACCAGAGTTTCTTTTGAAGTGGGTATTTATCAGCTTGGCGGAATTGGAATGTACTTTGGTCCAAATGATTTACAGCTTGGAACAAGTGAAAGTATTTCTGATACAGCAAAAGTTCTTTCAAGATATTTAGATGGAATTATGATTCGCACTTTTGCTCACAGCGATGTTACTGATCTTGCAAAGTATGCCAATATTCCTATCATCAACGGCTTAACAGATCTTCTTCATCCGTGCCAGGTGCTTACTGATTTGTTTACAGTGCTTGAAAAGAAAAGAAAATTACAAGGATTAAAACTTGCATATATTGGCGATGGAAATAATATGGCACACAGCTTATTAAATGGCTGCACTAAAGTTGGGATGAACATTGCAATTGCTTCACCATCGGGATACAAACCCAATAAAGAAATTGTAGATAATGCAAAGCTGTTTGCAAAATATATGGGAAGTAAAGTTGAAATTTTAGATGACCCTGTTGCAGCAGTTAAAAATGCAGATGTTGTTTACACAGATGTTTGGGCAAG
>JAVHOU010000090.1:14156-18375 GCA_036170275.1 Ignavibacteriaceae bacterium
CCTTTATAAGTTTCATAAGCTGCAAAAACAATTCCACACAAAACAGAAACCATCCCAAGAAGAAAAAGGATTGTAATTAATGAATTAAGTTTTGTTATATCAAACAAAAAACCAAAACCAATAGAAAGAGAAGTAATCACAAACAATGCAACAGCAATTGTGTAAAACAGCACTGCGTTTCTTACAAGCTTAACTCTGTACACAAGACTGGAGATTTGCATAGAAATACTTTCAATTCGCTGAGTCTCCTGATAATCAAAATCTTTATCATCTGCCGTTCTATGAATTATTTTCCGTCGTTCTTCATTTAGTAAACGAATACGATTAACAACCAGAGAATATTTATTGTTCATTCCAAGTAGTAAAAGTCCGCACGCAGAAATCATAATTCCCGGTGCAAGCATTAACTGGATTATTTCAACTATTGATGTAATGTTAGGCATAAGTAACAAACATTTATTTTACTTTGAATAAATATAATTGTTTAAAACTTCAACAGTAGTTTTGCACTGGTTAAGATCAATCTCTAAAAGATCACGCAAAGAAAGAACACCGACAAGTTTATCATTATCAATAATTAAAATATGTCTTGTCTTTGCTTCCTTCATCTTTGCAAGCACGGATTCATTTGATTCATCTATCTTTGCAATAACAAGGCTTGTGCTCATTACATCATCCACCAAAGTTGAGTTTAGATCTTTATCTTTTGCGATAACTCTTTTTACCAAATCACGTTCAGAAAAAACTCCCACTAACTTTTCGTCCTTCATCACAGGCAGAAGTCCCACACTTTTACTTGCCATATAATTCACTGTTTCTTTTATTGATGTACCTGAATGAACAGTAAAAACATCGCGTCCTTTTAATAAATCTTTAACTGATTCCATCTTTTACTCCTTAAAATTTTTTAGAAATATAATCTTTTTAATAGGAAGTGTAAAGTGTAAAGTTTTTATTATTTAAAGTAATAACTTGTTTTGAATTGATAATTGCATAGAAAAATTAAACTTCCGTTCGTCTTATAAAATCAACAATAACTTTATCTCTCGAATTTATCAACTCTTCAGGTTTACCGGTAAAATAAATTATACCATCATTCATCATTGCAACTTTGTTTGCAACGTTTTTAACACTGTACATATCGTGAGTAACAACAATTGATGTAACATTTAATTTTCCGGAAAGATCTTTTATAAGGTTATCAATTGAATCAGACATAATAGGATCAAGTCCGGTTGTTGGTTCATCATATAAAATGTAAGAGGGATTGGTAACAAGTGCACGAGCAAGTGCAACACGTTTTTTCATTCCGCCTGAAAGCTCTGAAGGTTTCAGATTCAAAATACCTTCGAGACCAACAAGTTCAAGTTTTTCTTCGGCTATTTTTTTAATCTCTGTTTTGGTGTAATTGTTATTTGATTCAACTAATGGCAGTGATACATTTTCTTCAACCGTCATAGAATCAAATAAAGCCGAACCTTGAAATAAAAATCCAAATTTTTTTCTAAGCTCATATAATTCTTTTTGGGAAAGATCACTTACAATTTTTCCCTCAACTTTTACGTAACCGGAATCGGGCTCAAGTAATCCAACAATATGTTTAATTAAAACACTTTTGCCGCAGCCGCTTCTGCCAATGATAACAATTGTTTCACCGGGTTCAATTTTTAGATTAACACCTTGTAAAACTTTATTGTCGCCAAAACTTTTGTGAAGATCTTTTATTTCAATCATATAAAATCATTTGTTTGATATGGTAAAAATAATCAAAAAGAATGATTCAAAATCAGAATAATTAAATAAAACTAATTTACCGATACTATCCTATCTCTTTAATTAATTATTATGCTATTTTTATATAAATAGAAAATTATCTGTAGCAGGAGATTGAAATGTTTAGAAAAATATTTATCATATTTTTAGAAATCTTTTTAAGCACATCAGCATTTTCTCAGCAAAAATTTCCACATTACTTTACGCAAAATGATATGGAGCTCGCAACACCGGGCACAATTTTATTTGGATTAAATGGATTTGGTAATCCCGCTGAGTTATCATTCTTATCCCAGCCAAATTTTTATTTTACCTGGAATGATAGAGACGGTGATTTTAATGATCTTGATAATTGGGGTTTGTTTACTGCGCTTCCAAATTTTGGATTTGCAATGAATAATCAAAAAATAAATGATTATTCAATTACCGATTATAAACTTTCTGCAGCATTAGGTTCTTCATCATTTAGTTTGGGATTTGGCTACGGTTGGTCTAAGGGTGATGTCAATTATTTTAACCGATCTGATCTTTACACTCTTGGTGCAATTTATCGTCCTGCAAATTTTCTTTCTTTTAGTCTGATTGGAAATTTACCAACCAACGGTGAGCGGGAAGGAATCATTGGTGCAGGATTAAGACCGTTAGGTAATTATCGTTTAACATTTTTTGGTGATTATGTTTTTACAAAAGATAAAGTTCCTGAAAAGATAAACTGGAGTGCAGGTGCTTCAATCGAACCAATTGATGGATTAAGAATTGTTGGAAGATACTTTGAAAGAAAATCTTTTAATGTTGGCGTACAGCTTAGCTTAGGTGTGTTTGGCTTAACAACCAGCACTCATTTTGATGAAGATGCAAAACAATCTTACAACACTTATGGGATTAGAATCGGAGCTGATGATAGAAATTTGTTTAATGTCTTGAATGGTAAAGACAATTATGTAAGTATGGATTTGCAAGGTGGATTGAAATATCAGAACTTCAGATTATTCGATAACTCAAAAACTCTATTTAATCTTATCGAACAATTAGAAGCAGTAAAAAATGATAATTCTGTTTCAGGTATAGCAATTAATATTTCCGGAATGAATATCAATCGTGAACTTCTGTGGGAAATAAGAGAGAAGCTGCGCCAAATAAAATCATATGGAAAGAAAATTTACGTTTATGTCGATAGAGCAGGAATGGATGAATATCATTTTGCATCAGTTGCGGATAAAATTATTCTTGATCCGATGGGAACTGTTTCGTTAAATGGATTTCTTATAGGAAGAACATTCTTTAAAGGCTCGTTGGATATGCTTGGTCTTGGTTTCCACGAACTAAGATATTTTAAATATAAATCCGCTGCTGAAAATTATGCGCGTAAAGATTTTAGCGAAGCAGATCGTGAACAAAGGCAAAAACTTGTTGATGAAAATTATAGACTTGCGCAAAAAGATATTTGTGAAGGAAGAAATTTTTCTTTTGCTTACTTTGATAAACTAATTGACAGCTCATTTATCTATATGTCAGATGATGCAATCAAATTAGATCTTGTTGATACTCTTGCAAGATGGAGTGATATCGGAGAAATAATTAAAAAGTATGAAAAGGAAAATAAAAGTTTAATAAGTACTTCTTCGTTAGAAAAATTTAATTTGTCTGATGATTATTGGGGATTAAAACCAAAGGTCGCAATCATCTATGCGATTGGCGGGACAAGTATGGATGACGGAATCAAGGCAAGAAATTTAGTAAAGTATGTTGAAGCTGCAATGAATAACAATAATGTAAAAGCGATTGTCCTTCGTGTTGATTCTCCCGGCGGAGATGCACTTGCCGCTGATTTAATTTCTGATGTGATTATAAAAAACAAAGGGAAGAAACCTGTAATTGTTTCGCAGGGATATGTTGCGGCATCGGGTGGATACTGGCTTTCTATGTATGCTGATACTATTGTTGCAGCGCCAAATACAATCACAGGTTCAATTGGAGTTATTGGTTCATTCATTTACAATAAAACTTTAAAACAAAATCTGGGAATGTCTGTTGATCACGTGCAAAAAGGAAAGTTTGCCGATCTTGGTTTTGGCGCAACTCTTCCATTAATTGGTTTAACAATTCCTGATCGTGATTTTACCGATAAAGAATTATACTTGGCAGAAACTGGAATTAAAAATCTCTATAAAGGTTTTGTTGATAAGGTTGCTTTGGGAAGAAAAAAATCTTTTGATGATATTGAAAAAATTGCTCAGGGAAGAGTCTGGGCTGGAAGCGATGGATTAAGAAATGGTTTGGTTGATGTACTTGGCGGATTAGATGTTGCGATAAAAATTGCATTACAAAAAACTAATCTTACCAACAGTGATTATGAAATTGTTGAAATGCCTGAACGACAATGGTTTGATCTTAATTCTTTCTTGCCAAGCTTTTTAAGAATTGAAGAAAAGATAACAGAAGATCC
>JAVHOU010000091.1:0-4270 GCA_036170275.1 Ignavibacteriaceae bacterium
TTCTTGTTTTAAATAATGACAACTCAATTCTGCAGACAGCAACTTCCGGAAATATTGTGGTTTCTACAACAGAAATTGACAATCCGGATCTGAATAACAATCCTAATGCTATTATTTATGTTGCTCAAAACTATAACCCAGGTGGCGGCTCTGGCGTTTACAACACTGCAAATGTCAGCACTTATTATAATCCTAGTTCACATAAATGGACTGTCTATAACGAAAACCAATCTATTATGGTTTTAAATTCAAAGTATAATGTTTACTTTGGTTCATCGTCGTTTGTACATAAAACAGCAACAAGCAATATATCTAGCGACCTTACTGTCTTTGATAATCCTCTTGTAAACAGAGATCCAAACGCATTTGTCTTTGCATTGCACAACTGGAATCCATTTGTGTCGGGAACTTCTGTTTATGATAAGAAACTCGGCGTATATTATAATAGTCTTTGGGGTATATTCAGTCAAGACGAATCAGCTATCCCGGAGGGTATATATTTTAATTCAGCGATTGCACCAAAAACCGACTCCGCTTTCTTACATACGACCACAGCATTAAATATCAGCAGCAATTATACAACGATTGATAATCCTTTGCTTAATGGAAATCCTAATGCAAAAATTCTTGTACAACAGCGTTATGTTTCAAGTTACAATAATAAAAATGTCGGCTTATGGTATAAAGCATCTGCTAGTAAGTGGACAATCTTCAATGAAGATGCTTCTGCCATGGCAGAAGGTAAAGACTTTAACGTTTGGTTATTAAATGATAACAAATCTTTTGTGCATACTGTTGACAGTACAAACAATATAGGAATGCCCTCTTACAGTTATTTAGATAATCCATTAACAAATAACAATCCTGATGCAAATATATTAGTGACTTCTTTACTTGCTAACAGTCCTTATAATGATCACGTGCTGGGTGTTTGGTACGACGCTACTACTTCCCACAAAAAATGGGTTATTTATTATGAAGACATGACGGCACACACTATTGGCGCAAAATACAACGTCTATGTTGCGAATTCTTTAGGTGTACCAACATCGGTTGATGAAGAAAATAATCCTGTATCAGTATCTAATTTTGAATTACAGCAGAATTATCCTAACCCATTTAATCCAACCACACAAATTAGATTTTCTCTTGCAGAACAATCTCAAGTTACTTTAAAGGTTTACAATGTCCTTGGAAAAGAAATTGCAACCTTAGTAAATGATGTTAAAGGTGCAGGAGTTCACGAAGTTAGTTTTGATGGTTCTGGTTTAGCAAGCGGTGTTTATTTCTATACACTTCAGACAGGAAAATTTACTCAAACTCACAAAATGATTTTGATGAAATAATTTTTTTTGAAATATTCATCTATAAAAAAGGCGAGCAAAATAACTCGCCTTTTTTTATTATATCATTTCAGTTTTTGTTCAATCTCAAACACAGGTTTTATATCAACAGGAAGTGACTCAAGTTTTTTTCTTAGTGTTTCAATCGATGACGAATTAACAGCATACTTTGCGATTAAATCTTTTGCTCCTTGATAATTCCCTTCTGCTTGAATTGTCAATATCAAATTAGCAAGTCCTTTTAATGCAGGATGAATCTTCGCAAAATCCACACGAACTTTTTGTGTACCTTCGTTATAAACATAGCCGCCTTTTTCAAGAAGATAGTTGTAGATGATTGCATTACCGCCGCCGTGTGCTTCGCTTATTCCAAATCGCATGCTGCGGAAAGCTCCTGCTAAAAATGTAACAAGTATTTCATTCTCAGATTCTTTTGGATAAACACCCTTTTCAACCATAAACATATTGTTATACATCCCAAGAATATCTGCTTTGCATTCTTCCATTGTGGAATATGTTTCTTTAAGTTCTTTTTTTACTTCTGTTTGTCTTCCGTTAATCGTTATAAATCCAGGACCAACACCATGAGACATTTCGTGCATTAACGTATGATTAAAAAATGCATCGAATGTAACATACTTTAACTGTTCGGGATCGAGTACAATTTCTGCAATTAGCTTTAAAAGTTTTTCAAATTTTGCTTCGTGAACATTTTTTAACATTACTTTTTTAGAACCTTTTACTTGTCTTACTCTTTCATCATTTGGAAGATTGAATGCAAGCGTTTGAACTCCTGCTTTTGTATCACCCGCAGTAAACACTTCATTTGCAACTACGATTGGAGATTCAGAACCGCGGCTGTAATTTTTATACTTATCATCAAGCGGAAGATTTTTTTCAATATCATTCAAATACTTTGCAAACACTTCAAGCTTTTTACTTTCAACAGGATCCTTAATTGTTACAAAACTTTCAAACGATGCTTTGTAATTAAACATTTCATCTTCATAAACTTCGTAAGGACCAATTACAACTTCAATATTATGATCTTTTAAGTCCATCCAATCCATATCGCTTTGGTAATAATCATTACTTAAGAACGCATCGGCACGAGAGAGTAAATATTTTTTTAATGATGGATTATCGGCATACCCGGCGGCTTCTTTTAAAAGCTTTGATGCTGCGGTTAGTTTATCCTTAAAATATGCGCTGTATGGAATCGCTACTAATTTCCCATTCTCTCTTCTGATAACGGTAAACTCATTTGTAAAAGCTTTTTCATCTTTGGGATTATCTTTTATCCACTTTTCAAATTCATCTTTTGTCATATCTGCGGGATAGAAATTTGCGCCGAGCGGTTTTTTATCTGTTCCAATAAAGGGTTTGTTATCTTCTAATCTATCAAACGGACCGAACATAATGTTAAAGAGTTCAAGTTTAAGTTCAGGTTCAAGATTTTTTTTATCACTAATCTTTGAAACTAATTCATTCTTTATCTGATAATTCTTAGCATAAACCTGGTCCAGATAAATTGAATCAATTAGTTTTGATGCTTCGTATAACTTTTCAAGTACAATTTTTTCTCTGTCGCTTAAAAGATTCTCATCATATTTAATTTCAACTGGAATAAATTTGGAAATGTTTTCTTTAAGCATCGTTATTTCCTTAGAATCGTTTTGCGGAGTTTGATTTTGTTTTTCTTTGCAGGATATAATTATTATCGCCAGCAAAAGCAGGACTATTACTTGTTTCATTATCTCACCTTTAATTGCTTTAAAAATTAATTGATTTGATATAGAAATATAAAAAGATCACCGCTAATAATTAGTAGGATTCTTTCAGTTCTTTTTCATCAACTAACTGTAACCGTTCATCAAATATTTTTTATACAGTGAATAATTCTCATTAAGTTTACTATACAAAAATTTTACTGCTCATTAAGGTGAAAAAATGATAAAACAAAAACTAATTCTTTTTTACGTTCTTTTTACTTTTACAATGGTTACTCCTGTATTTCCTCAATCACCAAATCGAATAGATGTACCAGATAAGTACAAGTGGAATCTTGCGGATATGTATCCCTCCGTTTCGGATTGGCAAGCTGACATAAAAAAGGTTGAAGTTGATATTAATAATTTTGCTTCATACAAAGGTAAGCTCGGTAAGAGTTCTCAAAATTTATTGAGTGCTTTAAATTCTTACTTCGGATTACTTAAAACTTTTTATAAAGCTAACACTTATGCTGAAAACCTAAGCAATGAAGACGTACGCATTTCTGAAAATCAGGCTTTGCTTCAAAAGCTTTCCTCGGTCGGGACAAATTTTAGTGAGAGTGCAGCTTTCTTGGAACCGGAATTACTATCAATCCCAAAAGAAAAAATTAAAAAGTTCTTTAAAGAAAAACCTGCACTTGAACCCTATTCAATGTTCATTGATAACATACAACGGCTGAGACCACACACACTATCAGAACCAGAAGAAAAGATTCTTGCTAGTTTTGGTTTGACGGCAGAAAATCAAAATACTGTTTACTCAATTTTCAATGACAGTGAAAAACCAAATCCTAAGATTACGCTTTCAGATGGTAAAGAGGTTGAGCTAACCTCATCGGAATATACCAGGGTTAGAACTGTGGAAAATCGTGCTGACAGACGTAAGGTATTTGAAACCTTTTTTAACAGTTACGGTAATTTTAAAAATACTCTCGGGGCAAATCTTGTTGGAAAAGTAAAAAAGGATTGGGTTTTCGCTAAGGATAGAAAATATATTTCCTCATTGGAAGCAGCGCTCAGCGGTGATAATCTGCCGCCAACAGTTTACACAACTTTAATAGAACAAATAAATAAAAATCTTCCGACGTTATATCGTTTTTTGGATTTAAAGAAACGTATGCTTGGTGTTGATACACTTCATTATTATGATTTATA
>JAVHOU010000091.1:4370-18241 GCA_036170275.1 Ignavibacteriaceae bacterium
CCTCATTTTATGGGATACTCTTATTATGTATTTCAATATTCGACTTCATTAATATTTGCAACAGCATTTGCTGAAAAAATTCTTAGTGAAGGATCTCCTGCTGTTGAAAATTATTATAAAATTTTAAAGGGCGGCGGTTCTAAGTATGCCGTTGAATTAATAAAAGATGCCGGTATTGATCCGCTTTCATCCGAACCATTTGAACTTACGATGAAGAAGATGAATAAAGTTATGGATCAGATTGAAGAAATATTGAATAAAAAATAAAAATGAGTTTGCAACCTTCGAGGTTTCTTTTTTTAACCTCGAAGGTTACTTTAATTATCTTTCGGCAATTTAAATCTTACCCTCAAAACTCCATCTTCAAAACTCGTTGAGATGATTTGAAAACTCCCGATTTCTTTTGTGGATGAAACGTGAACTCCACTGCAAGGACACGCGTCGTAATCACCAATTTTAATTATGCGGATTGTATCACCTGCATCTTCAGGTAACTGAGAAAGTTTGAAATTATTTATTGCTTCATCACGATGAAGAAATTCTTCTGTAACAGATAAATCCCGTTGAATAACCTCATTAACTTTTTTATTAATTGCTTCAATTTCTTCTTCCGTAAGATTGCGATCAAAGTGATAATCACATTTAGATTTTTTCTTTTCAATATGATTACTGAATGATCTGCCCTTGTTAAACATTCTTACCATAGTTTGATTAAGAATGTGCTCTGCAGAATGCATCTCTGGATTATAATCCTTTTTTGATTTTACTTCATCCATCATTTTTCTTTTTGTTGTTTTACTTTGTACAATTTATTGTTTCAATGAATTCGTTGCAAATGATTTTATAGGCAAAACACTCACATATTTTTGTCTTCGTTATTCAGCTACATTTTTTTATTATGTGTTATAAAAATAAAAGGATTTATGATGAATGTTTTAGACAAATTGCGAAAATTTTTTAATGGAAAATCAAAAACATATTATTTTTTAGCCGGAGCTTTATTTGTAGTTGGGATATTATTTATTACAACTAATCTTTTCTTCACTCACAATACAAACACTGCAGTTGATAATAAACCGGATGGAAATTTTCCACAGGATTATAAAATTGTATCACCGCATATTCCCGATTCCATTTCAATCTTTAACGAAACAGTTCCCTTAGAAAATTTTGAAGTATATGAAAGAGTTGATCGAGAAATTTTGGTAAACACGTACTGGCATTCCGCAACGATACTTGCAATTAAAAGAGCCGCAAGATGGTTTCCTGTTATCGAACCGATCTTAAAACAAAATAATATCCCGGATGATGTTAAATATCTTGCCGTGGTAGAGAGTAATTTAGAAAACGCAACTTCATCCGCAGGCGCTGCAGGTTATTGGCAATTTATAAAATCAGCAGCGGCAAAATATGGATTAGAAGTTAATGATGAAGTTGATGAAAGATATGATGTGGAAAAATCCACACAGGCTGCTTGCAATTATTTGAAAGAAGCCTATACAAAGTTTGGAAGCTGGACAATGGCTGCCGCTTCTTATAATGCAGGAGTAAATGGAATAGACAAATGGAGTGGTTTACAAAAAGCAAAAAATTATTGGAACCTTGTTCTTGGCTCAGAAACATCGCGCTATGTTGCGCGCATTATTGCAATGAAGTTGATTATGGAAAATCCAGGTAAATATGGTTATGATTTAAAAGAAGAGGATCTTTACAAACCGCTTAAGTATAAAGAAGTTGAGCTAAATACTTCTGTTACAGATTTTGCAGATTATGCCGCAACACTTGGAATAAACTATAAAACACTAAAGTTGTACAATCCCTGGTTGCGTGATACATTTTTAAAAAACAAAAACGGAACGGTGTACAAAATAAAAATACCTGAAGAAGGAAGCATTTTTCTTATTAAGGAATGAAAAACTAAAATGTATAATGATCGTTAAAGACGATTCTCTTGAATCGCCTTTTTAATTTTCAATCCACTCCTCTTTTTTTATCTCCGCCACTTTACTAAAGAGCCCGTCCCGAACTCAATCCATGAGAAGGATTAAGGAGGAGGTAACTTGTCTCTTGCTCCTTTACTAACTAAGTTTGTTTTAAGAATATATGCTTTTCACAGCCTTCACAACTATTTTTGTTTATAAAACTTTTACTGAATTATTCGCAGGAGTGCTTTTACTTGTCTAAACAGAAATCGGAAACTAACGAACGAGAGCTTACAAGTAAACTTTCCGAATGGTTTAATGAACACATTAAACGGAATAAATTCCCTTTCAAAGAAGTCACGAATGAATCACCTGCAAAATATGATTCAACCATTTACTTCGGCGATATTGTTTTATGGATAAATAGAGAATCACGACAAGCTTTCTCATACATTGAAATCAAACCTCCATTCGCAGCCAAAGAAAACCTTGAAACACTTAGAAAGAAAGCCCTTAGTTACGGTGTTAAGTACTGTTTCACTTGGGATTTTCAAAACTTTAATGCTTATGAACTAAAAGACAATAATCTAGTTTCCCATGCCAGTGAACCTACGCCAGTAATGAATGATATTAATGATTGGTTGCGTGGTGATGTTCAGTCTTTTATCAAGAAGTACATAAGTAGCATTTGCGATGAAATTATAAATCTCAATCAAACTGGTAAATTCAGAAAATTCATCCCCGATAAAGTTTATTTTGTCAATTACATTAGGGAAACTGTTAACAAACTCGTTCCGCAATTTGAAAATCACTATACCGATCTTTCAAAAGATAAAACTAAACGTTCAAATTTTAGTGCTTATGGAAAAGCGCAAGGGATTGCTTATAACGATCCTGTTGATTATTACAGGTTAATTGCTCGCCAGAGCGTCTATAATCTTATAACGAAGATAATTTTTTATCTAACTGTCAGAAGATACTTTGACGATTTACCTGATCTCTATGCAAACGATATACACGATCTCGAAAAATATTTAAGAGTTGCTTTTGCTAAAGCACAGGGAAAAGATTGGCAAGCTGTTTTTGAAGAATCCGAAATAGAAAATTTCGGTATTCCAAAATCTTGTTACGAAAATCTTAAAGACTTCTTTATCGAGATGAAAGTCTATCATTTCGGAGAATTACCTGAAGATGTAATCGGAGAATTATTTGAAGAAATAATCGAACCAGACAAACGTCATTCACTTGGACAATATTTTACAAATGAAAATCTTGTCGATTTTATCCTTGGTTTTGTTATCGATAGTGAAAAGTCTTTTTATGCAGACACTACTTGCGGCTCGGGTACTTTTCTTATCCGAATTTATGACAGACTAAAATATCTATCTAAAAAAATTAATCATAACCAACTTCTGGACCGAATCTGGGGTTTTGATATTGCTAAGTTTCCTGCAGAACTTGCAACAATTAATTTATTCAGACAGGATGTTTCTAACTTTGAAAACTTTCCACGAGTAAGACGAACAGATATTTTTAAAGTGAATAAAGGTGATGAATATGATTTCCCACCGCCTTCAGAAAATAAAGCCTTTAAGAAAATTAAAATCCAACTCCCAGAGTTTAACGCTATTGTGGGCAATTTCCCTTTCATCAGGCAAGAACTAATAGAAAAGGAAGTTAAAGGGTATAAACTTGAGTTAACAAAGGTTTTGGCAAAAGATTATTTTCTTACTTATCCTAAACTCTTTGAAACTAATAACGTAAATCAAACAAACATAGAACATCTAAAAAATCTTACGCCCGAACAGCTAACCAAAGAAATAAACCGTTATGTTGAAAAAGGATTTATTGAACTAAAACTATCTGGGCAAGCAGATATTTACACGTACATATTTATTCATACTGCTACATTGCTTTCAGAAAAAGGTCAGTTCGCTGTAATCACTTCAAATTCCTGGCTTGATGTTTCTTATGGCTCGGTTCTCAAAGAATTCTTTTTAGATAATTTCAAGGTAAAGACTGTAATTGCTTCTTGGGCTGAGCCTTGGTTTGATGATGCCGCTGTAAATACCGTAGTTACAATTCTTGAAAAAGAAAGCAATAAAAAAGAACGCGAAAAAAACATAACAAAGTTTGTTAAACTTAAAAAGAAATTTACAGAGCTTATTCCTTATCAGGATTTGAAATTAGAATCTGTTAAAAGATGGCAAACAGTAGATTGGCTTGTAGATCTAATTGAAAACGCGCAAGATAATCCTAAGACAACAAATATTTCAGAAAATATTTCTTCTCTTGAATTAGATGAGATGAGGATTAGATTAGTTAAACAATCATTCCTTAAAAAGGAAATTGTTGACAAAGGCGAACATGCTAAGTGGGGCAAATATCTTCGCGCACCGGATGTTTATTTTGAACTGCTTACTAAATGCAAAGACAAACTTATTCCTCTTAAAGAGATTGCAGAGGTAAGATTTGGAATTAAAACCGGTATCAATGATTTCTTTTATCTTGAAATAATTGAGGCTGTGGATAATGCAAAAAGTTGTGTTTACTGTCGCAATGCAAGAGGTTGGGAAGAATTTATTGAAGAAAAATATCTGCGTGAAATAATTAAGAGCCCCCGCGAGTCTGAATCTATTACTATCGATCCTTCAAAACTGAAATACAAAATATTTTTATGTAATGAAAGCAAAGCCAATTTAAAAAAGATGGGTGATAAGTATGCGCTCAAATATATTGAATGGGGAGAAAAGCAGCGCACAAAAGAAAATGTACTTTGGTCTGATGTTCCCTCTGTTCAAGGTAGGCCTTTTTGGTGGGCAATTGAAGTCAAGGAATTTTCAAATTTACTTTGGCCTAAAGCATTTAATGATAGATACCCAATAATAGTTAATAATGATTACTTAGCTGCCGATAGGTTATATGAATTAACATTATTTAACAAAAAGCTATTAACCAAAACAAAATATGTTTTGAATTCAACTTTACAGTATCTGTTTATTGAAATTAACGGAAGAATAAATTTGGGTGAAGGTGCATTAGATAATATGACCTATGAAGCAGAATTATGCGAAACTGTAAATCCATCACTTGTTGAAGTTGAGAAATTAGATAAAAAATTATTCTCACGAAAAATCTTACCAATATTTAATGAAGTAAAACAAAAAGACAGAATAGAACTCGATACAAAAATATTAGAAGCACTCGGGCTTGATGCTAAATTATATCTTCCCAAAATCTATGAAGGCTTGTGTGAGCTTGTTAAAGAACGCCTCGAATTACCGAAGATGCGAAAGAAAAAACAAAAAGAAGGAGTAAAGTATGCTTATGATAAAGTTAAACAAGATGTGATAGAAGATTGCTTGCCCGATGGACCAAGAATATTTCCTGAAGATTTTTATACAAAAGGCAATTATGAAGAATTAAAATTTGAATCTTACTCAACCAATGGAAAAAGACTGCACACTGATGCATTCTTCAATTCGTACCAAATGAAAACTGAAGAAGGTGAAACAATATTTAAACTCGATAGCGAAGTTAAGGCAGAATTTGCAGAACTGCTTTCAAGACAAACAGCCTTCCAAATTAAAATACCAGTAGAAGAAAAAATAATTGAACAAATATTAAAGAACTATAAAAATTATATTTCAAACTTAAGCGATCAATTGACCAACAATGCAAAAGAAAAACTCCACGATTGGGCTATAGCAGAAGAAATGGCAAAAGAAATTTTAGAAGAGTATGGTTTGGAAAATTAAAGGTTACAACCGTCTTTCCATTGCCCTAAGTGTACTCTCGCACCCTTTTTTAATAGACCAAAATATTTACTTCTTCCTATTATATGGTGACTGATTGACAGGCTTCAATGATAAATTCAGGTCGCTTGCTTTACTTCGTATAGCTTCCTCTGTTCTCCCAAGCTTTAGCCCAATGACACGTGTTGGCGTATTATGGTTTGCCAAATTTCTTAGCTCACTCTTTTGGCCTGACGTCCACAGTTTTCCGCTATTCCTTGCTGATTTTGACATGATTATTGCTCCTTTATTTTAATTAATACTTAACTCATAAGCATACTTCTGATAGCTAATCATTCCTTTTTTCTTATTCTCCTCAACCCATCCTTTTTCTTTATGACTTACCTCAATTAATTCATCAGTGCTTACATCTTTAAACCTTGAATAAACATCAGCCATAATATTTAGTTCGTTTTCGTTAAATAGTTTTTTGTCAAAACTTTCTATTGCGATAGGTTTATCAACTGGTGTATTGTCAATTTCTTCTATAACAAAATCAATGATGTTTTCTTGGGTTAGCATATCATAAATAGCATCATAACGAAAAGGTACGGGTCCCATCTGTATTGCCTGGTATTTATACCCGGTAATCGAAAGTCCATATCTTTTGAAATGCAAAAAGTCACAATAGAATAGTAGTTTATTCATTCTAACTTTAAAAGTATTTTTATTATTATCTAATAAAAACAGAACTATATTTGCAAACTTTTCAAATGAAGGAAAAGTATAACCACTCAACTCATTAGGTATCTCCTTATCATTCCATAAAACTTTTTTCAAATAATTATACTCATTGCTCTCACTTATCATTCTTTTTATATGCCCGGTTACTTTGTCAAATTGATCTTTAGAGAATAAACCTTTTTTATTTTCAATGATCTTTAAAAATTCTTTTGGTTCCATGGCAATATTTAGCAGTGTACCGTTGCTTTGATTGGGTATTTCGCCATTTTCATAAATGCGATAAACATTCGTCCCAAAACCCAAAACATCTGACATCTTTGCTGCAGACAATCCATAACCGGTTCTTGTTTTCATCAACTGTTCGGGGAATGGTATATGGTATTTCTCTCTGTACTGATTATAAACTTGTTTGATATTTACTTCATCCAATTCATCATTTGTAAACCGCTCTTTGCAATTTTCACACTCATAAAATTGTCTATGAATTTTAAATTCTTCTTTTCTAAAATTAATTTTTACTGTTTCCAGCTTTCTTACAGCGTTCCCACCGCAGAATGCACATTTCATAATTATCTCCTTTTTTATTTAAATGGGTATTTTAATTCACGTTCAGCTAAATGAAAAGAAATACAGATTACTTCTCTATTTGGTAAACCCATTTCTACTTTTATATATACTTCTTTACTCTTGATGAGCATTCCAAATTCCCAATAATCCGGATGATTTGGGTATAATATATTTTTCTGTGGTCCTGAACAGTAATTTTCTACTTCTAATTTTTCTATAAACTCTGTTCTGCGTATTGCAGTAATTTCAAGATCTGCAAGCGCTTGTAGATTCTTCCCCCTATCGTCTCGATAATCAATCCTGAAAACCTTTAATTTTGCTTTGAAGTCGTTTAGGAATTTTTGTACATTTTCTTTATCCACAGACAAACCTAACAAACTATCAAGGCATTGTCAACTATAAAGTTTATATATTAAATATAATAATAGCAATAAACCACTTTATGGTTGATGGCTAAAATAATAAGTTGATTTTTTATCTAAATCGCTCGCAAACGGAGTCTATATTTACAAGATTGAGATTATAAGAAGATGATACTTTTGAAGTGATTGAGCATTGAAAATTGAATATTTAACATTAAAGCAGTAGTAAGATCGCCTTCTTAATTTCCCGATAGTTTTGTTACAACTCCGGTATAACTGTTAATCCAAAGCGCCAAGGATTTTGATCTTGAATAAAAATTAACTTCCCAATCAGTAGTTATAAAAAAATATTGTTTCGTTTCAATCGTCTTGTTTGTGTTAATAGACAATAAGTTTTTAAAATCGATAATATTTCTTGCAGTTCAAGTATTTATTTTGATATATTCATTTGAGCATTAATCTTTCCTCTTGAGAAAATAAATTTTAATTCAATAATTCATTCAGGGGTTATTTATTAACTAATCATAGGAGGCTCTATGAAAAACCGTTTAGTTGTGTTTGCGTTCATTTTACTTTTTACATTTCCTGCTGCAATTACTGCAAAACCATTGGGTGATGTACCTGTTTTTGTCCAGGAGTTTATTGGTCAGATGGATTTTGTAAAGGGAAGATTAACTCAACTTGCCGATGCGATACCTGAAGATAAATATAATTGGTCGCCCGGCGAAGGAGTTAGAAGTGTTAGTGAAGTTTTTGCTCATGTAGCTGAGGCAAATTATTATCTTATCAGTGTTATGAATGGGTCTAAACCTGATATGACCGAGAAAAAGCATGAAAATAGTAAGAAGCATATATTGGAAATGCTTGCAAAGTCAATTGAAGATGTTAAGGAAGCTGCAGGTAAATTGACTGAGAAGGATTTGAATAGAGAAGTGGAAGCATTCGGGATGAAATTTTCTTTAAGAAATTTTATGATTACAATTCTTAATCATAATCACGAACATCTTGGACAAGCTATTGCTTACGCAAGAATGAATGGCGTTGTACCTCCCTGGAGTAAAAAAGGAGAATAACTAACTTTAACTGAGCGTTCGTAAGAACGCTCTTTAATTCCCCGATAGATTTGTTACAACTCCGCTGTTGCTGTTTATCCATAACACAAGTGATTTTGAGCCTGAATAAAAATTTACAATCCAATCGGCAGAATTATTTAGCACAAGTGTTGTATCAATAGATTTACTTGGCAAAAGAAACATATCAATTTTTACTCCACTGTTCTGCGCAAGAAAAGTATTACCACCGTGCACAAGTGCAGTATCTATTGTTGCAGGGCTATCTTTATAAACTGCATTCGGATCTATCGCAAGAGTTGACAGACGGTTAAAAACTTGACTAATGATTTTTCCAGCAGTGCTGTCTTTAACAAAAGATAGCATTGTTGTAAAATCTATTGGAGATTGAATTGGCCCCGCGGCAAAAACAGGAACATAAAATTCATTGCTCAGTAAAGAATTTGACTGTACAATGTAAACGAATGCATTGTCGATACTAAGCAAGTCAACCTCACCATTAAGATCAACATTCCATCCATAAATAGCAGAAAGTTTCGCATCACTTGCAAAATCAAGTCGAGCTTTTTGCAAAACATCATTAACTTTTTCTTTTGCTGTTATCTTGCTGTCAACTCCGCCATTTGGATCTGTTGCTTGATTGCATCCAACAAAGTAGAATGTTAATAATATGGTTACTGTTAAAAATATATTTTTCATTTTAATTCCTCTTAAGCTTTAATAAACAAAGTTCTCTCAATACTATTTTTAGATGTCACACTGTTCGTCCCGGCGAATTGTCGAAGTGTGAACATTTAAAGGTCAGTCTTCGTCCTTCGTCTTCGCTCAGGATGGCTCAGACTGACAATGGGTGTTTTGAAACAACCAATTACGGAAAAATCATTTTATAATATCTATCAATCTGTTCGTGCAATTCTGAAAGATGAACATTTCTTGAAGTTCTAATCATTTCCTTGCCTTCAAAATAAACAAGTATTGTTGGAACAGAAAAGACAGAAAGCTGTCCGGATATTTTTTTTGCTTCATTTAAATCAACATAATAAAAATGAATCTGAGAAAAATTTTCTTTAAGCATTTCAATTACTTTAGGTTTAAGTACTTTACAAATATTACATTCCGGCGTGCTAAGGTAAAAGCAAACAGCAGAATTTTCTTCTGCTATACTAATCAATTCATTATAATCTTTAACAGTTTTTATTTCCACGGCATAAAAAAGAGGATCGAAAAAATCAATCCTCTTAATTGTTAATTGTACATTTTTAATTGTTCATTAATGATGATGATGTCCATCGGGTCCGTGAACATGACCGTGAGATAATTCCTCTGCAGTTGCTTCCCTAACATCAAGAAGTTCAATATCAAAATTTAAATTCTTGCCAGCTAATGGATGATTAAAATCAATCGTAACATCTTCATCACGCACTTCAGTAATTACAAAAGGCATTTGAGCTCCCTCGGGAGAGCTTGCCATATAGCTCATTCCTACTTCAAGCTCAAAGTCCTGCGGAAAATTTTCTCTTCCAACAACCTGCACGATCTGTTCATTATAATTACCATAACCATCTGCCGCGGTAAGTTTAATATTTTTTTTTGTACCTATTAACATTCCGCTAACAGCTTCCTCAAGTTTAGGAAGCACCATATTATTCCCGCTTAGATAAGAAAAAGGACCATCGCTCTCGGTAGTATCCAAAATATTTCCTTCATCATCTTTCAAGGTAAAATTCATTGTAACTACCTTGTTAGGTGCAATTGCCATAAAAGTTCCTTTAAAATTATTAAAAAAATGATGCGAATTATAAACAATAGCGAGTGGAAATAAAAACCCAGAAACAGGGTAATATCTAATTGGATTTAAACATTATATCAGAATTTATTTTAGAACAATATTAATATCATCGTTTGGGATGCTTTTTGAAGAACTCCCAGATTAAATCAGTAGCAGAAACATCTTTAACAGGTGTATCAGACAGCGTTCTAATCTTTTCACCTCCGGGCCAGGTATGCCCACCTTTTAGCATACGATAAAAAATTATTTCGGTTCCTTTTTCATTTATAAAATCAATTCTATGATAATTAGATGCTTTGGTTTTATTTATCAATACACAATTAAATTTGTTGGTCCAAAAATCTACAACTTTTTCTACAGCCATCTTATCTACTTTTACAATTGATTCATCCCCAATCCTGCCTTCATAAGGAATATGTTTGTCATCTAAACTGTTAAAGATTATCATCGATAATTCATTGGAGGAATTACAAACTCCGCCATCAAACATTGTGGCTACAACCGGGGCAACAGCAGCAAACTGGTCTGACATTTCACAAGCAAGAAGGTAGCACATCATCCCGCCATTAGATAAACCTGCTGCATAAATCATTTTATCATTAACTCTGTACTTTTGTTTAACTTCTTCTACAACCAGTTTAATGAATTCAACATCATCTATGTTTTTTTTATCGGCATAACCACAGCAATCCCAGGTATTCCAGGTTAAAAGTTTTTTATCAAAAGCACCTGTGCCGTAAGGATAAACAGCAATAAATTCTTCCACATCTGCTTTGTCAGAAAATTTTGTAAGGTGCTCAATATTATCGGGGCTGCCTAAGCCGCCGTGGAAAACAAATACTACGGGATATTCTTTTGGATAAGTATAACCCAGCGGAAGATGAACTCTATAAAATCTATCCCTGCCATAAATTGTTATCGTATCTTCAATAGTTGGAGATTGAGGGAATGCCTGGCTAATTATAACCATTGAACAAATAACTAAAAGAAACTTCATAATAATTTATCTTTAGAAAATCCTGATTTTTTACTTCAGCAGAATCATCTTTTTAACCTGTCCCTACTTTATACTTTCTAATCTGTAAAGATATAAACCGAGCTTAATGCTTCTGCATTAAGAGAAATGCTGTATGTCCCTTGGCAACTGATTCCATTTACACAAATTTTTTACAGACTCAACTGAAATTATTTTTTTAATCTAAAATTTTTAATAATTGTAGCAGACCCTTTTATTTTTAACATTGCAGTTGAAGTTTTGAAAAAAGGGTACCATATCTTTAAGGTGTATGTACCATCGGGGATGTTATTAATATCATAATTTCCGTTACTATCAGTTTTTACAAAATATGGATTTTGAAGGACAACTATCCAGGCTTGCATATCAGGATGAACATTGCATAGTATTGTAATAAAGCAGTTTGCTTTAGTGAAGGTTTGTGTTCTGTACTGCCCTGTAGGCCAGGTACCAAGATTAAAAAAACCTGCGCAACTGGAAGGAGAAAATACATTATGCAATACGCTATCATTATTGAGGAAGGTAACAGTAGAGCCGACTAATATTGGCAATACCTCGGGGATAAACATTAAATTTTTTTGGTCCATTATAATATTTTCTTTAGACAGCGGAAATGAACCATCTACATTTTCAATATAAACTAAAACACCTGCATCACTATCAGCGCCTTTAAGGTGTACTTTTCCTTTTATATCTCCTGCCAGTGAATTGTAATTGACTAAACTTATTAGCAAAAAAATACTTACCAGGAAAAATTTCTCGTTGATACTTCTAATTAGCATATATAGTCAATTGTCAAGATATTATTAACTATTTGATTCAAATAATGGTTCACCTTTGTGTACGGTTAAAATAAAGATACATTGATTTTACATCTTCTGGAATAAGTTTAGGAAGCTCTTTGCCTTTGGTGTAATAATCTTTTTCAATTAATGGCATATGATTCCATAACCTACTAAATAATTCATCAATATTTTCAAATGGTTTAATTTCAGAAGTTGTAACCGTTTTATAAGCATTCCCATTAAAATGACAATTTAAACAACCTTTTTCAGCTAATATTTTTTGTCCTTCCTCAACTGAACCTTTAACCTGCTTACTATTATAAAAATACAAATATGCTAAGAGATTTCCCATTTCATCATTTTTAAATAATGGCCATGATATTTTATGCTTGGACATAAATGATTCCATCACATTGGAATGATTCCACAACAATCCGGCAATTTCATTTACATTTTTGTGCATATCAATTTTGCTTAAAGAGGGTCCTATATCATTTTTTATGTGGCAGTATGAACAATTTTTACTTTCGAACAATCTTTCACCTTCAACCGGATTACCGGGAAACATGAAATTTTTATTTCGTTTTCCAAGTGTACTTACTGCTTCCAGGTATGCCGCAAGGTTGGCAAATTCGTTTTCCTTAAAAAGTGGCGATTCAATATTGGACGCTTTCTGTTTTTTATGCATCTGCGCTGCGTGATTCCACATTACCTGGGCTAAATAGATAGGTGAAGCATAATATCCAATTTTATTAAGATTAATTTTGCCAGAAATTACTTTACCTATCGAATGACAGTTTATACATTTCATTTGAGTGAACAGTTCCTGCCCCTTACTTACACTTCCATTATTGCTGATGAAACCTAAAAAATAAATAAAATATCTTAGTTTACGGAAATCTTCAGTGCTCAAATTTTGTTTATCTGTATTAATTTGCTCAATCATTTTGAGCATCTTAGGGGAATGATTCCACATTTGTGTTATCAAGTCATAATCACCACCAAGGAAATTTTCAGCACTGAAGTTAGGTGCAGTTTTTCCTCCAAAGCCATTAATTGAATGACAATTAATACAACCATTATGTTCAAAAACAATCCGTCCATCTAATGGGTTTTTAGGCAAATTTTTTTTATCTGTTTGCTTCTGTTGAATTAAAAAATTACCTGATGTAAAACCATAAAAGAAAAATACTGTTGAGAGCAGCGCGACAAAGGTTATAAAAAATAAATTCCTGAGCTTCATTTTTCACTCTCCTTTTTTCTTCCGTTATATAAACCCGTCAAAACATAAGTCAAAATTCCGGCTAAAATCCAAAAGACAGCAATACCAAGAATGCTAATTACAATTGATGCAGATTGATGATCATTTACTTCATAGGATACGTTTACCAAATTAATTAATAGTAGAGTCATACTGGATGCAAGTATCCATAAAAAAGATAACAATATAATTTGAATAAAGATAATTTTTCCGAAGAAGCTTTTAATTTTAGCGAACATAAATTCCTCGCAGCATTTATTTTTTTATGTGACCTTTTGATGGCAAATATTGGTTTAGTCTATCAGAAACTATGCGAACACTTTCCTCTCTTCCTTCCTTAATTTCCCAAATTGAAATGAGAGGAAAGAGTTTAGAAAATGCCATAAATCCAAGAATAAAAGCAGCAATAGCTGCGGCTAAAAGCAAAATTTCTGTAAAAGAAGGGATATAAATACCTGTTGAAAATTGTAATCTTGGGTTAGCTAAAGAAGGTACAACTACAATTAATCTTTCCAGCCACATTCCAATTGTTACAGCAATCGATGCAAATAAAATACCCGTTATTGTTTTAGTTTTCTTATTACTTAAAATTATAACAGGAATGATAAAGTTGCAGATAACC
>JAVHOU010000092.1:0-3858 GCA_036170275.1 Ignavibacteriaceae bacterium
AACGCCCGGTAAATCAGCAGGTAAGCAATTCCATAGCAGCTAAATCTGCTAGAGCAAGTTTTGGAATGAATATAAAATTTGCCGTTTTTATTAATTCTTTTCCATCTATTAAACTGATTTGGAAAAAAGCAAGAATTAAAGGAACTACACATTTTCAGAAAATGATAAAACACAATTCATTGTTTACAAAAAATTATGGAATTTCAATCCATAACATTATTACTCCGCCTGCAATTCCCTTAACAGTAAATTCGCTTTTAATATCAAAAAATCAAATTAGGTTAAATATTGTTTCGGATTCTGTTGAAATTAAAAAACTCCTAAATTCTAAATTTATTTTGCACATCTTTTTTTATTTATATGAGCCTAAAAAGAAATCTTACGAACAGTTCAGTTTTAAGGGATTAGTCAATGAATTTGATGAAAGTCAGATCAAGGATATCTATCAAATAAAAGTAAGTTTTGATACTGAATTAAGATCATATTTAGCAAGGTATAATAAAACTATCATCTACCTTGCAGCATCTTCAAGTTATCCCTTCTTACAAAAGATATTCTGGACTTCAACATACGCAAAAGAACAAAATTTAATATGACAAATTTGATAAAAATAATTGCTTTTGTGTAACGCATTTATTCATACGTGCGATGATAGACTTCTCGTAACGCACGTATCTTTACGTGCGATGATTGCTTTTACGTAACGCACGTATCCTTACGTGCGTTGATTGTTTTTACGTAACACACTCCGCCTTGGCGGATCTATGTGCGATTGAAGAAATCGATAAACTATTTTCTCACATTACATTATTTTGTAGGGAACTGACTCCCGTCTGTTCCATTTCTGCATGGAACCCAAAAGTGTAATGAGTGATGATTTTACAACGAATAATTAAGTCATAGAGAAATATATTGCAATCAAAAATATTACCTTAATTGATTTTGTTTTAGGAACTCTAAAACTTCCTGCTGCTTTGCAAAAGGATAATTTTTACCCTGCGAATAAAGATCAGGACCGTTATTCCCTTCAATCACAACGAATGAATCATCAGTTAACACAATATCCCATCCAGCAACTTTTATAAAAGGTTTTATTAAACCTCCAATTTTTATAAAGTATTCAAGCAGACTACGCCATTGCGGTATAATAACTCCTTTTATTAATACATTTGTTTCGGGGTGTCGTTGGTGATATTTTATTTTTCCTTTTCCAACAATTTCAACCGCTTCAGATAGTTCGCCTGTATTTAAATCGATCATTGAAAAAATCCCGCCCATTTCAGAATTATCTACAGGTATAGTCTTGGGTCTCCCAAATCTCATTAAGCTGTAAGGTGCAAATGAAGATGCTGTTTCTGGATTGCAAAAGGTTGTCAATCGTACTGTATTTGTTGTCTCGGGGAAAAATTGTTTTGAGAATACTCCTTGCTCAATAAATTCGGTTACAAGGTAATCATCAAGAGAACTGATAAGTTTCTTAACTTCTTCACTAGACATCATCTTTGTGTTAACTAAAGAATCATTTTTATCCTTTTTTTCAATTAGGATTATTCCTATTCCGCAAGTTCCTAGTATGGGTTTTAAAATTAACTTTTTTTCAAAAAGTAATTCTATGAATGATGAAAAAGAATTAACATTTTTCTGAATATTAACCGGTTCGATATTTCCTTTATTTATTATACAATAACATTCAGGTGTTTTAAAGTAATATCTGAAGTAATTTGAAAACACTAATTTATTCCTTAAAAGTCTGCCGTAAGGATAATTCAAATATGCAAGTTTAATGGTTTCAATATCTGATATATAATCTGAATAACTGTGGTTAATAAAATCATAGGGGATAGGATGATCGCTGTAAAATCCTTTTTTATAAAGATAGAACTTTTTAAATCTGAATCTTTTAGTTCCGTATTGTTTTTCTTTCTTGAAAAAAATTAACCAGGCATTAATAACTATAGCTAACTTTTCTAAAAGGCGGTTAATTTTTTCAGCCATTTTGATAACCTGATAATTTGTTGTACGGAAATATTCTTGTCATGTATTTAAGATAATAATCAGTCAATGTATTTAAAAAGAATCCTGCCTTCAATATCTAAAATTTTATCAGGCATAAGCTTGTTTAAATTTTTAAGTGAATTATAAAATGAACTTCTTTTAAAATTATTGTTTCGAATTGCCGGGAAACATGCACGAAATAAAGGAGATGCTTTTGCATTCCATTTTTCCTTAAAATAAATAAGACTTTGTTGATCAACACCAGTTCTGCCCATATCAATATACTTTGCACCATATTCGGTTTGAGCAATTTTAATAACTTCCCAGTGGAGCATATGATTAGGGTAAAGGTTAATATATTTTTTGTCGATACCTGTGTATTCAAAATAAAAAGTATCTTTAAATTTAAGAACTATGGAACTGGCAACGGGTATTGAGTTATATTCAATTATTGGCAGTAGAATCAGATTATATATTTTTAGATTTTTCCAAATTTCCCAAAAGAAATTAAATGGGGCAGGTGGTAGTCCTATCTTTTTTCTTGTCTTCTTTTCCAACTCATAAAAAATTTTCAGATCAATAATAGATTCACCAAATCTGATTTTTAAACTATTATCTTCTGCTTTGCGGATATTTCTTCTGATGCTTCTTCTTCCGAAAGATTCAAATGTTTCATCGATTGTTGGTCCCAATTTGATTTTGTGTAATAAGTATTCCTGACTTATTGAAAAACTGGAAGGGATGATACCATTAGTAAAACGTAAATCTATAGAATCAATTTCAGATAATTGATTAGAGAGGAAATCGAATATTTTTCTAAGACTTATATTCTCAGGTAAAAGAAGATCACAATGTGTAGTAAATGGTAGTGAAACTATTCTTTTTTTTCTTTTAATATTATTTTTTAAGATAAATGGCATTAAACCAATAATAGAATTATCATCTGGATTTTCTAATATCAAATAATATGGTTTAAAACCATATGTTAAAACTAAAGCTTTTAACCAGGCAGGATGGTGGTAAATTGTTGCGCGGTTATCATTTAAAAGAAAAGGAATTATGCGAGGGTCATCTAAATTTTCGGTAATAGTGAAATTCATCATCCAATATGTTTATAAAGCGAGTTGCCAACTAGCTTTAAAAGAAAGATAGGAGAATGATTGAATATTAAGTTATGAATTCCATCCGTTTTTGTAGAAGTAGTTAGAAATTTCTTTCCTTTAACGCTGTAACGGCATGTATAAATAAAAAATTCATCAGTATTCCAGCCGCGCTTAAATCTTTGAAGTCCCTGGTGATTAAGTTCTGTTCTGCCGAAATCAAATTCCTCAAATCCTTCTGTTAAATATTTTTTTATCGCCTCCCACATCACAAAGAAATTGCCTCTAATTTCATTATGATCGATAATTGATGCTCCATACTTATAAAGTAATTTTTTCCCGAATTTAAAATAGATAGCACTTGCAGTATAAGATGAGCCATTCATTGCAAATAGAATATCTCCGGTACCTTTACTGATAATATTTTTATAAATGTTTTCAAAAAAAATAAATGGCTGTGGAGGTAATCCATGTCTCTTTCTGGTTTGGCAATGCATTTTATAAAATATCCTGATGCCAGAATAATCATTCTTAATCTTTAAAGATAATTTTTGCTTTGCGGCTTTTTTAATATTTCGTTTAGTATTTTCAGAAAAGGAATTGAATAGTTCCACTTCATTCCCTTTCAACTGGAGTAAATGTCTAAAATCAGTTCGGAATTCCTGAGCATCAAAAGGATATTTTGTACCGGATGATCTAAATTCTATGTAATTCATTTTTTTTTCTTCACAGCAGCCTATCACTTCTTAAAGAAGTGATAGGC
>JAVHOU010000093.1:0-10751 GCA_036170275.1 Ignavibacteriaceae bacterium
ATAATTGGTTTGAATGTTATTGCAACATTTGGTGCAAATATTAGAGGAGCTAAACAGGGCATAAAGGATAAAGTCGGAGTTTTTAAGGATAAACCTAAAACTTATCTGCAAACACTTCCTCTGGTCTTATCTACAATTACACTTGTCGTTTTGATCATCAGTGTTTTTCAGATTGGAACTTTTGAATATCGGAACGATAATCAACCTCTTCGAATCATCGGGTTGTGTTTTTATCTCGTATTTTCCTGGTTACAGATATGGGCATTTAAAGTTCTTGGAGATAACTATTCACAAGATATTGCAATAAAAAAAGATCATAAACTGGTTGTAAATGGTCCTTTTAAAGTTATTAGACATCCTCAGTATCTTTCTCAAATATTAATGGATCTTGGAGGTGCAGTGGCAACCTTAAGCTTTATACTTGCGCCATTGGCTCTTATTCAAATTCCATTTTTATTAATGCGCTCTTCGTTTGAAGATAAACTCCTGGAAAAACATTTTGGTGATAATTTTAGAAGTTATAAAAAGAAAAGCGGAATGATCTTTCCATTCATTGGTTAGCAATATTCTATAAAATGAGATTTTATATAATAATTATTTTACTTGCAGTTTTATCTGCAAGCATTTTTGGACAAGCCGCAAATAATGTTCTTGTTGTTACAAAAGATGGAATGAAAAATATTCCGGCTTATGTTCGCGAAGGCACTCTTTATTTTTCACTTAAAGATTTTGCAGATGCGCTTTCTGTTACTTACTACTATAATGAAAATGCACAAAAGATAGAAGTAAAATTTGATAGGTATTTCCTCAAATCTTCTGCAAGAAATCCATTTATTGTTTTAAAGGAAAGAAACAGCGATAAGCAAATTATTGTTCAACTTCCCACCTCTACTTACCTGATTAATTCTAAGGTCTTTGTTCCTCTTAAATACATTTTAAAAACTTTGGAGAGAGTTTTAGGTAAACAACTTAAATTTGAAGAACCAAACAAAATTGTTGTTGGGGTTATTAAAGAAGAAGCCGCACAAACGACGGAAGAATCCAAAAGTGTATTTAGTATTTCCGGGGTAATTATTGAGGAGAAAGCCAACGGCACTTTAATCATAGTTAAATCGAATAAATCAATTCCATCATACCGCAGCTCATTTAAGAACAATATTTTAAAATTAGTATTCCGAAAAGCTAATGTAGATGTTGAAAAAGTAAAATTTTCTGGTGGCAACGGTGTGGTTAAAAAAATTGAAGCAAATAATGCTGGTACTGATGCAGAAATAAAAATAACTGTTGGACCTGAATACACTACGAACGAAGTAATGAACATCGAAAAGAGTAATGATTTACAAATTACTATTCATAATAAACTATTTAAAAAAAGTTCTCTAACAAACAAACTAAAAGATAAGTGGGATTTTGATGTAATTGTTATTGATGCAGGTCATGGCGGGCAGGATGCCGGAGCAATTGGTGTAAACGGAGTTAAGGAAAAAGATATTAATCTTGCTATCGCTTTAAAGCTTGGTAAACTTATTGAAGAAAATATGCCCGAAGTGAAAGTTGTTTATACAAGAAAGACTGATACTTTTATTGATCTTTACAAACGTGGAAAAATTGCAAACGAAAATAATGGAAAACTTTTTATTTCAATTCATTGTAATTCTACGCCCCAAAAGCCAACAGATGCTAATGGGTTTGAGGTTTACTTACTTCGTCCCGGCAGAACTAAAGAAGCTATATCTATTGCCGAGTTCGAAAACAGTGTTATAAAATATGAGGATAACCCAAATCGTTATGAAAAACTAACTGATGAAAATTTTATTTTAGTTAGTATGGCTCATTCATCCTATATGAAATATTCTGAAAAGTTTGCGGAATTTCTTCATAAGGAATTTGGCAAACATCCGAACCTTAATTCACGAGGAGTTAAGCAGGCAGGATTTTATGTTCTTGTTGGTGCTTCAATGCCAAGCGTACTGGTTGAAAGCGGATTTCTTTCAAACATAAATGATGCAAAATATTTGAGTTCAACTAAAGGGCAGCAAAAATTTGCCGAGTCTGTTTTTGAGGCGATTAAGAAGTATAAAGAAAATTATATTTTTGAGATGGAGAATGAATAGTCTGTTACTTCCTCAATCTAACTTTATTTGATAGTTCATTAACATCATCTGGTAGAATGGGGAAGTGAGCACTTAATATTTTTCCGCATTCTTCTATTCCCTGCAAAATTCCTTTACAAAAATTTCCATCAACAAAATGTTTACCCATATTTGTTCCAATATCATTCCATACTGCCTGATCAACTTTTCCATTTATTTTTTTATCGGCAAGAATGTAAAACTCTTTTGATGTAAGTATTAGAAAAATTAAAACCCCTGTTGATCCTGCGGTTTTAGCAATCCCGGCATTCACAAATTCCTGTTCGGCTAAGGCTTTTAAGGATTTAGAGGTTTCAAACATTTTTCTTTTTTCTTTTATAGAAACAACAAGTTCACCGGCAGTTGTTTTTTCAACATCGCGAATCTTATTCGAGATTCTTAAAAGTTCATCGTCATTTAAATAACTATAAATTAATTTCTTTGACATTACAAATTTTCTTTTCGTTAAATTTATTCAATCGAAAATTAAAAACAAAAGGAGCAGACACTTAAGTCATGTTTTTAGTGTCATGAGGTTGTCTCATAAGTAATTTTTGCTGTCACACTGAGCCAGTCGAAGTGTGATTTCTTTCTGAAATGTCAGTCTTCGACAAGCTCAGATTGACAAATCACGACTTTTGAGACAGCCTCTTTAAACTAATAAGACAACAAAAATTTATTTTTTATGAACAGTAATATCACCACCAGAGGTTATCGCAACCAAAGGAGTTCCACCGGAATTAATATCACCTATCACTTTGGTCTCGCTAAGTTTTGTAACATTATTTAGTTTAAAATTACAATCTACCTCACCGCCAGAAGTTCTGAGATCAGTATTAGCATTAAAATTTTCGGGTACTTTAATATCAATATCACCGCCGGAAGTTTTTAATTGGATTCCTTTATTAGCCCCGGTATAATCAAGTTCAATATCGCCACCGGAAGTATTCGCATCAATCTTAGCATTGCCGCAAAAAAGATTTATATCTCCACCCGATGTATTTGCTATAAAATTTCCTTCAAACCGATCGCCCCAAATATCTCCGCCAGAAGTTTTTAAAGTTATATCACCTTTAACTCCGCCAATTTTTATATCTCCACCGGCAGTATTTGTATAGATGTTAAAGTTTGTTGGCACTTTAATTTCAAATCTAAGTTTGATATTTGAAAACCAACTCCATCCGCCTTTTTTTTCAACATTGAGAGTAACTTCTTCTGAAGTTGCATTGAAATCATAAGTAAATTTCTCAGCAGCTCTATCATTGCCAATTACTTTTATATACACTTCAGATTTATCCCACGGAGTTATTTGAATGTCTCCTGTGTCTGTGTTCAAAACTAATTTTTTATCGGGAGAAATTTTAAATGATTTTTCGTGAATTGTTTTTGTATCATCGCCTTTAGAATAGGCAAGAGTTGGATTTATTAATAATCCTAAAATAAAAGTAACTGTTAAAAGGTAAGTAATTAACGTTTTCATTTTAAACTCCTTTTTATTTTTATTAGACGATTAAAAATACGTTGAGGTTACTTAGTCCTAAAAGCAAATTTAGCGATCGGCAGTTATTGATGATTAGAGGAAGATAAAATAGAGAAGTAACATTTAAGCTTCTTCTTCGCTATTCAGAATTTCAATTGCCCTATCAACAGATTGATGAGTGCCATAAATAACCAATGTATCATTTGATTTTAGAATATCCTTTCCGGAAGGATTGGAGATTGTTTGTCCATTTCTTACAATGGCAATTATGGTTGCATCGGATTCTGCTCTCAGATTTATCTCGCTAAAAGATTTACCAATATATTTGTTATCACTATTAATATAATAGGATTCAGTTAAACCCTGAGCAAGTATTTCATCAAGATGAATGAAAGAACTTATATCCATTCCTTCTTTTCTCAACAAGCTGTAAGATTCTTCTCTCAATAATGTAACTTGCTTCATAATAACATTAAGTGGAATATGATATTTCTCCAAAACTTTTCTAAATATTTGAAGTGCTGTTTCAAATTCTTCCGGAATAACTTCATCTGCACCTAATTTTTTTAGTTCCTCAACTTCACTAATATATCTTGTTCTAACTAAGGCATGTATTGTTGGATTCATTTTTTTTGCGAGTTGAAGCGCAAGCCTCGAGATTGCAGGATCAGAAATAGCAAACACAATTACTTTTGCCTTTTCAATTTTTGCATAGTGAAGAATCTCTTCTTTACTGATATCTCCATAAATAATATTCTCACCTTTAGCTTTTTCTGTTTTCACAGTGTCTGGATTTAATTCAATAACCACATATCGGATACCGGTTTCCTTAAGCACTCTTGCAAGATTACTTCCATTTAAACCAAATCCGGCAATTATAACATGCCCGTTAAGGTTCTGAACTTCGTTTATATGTTGTTCTTTTACATTTTCAAACACACTGGATTTTAGAGATAAGAAAGGAGAGAACTTGAATAAGAAAGGTGTAAGTATCATTGTAAAGATTGTTGATGCCAAAAAACTATTATAATAGTCTGAACTAATAAGATTAAAGTTTAATCCAGCTTGTGCAAGGATGAAAGAAAATTCTCCGATTTGTGCAAGACCAAGTCCGGCAAGTATAGCTACACGCAAAGGTAATTTCATAAACCGGACAATCAGGATAATGATAATTGCTTTTACAAATAAAACTCCAAATGTTAGCGATGAAATTAGTAATGGATTGTGGATAACAAATTGAATATTCAGTAACAAACCAATTGAAACGAAAAAAATACTGTTAAAGGCATCACGGAATGGAAGAATTTCCGAAATGATTTGATGATTGTAATCTGACTCGGATAAAATTAAACCGGCAATAAATGCTCCAAGAGCAAATGATAAACCGAAGGAATGAGTAATGTATGATGTTCCCAGAAGAAGAAGAATTATTCCGATCGTAAAAGCCTCACGCATTCTCAGTTGTGCTATTTTATAAACGATTAGCGGCATTAAAAATTTTGCAAGAATAAGTAAGACGCCAACAACACCCAATGCAATAAGAAGTTTTATAGCAATATCGGTTCCTGTAAGTCCGGATGTTGTTCCTAATAAAGGTAGTAAAAGAAACATTGGTACAATTGCTAAATCCTGAAAAATTAGTATAGCCAAAGATATTTTTCCATGCGGCGATTCAAGCTCGCCTTTATCAGATAAAATTTTTAAAACTATTGCCGTACTGGAAAGACTTACAAGCATTCCAAAAAATATTGATTGATAAATGCTTATACCAATTGCACTAAATATTAAAGCTCCGATAGGAATAGTAATTGCTAATTGCAATCCGCCTGCTAAAAGCAAATACTTTTTAATTCTTATTAGCTGGGATAATGAAAATTCTAAACCGATAGTGAACATTAAAAGTATAACACCAATTTCTGCCATAACACTTATCTGTCCTACAGATTTTATTAGATTAAATCCATAAGGTCCGATTAACATTCCGGCAATTAAAAATCCAACAATACTGGGAAGATTAATTTTTTTAAATAAGAAAATAATTGGAAGTGATACAAGAAGAATTACAACAATATCTTGAATTATTAAAAATTCATTCATAGGATTTAAAGCAGATATTTTATAAGAAGTGTTAGATTAATTTTTTTGTATAGCAGCGTCTTCTTTTATGCTGCCGGGCATCGTATAGTTTCCACTGTGATTGAATCTTTTCATTTGTCTCAAGTTCTCTGTTTGTTTCAACGAAGCTGATTTTATTTTTAATGCAAACTTTATTTATTTGGTCTATCAAAACAGCATTAACGCCTTTATTTTGTAAATCAGTTCGTACTGCTGTAAGATATAAATCCAATGTGCGGCTCTTTCTCATCTCCCATAAAATAGAAATAAAACCAAAAGGAAAAACTTTACCATTAATTTTTTGAAGAGCTTTTGTAAGCGATGGCATTGTAATTCCAAATGCTGCAAGTTTATTATGTTCATCAAGTACTATTGGAACGTACTCAGTTCGTATAAACGAAAAATATTGTTTTACATAAAAATCTATTTGTCTGTCTGTTAACTCAACAAAACCATAAAGATCTTTATATGTTTCATTAATCAAATAAAAAATATCTCTTGCATAGGGAAGCATTTCTTTTGATTTTTTAAAAACAGGGATGTGGAGTTTGTTTCGTTGTAATGCTATGTCTGCAATTCTTGCAATCTTTTCAGGCGTGTTACGTAAAATTTTAACACTAAATTCTATCCAGTCTATATCTTTTTGATAACCTAATTTTTCAATTTGATTACGATAGTAAGGATAATTGTAAATGCTTCCTAAAGTGCTAACTTCATTAAACCCTTCAATCAGCATACCTTCGCCATCCATATCGGTAAACCCAAGTGGTCCGTGCAAACGATCCATCCCTTTTTCAATCGCCCATTTTTCAACTGTGCTTAGTAATAAGGAAGATACTTTGCTATCATCTATAAAATCTATCCATCCGAATCTTGCATCTTTTTTATTAAACTTTTCATTGTACTTATTATTAATTATTCCGGCAACTCTTCCCACCATTTTATTTTCATTAAATATCATCCAGTATTTTGCTTCACAGAAATCAAAAGCAGGATTTACACTTTTACTTAGTGTGTGTAGTTCATCAAAGCGCAGCGGCGGAACCCAGAATTTATTCCCTTTATATAAAGAGTAGGGAAATGAAATGAAATTCTTTAAATCTTTTTTAGATAAAACTTCTGTAAGAGTTAAACTCATTTGTAATTGCTTCTTTTAGATTTTTACTAATTGCAATATAACATTTTCAACAATTAGCTTATAGGAATAGAACAACAGAGGTTAAAATAAAACAGAATTATTTTTTTTGTTCTAAGTTTGATGAATTAACTATTCCAACCACACCATGCGTTAGGATAAAAAATGGAATTACTTCGATAAAAAGAATTTTATGCGGTGGTAATTTTAAACTTAAATGAGGGAAAAAATTCCCGATAACAAAAAGAATGATAATCAAAAGAGAAATAAGCAAAACGCTATTAACCATAATCTTATATGAAAATTGCCAATATTCTTTTTCGTTCTTAACCTCTTCTCTCTCAAGTACTAAGGGTCTTAGCGCAAGTAAAGCAATGGGCACTAATCCTTTATAACCAATTAAACTTATGGTTAGTATTGTCCCTAACCCAATAAGGATCTCAATTAAAAATGCAAAATTTAAATTTTTGTATTTCAATTTCTATTTATTTATTCACCACTAGAAATTATTTTAAACCCAGCCGCGTAATTTGCAGGCTTCTGCAACACGCGCAACACCCACAAGCATCGCCGCTAAACGTGGATGAATTCTTTTTTCCTTAATTGCTTCGTTTACTCTTGCATAAGCCAATGTCATTTTCTTATCAAGCTTTTGATGTACTTCTTCCTCTTCCCAAAAGTAAAGATATTTATCCTGAACCATTTCAAAATATGAGACGATAACTCCGCCGGCACTTGCAAGTATATCGGGAATTACGTGTACTCCTTTTTTGAAAAGAATTATATCTGCTTCGGGCGTTGTAGGTCCGTTTGCAAGCTCACAAACAATTTTTGCTTTTATTCTGTCTGCATTTTTTCCATGAATTGCATTTTCCAAAGCCGCGGGATAAAGAACTTCAACATCCAGCTCAAGAAGATCTTCGTGCGCAATTTGTTTTGCCCCGGGAAAGTTCAACACACTTCCCGTTTTTAATTTATGCTGCACCAGATCAACAGGGTCAAAACCGGATTTATTATAGATAGCTCCACGCGAATCACTTACCGCAATTAATGTTCCTCCGCCTAAAATTTCTCTGTGCAGCAATGCAGCACGCTGACCCGCATTTCCAAATCCCTGAATTGCAATATCTTTTGTTGGATCTAGTCCAAATGCTTTGCAGGATTCTCTTACTGCAATTACACCACCGCGTGAAGTTGCATCACGTCTTCCTTCTGTTCCGCCAACCTGCTGGGGCTTATCTGTAAATGTACCCGGATTATGTTTAAAAGTTATCGTTTCATATTCATCCATCATCCATGTCATTGTTTGCGGGTTTGTATAAACATCTGGTGCAGGAATATCTATATCGACTCCTAGCAATGGAGAAATTGCACGAACATATTCGCGCGATAATCTTTCAAGTTCACGGTCTGACATCGATTTAGGATCGCAGCAAACACCGCCCTTGCCGCCTCCAAGGGGAAGATCGACAACAGCAGTTTTCCAGGTCATCCAGCAAGCAAGTGCTCTTATTGTATCAACAGTTTCTTCCGGATGGAATCTTATTCCACCCTTTGCGGGACCACGGGCATAATTGTATTGTATTCTATATGCTTGAAATATTTTCACTTCACCATTATCCATTTTAACTGGCAGCGTAAAACTTGTTTCAAGCTGCGGCGTACTTAATAATTCTATTGTTGCCTGATCAAGATTAAGCAGTTTTGATGCTTCAATGATTTGTTGTTTAGCAACACGGAATGAGTTATATGAATCCATTTCTTTTACCTAGCCTTTGGTTTATCTGTTTGAGATTTATTTTCTTCTTTAGTTTCGGGACGAACTTCGAGCAAAATTCTATACCAGCATTTTCTGCAAACAAGTGCCCGATCTACTTTTAATAATACCTGCTGCCACGAACTTAATTTGTTACCGCAGTGCGGGCAGGCGTCAGGTATTTGTTGTTCATTTTGTTGATTTGTATCAGCCAATTTAAACCTCCGGTTTCAAAATTATTCCTTTGTTCTGATGACCATTCATTTTTATAACTATAGGATTTTTAAATCGGATCAATCTTGTATATTCTTTAACTTCCAATGGCGTTTGCTCAAACAACCAATCCCAATCTACAAATCCTTTGCCTGAGGCGGTATTTACTGTAAAATATCCAATCATAAAAGAGGTAATGTTTTGGAAGAAATGAGATCCTTGCGATGGTTCAACAGACATATCTTTAAAACTCGTTTCGATAATAGCACGCGCACCAGCAATTTGTTCCCAGCCAACTGGTATTCCTAACCAGGGATCTAACGAACCCCATCTACCGACACCAATTAATAAATATGGTCGCTTCTGATTTATTAATTGTTTATTAAACAAAGCAACTTCTGTGGCAACGTCTCTGCTTTTAGAACGATTATATTTATGATAATCAACAATCACAACATCATATATATCCTGAATAAGACCATTGCCGAGAACTTGATGACTTTGACATATCAGGTGATCAACATTATTATCATCGAGGTTTAGGTCTTCAACTTCCTGTGAAATAACAAGCGGGCGCATTTGCAAAACACCAAATTCTTTTTTCATTCCATTTGATGGAAAAAGATTTACCGCAAATTCAATTTCCACAGGTGTTCCCATTCCCCAGGTTCCCATATCCAAGAGCAGCTCGATAATTTGGGTGAGTGGGAAAATTTTATTTTTCAGTATAGGACCAAATGTTACTAATCTTGTTCCCGGTCTTCCGAGCCCATCGTAAATTGCATCGTTATCGTGTGAATAAGTAGCACCAACATAATTTAATGTTCCATCTTTTTCGGAAACAGAAAGATCAAAAGTCTCGACTAGTGTATCATGTGTGGTTTCTAAAAATCTATTTACTTCATCTAATCTTAATGCGTAAAACTGATGCTGACTGTTATCCAAAGCATTTTTTGAAGAATAAAACTGTATAAGATCGTTTGGATATTTTGGACAGAAGCGAACTGTTAAACCACCATCAACAACCCATTTGCCTAAGCCCAGAGCCGCCGATACTATTCCATCTGTAGATTTTTGTGGTGTGAGCGGATAAAAATTATATGATTTTGCTACACCAGAAAAATTAGGATAATATCTATTCTCATGTTTATTTCCAACCATCTTCTGAATTATTACCGCCATCTTTTCTTCTTCAAGGCGATAGGAAGTTATTTTGATATAATTTTTTGCCGCCTGATAAAATGTTGATGCATAAACTCGTTTAATAGTGTTAAGAAGATCATTTAATCTTACCAAAGGATTTGCCTGATTGTTTGGAAGCATATATGTTTCATAAACACCAGCGAAAGGATGATACTGCGAATCTTCTAAAAGACTTGAAGACCTAACAGCAAGTGGTGAATGAATAAGCTGAAGAAATGCTGCAAGATCACCAAGGATATCTTCAGGAAATTTTTCTGCTTCTAAAAATCTTTTTGTTATTTCTGAATCATCATTACAGTTAAGTGCAAATCTTCTTAGGTTATTATCATCAATAAACTGATCGAACACTTCTGTACCTAGTACTACAGCAGACGGAACAGAGATTTCTACATTTTCAAAATTGTTACGTACGTTATAATCATTAATTAATGTATTTACAAAACCCAAACCGCGTGCTTTACCTCCAAGTGAGCCGCCGCCAATTCGTGCAAAGCTGCTTTGTGGATCAAAAGTTTCTTTATTAAAATCGGTAATGATTCCGCGCTGCCGTAAATATCTATAATGATTAAGAGAGTTAATCAGATCTTCTCTCAGCTCTTCAACAGAAGAATAATCGGATACCTTACGCGGACGGAGTTGATGTGCCAGCCAGAATTCAGTTCTTGCTTTAAGCCAATTTGAAAAGTGATTTCGTTCTGCATGAAATTTTATACTTTC
>JAVHOU010000093.1:10851-17943 GCA_036170275.1 Ignavibacteriaceae bacterium
TCCCATGCTTCTTCATAATTTGAGCACAGTAAAATCTTTGGTCTGGCACGCATTCGTAAAAATTTATGAGTAAGATTTATTCCCTCAGAAATTAATCTTTGCGATTGCTTAAGCATTTCAGTGTAAATAATTGGTAAGAAGGATGAGTAATATCGAACATTATCTTCAATAAAAATTACACTTTGCACTCCAACAATTTTACTATCGTGTTCAACGTTCAGCTTATCTTCAAAATATTTAATCATTGCAATGATAATTCTAAAATCACCCTGCCAGATAAAAACTTTATCAAAAATATTTATTTCGGGATTCAACAAAAGAAATTTTAATTCTTTGTTATCGTGTGCAAGAAGAACAATCGGAATATTTAGTCCTGATTTTTTTGCCTGCTTTACAAAGTTTAACGGGTGCATATCTTCGATGTGAAGAGTTGTGATGATCAGATCGAATCTGTTTTCTTCTTTTGCAAGATTAATTGCTTCGTTGCCGCTTGAGACTCTTGTAAGCTCCGGCGAATGGGAAAGATTTAAGCCCTGATATTCATTACGGATAAGTTCATACAATCTGCCGTCTTCTTCAAATAGGTAAAGATCATATAAACTGGAAACAAGGAGTATGTCACGAATGCGAAGGCGCATAAGATTTTGAAAGCCCTGGAAGCGGTTTCCGTAGCCGTGTTCAACCCAAAGAGTATCGGGTGAATTTTTTAGATCATCGTCCCTGTTCATTTTTTTCTCTGCTAACAGGTTGAATAATTAATCCTATTCCAAATTATTAAAAATTATGGTAAACGTCTATTGGATAATGAACTAAATATTTTGGGATAATATTAAAAAGGCGACTCATTTGAATCGCCTTTAATGTTAAATGTTCAGTTTTTAATGCTCAATTATTTCAAAAGAATCATCTTCCTCGTCTCCAAATATTCCCCTGCTTTCATTTTATAAATGTAAACTCCACTAGGAAGGTTGCTAGCATTTCCGCCGGAGGCGGATCCGCCTATGGCGGAAAAATTAACTTCATAAGTACCTGCAGGTTTTTCTTCATTAACAAGTGTCGCTATTTCTTGTCCCAACAAATTGAACACTTTCAACTCAACAAATGAATTTTGAGGTATTGCATAAGTAATCTTTGTAGAAGGATTGAAGGGGTTTGGGTAGTTTTGTTCTAATATAAATTTTGTTGGTGATTCTATTTCAACCTCAATTGTGTTCGAGTACTCAAACGATCCATCAAAATCTAATTGTTTTAATCTGTATTGATATTTTCCTGCTGAAAGATTTTTATCTACGAATGAATAAGATTGTGGTTCTGTAGTTGTTCCTTGTCCTTTTATAAAACCAAGGTTCTCCCATTCCTCACTTCTTTCGTATTGCCTTTTTCGTCTTTCAATATTAAACCCTTGATTATTTGCTTCTGTTGCAGTTTGCCAGTTAACAGTTATAGTGCTAATTGATACAGTACAATCAAACCTAATCAATTCTACTGGTATAGTTGAATTTGGTTTTCTTTTTAATATTGCGCCACTCTCTCCAACTGCGTACCAAACAGAATCATTGGCCATTGTAGCTGAATAAATTGAGTTCTGAAACAAATCATATCTTTCCCAAGTAATACCGCCATCTGAAGTATGTGCAACAATATCCCCACCTACAATCCCATTATTTTCATCAATAAAATCAACTCGTTCGAATCCTAAACCATTTCCTAAATTTACATTTAATGTTTGCCAGTTAACACCACCATCTGTTGTTTTAATTACAACACCAGGGAACCCTACAGTGTATCCTACTAGCGAATTTACAAAATCAATTCCATACAATATTGTATTGTTGCCACTTGTAAATAGCGTATTCCAATTATACCCGCCGTCGGTTGATTTGTAAACAACCGCACTACCAGCACTAGCAAATATTATAGAAGGATTTATATAGCAAATATCATATACTGGAAATCCTTGAAGAGTAGATACCTGTTGCCATGTCTCTCCACCATCAAACGTTCTGAATATTTTTGGCTCTGAACCTGATAGAGTACTCGCAACTCCATTCAAAGTGTCAGCGAACGCAATAGTCATAAAATAATTATCATCGCTCACTGGATTTCGGTTCCAGGTTAAACCGCCATCAGTTGATTTTAATAAATTATAACCTCCAATAGCAAAGTAAGTATTTTGCCACGGACTAATACATCTGTATAACGGGCTAGCATTTGAAGTAATTTCCCAATTATTTCCCCCATCTGTGGTTCGTAAAATTCCCCATCCAGCAGCTATTCCATTATTTTCATCGAAAAAACTAATATCATATAAGCTGTTTAATGGTCCGTTTGAAATTTGTTCCCAATAATTTCCACCATCAATTGAACGGATCATTCTACCATTTCCTCCTGCCGCATAAATAAAATTATTAGTTGGGAATGATACAGTATTCAGCCAAGCGCCCCCTCCTAAATTAAAAACTATTTCTTGCCAAGTCTGCCCAGCATCTCGAGTTCTAAAAATCCTTGCGCTACTGGTTATATCACTATATCCACATATTATACCATTTAATGAGTCAATAAAATCAATTGATTTTGAGTAAATGTTTGAAGCTAGTTTTGAGGAAATCCAATTTTGTCCACCATCTGTAGAATAAAATATATTATCATTAGCCACAGCAATTAGCTTTGTCTCTGTTACAAATTCTACATCGTTTAGTTCGGAAGATATAGTACTTCTAGACCAAGTATATCCACCATTAGTAGTTTTTAGGACAAAATTTTCATAAAATCCTAAATTAAACCCAATAGCAATACCATTTTTCTCATTAAAAAAATTGATGACTTTTAGATTATCAGACGTAATTTCATATCTTTGTATCCATGTCGAACCCCCATCATAGGTATAGAATATATTGCTATTGGAACCAACGACGTATCCTTTCAAGCTATCAAGGAAAAATAAATCATTAAAATATGTTGTCGCAGGCATTTCCAGATTAAACCAGGAATCCCCTCCATCTGTTGTTTTCAAAAGGAAATAAGAACCTAAAGCATAAGCAATTGAGTTATTTGTTACATCAACATTATATATAACTTTGGTTGTAGTAGAGTTTTGTTGCGACCAAGTAATTCCTCCATCGGTAGTCTTCAAAATTGTTCCTGTCTCACCAACTGCTAATCCAAAATAGTTATCAATAAATTCGATATCATTTATAGAATTTCCCTGAGGCAATGGATTTTGCCAAGACCATTGTGCAGTTGTAAAATTTGCTAAAAGCAATAAAGCAAATAATAAAATTCTAAAAAACATAGACTTTCCTGGTCAATAATTATATGATAAGTCAGAACTATGAGGTTTTCCCTCTCCTAACATATTATAAATATTTGCATTATTCCATAACTTTGAAAATTATTCTACGGTTTTCAACAAAAAAGGCGACTCTCTCAAATCGCCTAATTGTGTTTACTAAATTTTTAATTTTTCACTTGTCTGACGGTAGTCAGGTTTATAATTTTTAATTCAAATTACACAACTCCCTGATCCATCATTGCATCCGCAACCTTTAAGAATCCACCAATGTTTGCGCCGTTAACATAATTACCTGGAGTTGCAAATCTTTCAGCAGTATCAACGCACGTTTGGTGTATGCTGTGCATAATCATCTTCAAACGGTTATCAACTTCTTCACGGGTCCAGCCATAACGCATACTATTCTGCGCCATCTCTAAACCTGAAACCGCGACACCGCCGGCATTAGCTGCTTTACCCGGTCCATAAAGAATTTTTTTATCTAAGAAAATATTTACACCATCGGGAGTAGTTGGCATGTTTGAACCTTCGGTTACAACATAAACCCCATTCTTAATCAGGTTCTGTGCATCCTTTGCATTGATTTCATTTTGTGTTGCAGATGGGAATGCGCAATCAGCTTTATGATCCCACAAAGGATTATGATCCATATTTGAATCAAGAGGAGTGTAAACTGCTTTCTTATATTTATCCGTGTACTCTTTTATTCTTCCTCTGCGAACATTTTTCATTTCCATAATGTATGCAAGCTTTTCTTTGTTAATTCCTTCTTCATCATAAATGTATCCGTTGGAATCAGACATAGTAAAAACTTTACCGCCAAGCTGAAGTATTTTTTCAACAGTATATTGCGCAACATTTCCGCTGCCGGAAACCAAAGAGGTCTTGCCTTCAAGTGTTTTACCTTTTGTTGACAGCATCTCTGATGCGAAATATACTGAGCCGTAGCCCGTTGCTTCGGGACGAATAAGCGAACCGCCCCAATTTAATCCTTTACCGGTAAGTACACCTGTAAATTCATTTCTTAATTTTTTATACTGACCAAACAGATAGCCGATTTCTCTTCCGCCAACTCCTATATCTCCGGCAGGAACATCTGTATCTGCACCGATATGACGGAACAACTCACTCATAAATGCCTGGCAGAATCTCATAATCTTTAAATCACTTTTTCCTTTAGGATCAAAATCACTTCCGCCTTTGCCGCCGCCCATTGGCAATGTTGTTAAGCTGTTTTTGAAAACTTGTTCGAATGCAAGAAATTTTAAGATGCCAAGATTTACAGAAGGATGAAATCGTAACCCGCCTTTATAGGGACCAATTGCGCTGTTCATTTGAATTCTGTAACCAATGTTAATGTTGATCTCTCCCTGATCATCTACCCAGGGCACACGGAAAATCATAGTTCTTTCCGGCTCGATAATTCGTTCAAGAATTTTTGCTGAACGATATTCGGGATGACGTTCAAAACAGATTTCAAGTGACTCGGCAACTTCCATCACAGCTTGATGAAATTCCGGTTCTGTTGGATGTTTGGCTTTTACCATTGCCATTAAATCTTTAACGTACTCGGACATTGGAACCTCCAATAAAAATTAAAAAATATTGTAATTAAATGGAGCTGATCTTGGAGAGAAATCTAACTTTTAAGTTGATTGAACTAAAGAGTTGATTTTGTGAAAGTTATGTAACAGAATTTGTTACGGGGAAAAGTCCATTTGATTTATTAAATGAGATTTCTGAAAAAATAAATTTTAGTAGAGTGTCATTCCCACGAAAGAGGTTATGTGAAAACGCGTTCTGTCACTTCGACCGGAGGGAGAAGTCTTTTATTTCGACAAGATTTCTCAGTCGAGGACTCCTTCGAAATGACTTTTCATTAATATTCACGCAAACTCAAAAGTGGGAATCTATTGTATATATAAAATTTTTTGGATTACCGTTTTCAACCATCGACGTTAACTTAATAAATATTATTTTTTAATTGTCCTGACATTTAGAGGTTGTGTTATAATTATAAAAAACTTCACACCGAGCGAAGTCGAGGTGCGAATTTATTTCAAAATGTCAGTCTTCGACTCCGCTCAGACTGACGAACTGTATTTTTCACACAGCCTCTTTATGTCGGGGATAATTAAATAAAAACAAAAACTGGACTTTAGTCCAATTGCTTAAGCTAAGTTGGGCTAAAGCCCAATAGTTTTTTGTTGTAAAGTCCTCCCGACTTGAAAGTCGGGGCAATTAGGTTTTTATTAATAAGTTAATTAACAAACTATTGTCTTGGGTTGATGCTATGCGTTTTCATCGGAGTAATTTTTTTAGTGAAAACTAAATTATATTTCAATCAACTTATTTTGAACAGCATATTGTGTTAACTCAACATTGGATTTCATAGACATCTTTTCAAGAATTCTATTTCTGTATGAGTACACTGTGTTAATGCTGATAGAAAGTTCTTCGGCAATTTCTTCAGCGCTTTTGCCGAGAGCAATATTACACATAATCTGATACTCGCGATCAGACAACTTTTCGTGTAGAGTTTCTTTTTCAGTTGCATCCATATTATCCGCAAGTTTTTCAGCGAGTTGTTGATTGATATATTTTCTACCCGAAACAATTTTTCGAATTGCAGTAACAAGTTCTGTTGGTGCACTTACTTTTTTTAAATATCCGGATGCACCTGCTTTTATTGCTCTTAATCCATATTGGTCTTCACTGAACATGCTTAAAATTAGAACTGGTAAATGCGGATAAATTTGTTTGATGTCTTTTAAAGCTTCCAGTCCGCTCTTGCCCGGCATATTAATATCAAGAACAACAATACTCCATTCTTTACTCTTTAAAAGTTCCATCAATTCAAAAGCATTTGCGGCTTCACCTGTAACATGCATATCTTTTTCTTCTACTACAATTTGTTTCAAACCTTCGCGCACAATTGCATGATCATCGGCGATTAAAATTTTTATTTTTTGATCATTCATTTTTTCTCTCGATAGGAATTTCAACTTTTAATGTGGTTCCTTTTCCCGCTAATCCATCGATGTAAACTTGTCCGCCAAATATCATTGCTCTTTCTTCCATTCCATGAATGCCCAAAGAGCGAAAATCTTTAATCTGTTCCTGCGTTATTCCCTTTCCATTGTCTTTAATTTCAAGAGAAAGATTTGAAAGATTAGTTAATAAAGAGATACTTACTTTTTCAGCATTTGCGTGGCGGGCAATATTAGTAAGTGCTTCTTGAAAAATTCTGAAAATAGCAGTTGATCTTTGAACATCAAGCTCGATTTCTTCTTTTGGTAATATTAGTGAACATTTTATTCCAGTTAACTTTTCGAACTCTTCGGTCTGCCATTCAATAGCTGCAATAAGTCCAAGTTCATCAAGGATTCCCGGACGTAATTTAGAAGAAATTTTTTGAACTGATTCTACTGATTGATCAATCAAGTTAGTGAGGGAAATAATTTTTTCACGTAATGGTTCCTGTTTTTTATTCAGCTTATTTGCAAGGAGAGAAATTTGAATCTTTAAAACAGTTAGCACCTGTCCAAGTTCATCATGTATTTCGCGGGCAATGGTAGTTCGTTCTTCTTCTCTTACAGATTGAAGATGTGTTGCAAGTTCTCTTAACAGTTTACTGGATCGCTTTAGTTTTTCCTCTGCTTGCTTTCGCTCTGTGATATCACGTGCTATTGAAAGTACTATAAGTTTATCTTTAAATAAAAACAGATGAGAGTTTATTTCAACAGGAATTAATTTTTTATCTTTTGCACGATGAACGATATCATAAATAGTGTGACCTT
>JAVHOU010000094.1:0-3816 GCA_036170275.1 Ignavibacteriaceae bacterium
GAGAGAATGACCAATTAGTTGCATAATCATAAAAATCTGTTTCTGTTTTTTGAGTGTTACCCGATCCTTTATCAATATCACTTTCGGTTCCGCGAGTTGAGTATGGAGAATATTCCCAAACTTGGGTAAAGTTATCTGATTGAATTCCTAATCCAATAAGAACAGCAACTATAAATATTGCTACTGATTTTAATAACTGCTTAATTAGAAAATTATCTTTAATCTTAATTGCTCTTGCAAAATAGTAGAGGAAGTAAATCATTACTGCAAAGAAAATGTAAAAGATAATTTGCACGTGCCATCCTAAAAACATAACGGGGACAAAAAATAAAAGGAGCATTACATCTAGCAATTTTATTTTCTTCTGAAAATTTAAAAGCAGCAAAAGTAAAACCGGAAATACAAAAATTGCCGTCAGTTTTGTTACATGCCCTATATAAAGAAAGACAACAATTCCTGTGCTGAATGAAACTGTTAATGCGGAGAATAAACTTACTAATCGGTTTTGTGTTCTGTTCATCATAAAAAAGAACATTGTGCAGGCAAGTGCGAATAAATAGAATGTCCACATTGCATATTCAATCTCGAATGGAGCACTGAATATGCTTCTTACAGCGTTTGTAACAACATAAATAATATTAAACCATTTATAACCGGTTCCAAGTGCATAAGCAGGCATTCCGGTAAAGATGTAAGGATTCCAAAGTGTATATCCTCCTTGATGATTTTGAACATACGTTGCACTGCTTTGGCTGGTGATAATATCACCTGATTGAAATGTTTTTCCACCAAAGTAAAGTGGAGAATAGAACAAGAGAAAGATTAAGAGAATGACTAAGAGTAAAAAAAGAGTTTGAAATTTTACCGGAATAAATTTGTCTAAAGAAAATCCTGATAGAAAAGTTTCTTTGGATTTTTTTTCTTTCTTAACAATTTTTTTTTCTTTTGCTGCCATTTAATCTCCGGCTTAGAAAATTTATATTTGTCACACTGAACAATCATCCTGAGCGAAGTCGAAGGACGAAGTGTGAATTTATTTTTTCGGTAATTCTACAACAATTCCGATTCAGAATTTGCAGTCTATTTTTTTGCAATAAAGTTTATACCCGAACCAACTTCGTTGTTTGACTTGAAGTCAATCAACATCATAATAAAAGTAAACGGAAATGTTATTAGGTAATATATGGGAAGAACAAATAAAAGTAACTTGGAAATGTTTACCATCATTATCGGATATTTTATTCCAAGCCGCCATGCTTTATCACCCCAAAAACCATAAGTATATTTTGATTGATAAGTTGTAAATCCAATCGGATGAAGTTTGGATTCCAAATCTTCTTTTGAATAACCATCACGGGCATGTTCACCAATAAAGCTTTCATCGTCGTCGTCGTGAACATCACTGCCTCCGTAAATTGACGGAGTGTTTATTAGTAGATAACCATCTTTCTTTAAAGCATTATAATAATTTTGGAAAACCTTAACATCATCAGGAATGTGTTCCATTACATCAACGCAAACAATTAGATCAAATCTATCTTTATGATTTATTGTTGTTAAGTCCTCAATTCCAAAACTTACATTCTTAATTTTTTGTGATTCGAAAAATTCTTTACAGTCTTTTATCCAATCTCCCTTTACATCCACGGAATAGATTTCACAAGGCTGTAAATTTTTAGACATAAAATATGAATACTGCCCGTAACCGGATCCGGCATCATAAATGCTAATCTTTTTATCACCAAACTTTTTTCTTAAGATTTTCAATTCTCTTCTTACATACCAAGAACGAAGAAACATTAAATCAAGAATCTTGTAAAATAAAATTCTTAAGAAAGAAAAATTTTTAATTATTCGTGCAAAAATATTTTTAACAGGATCGTAGTGCATTTTATAGAGTTTAAGTTGAGGCTCAAGATTTAATTAATTCATAAATGCCATTTACAAAAAACTTCCATGAATATTTTTCTTTAAGATTGGAAATATTTTTTGTAAACAGCTCTAATTTATCTTCTTTATAGAATTTAATAATTGCTTTTGCAAGTTCTGTCGCATTTTCTTTTTCTACAATAAACCCGGTTTCATTATCAACAATCACTTCTCCTATTCCGCCAACATTAGAAGCAATAACGGGTTTGCTAAAATTTACAGCCATCTGAACTATTCCGCTTTGAGTAGCATTTCTGTATGGTAAAACAACTGCATCACTTGCAGCAAAATAGTACTTAACATCGTCAGTTGGAATGAATTTATTGAATAATATGATTCTATCTTTTAATCGGTATTTATCAATAAGATCAAAATATTTTTTTTCATCGTCATAAAATTCACCCGCAACTATTAATTTTATTTTAAGATTATCTTTTAAATATTCAAATGCTTCAATAAGAATATCCAATCCTTTATAATCGCGTACAAAACCAAAAAATAAAAGGTAATTTTCATTTGCAAGTTTAAGATAATTTTTTGCTTCCAGCTTATCTACTGTTTCACCAAACCTTGAATAAACCGGATGCGGGAGCACTTTTGCTTTTGGCTTTGAGATAAATTTTAACAAATCTTTTTCTACTTCTTTTGACAGAAGTATGAAGTATTCCATTTTATTAAGAAAAAGTTTTGTTAAAGAAATATCACCTAGTCTTTTTTCATGCGGAATAATATTATGACAAATAGCTAATAGTTTTGCATAGGTATTTTTTTTTATTCTTTTCGCAATTGAACTATAACATGGAGCAAAAAACGGCAACCAGTAGTTAAAGATTATTAGATCGGGGTTTTCTTTAATGATATGTGAAGTCGTTTTTTCCCAGTTAAAAGGGTTTATGGAATCAATCTCAACTCTGGTAGGAATATGATCAACATTTTCTCCAACTTCAAACTGAGTTTTACCCGGAAAAAATATTTGGGGATATTGTCTTTTAAAAGTAAAAACTAAAACTTCATTCTGTTTTGAAAGTTCCTGATAAAGTTGTGCGGCAAAATTGGCGATTCCGCCTCTTAAAGGGTAGGCAGGTGAGATAATTACTATTTTCATTTTATAGGAAAGAACTTTAATTGCACTTTTAACAAATCCTTAGCCTCTGTCTTTTATTACATATTCTCTTTCACTCTGGTTTTGATGAACAAGCATTTCACCGAGTAATCCAAATGAAAAGAACTGGACACCAACGATAATCAACAACATACCAAGAAACAGCATTGGTCTGTTACTCAAAGGTCTTCCGCTAATCCATTCTATTGTTAAGTAACCGTTAACAACAAGACCGATAAGAAAAGCCAGCGCACCAAAGAATCCAAAAAAGTGCATCGGTCGTTTTATGTAACGGGTTGCAAATGAAACCGTAATTAAATCGATAAATCCTTTAAAGAATCTTGAGATACCAAATTTTGTTTTGCCGTATCTGCGGGGATGATGTTTAACAGGAATTTCCGTTACGGAAAATCCCTGCCACTTTGCAAGAACAGGAACATAGCGATGAAGTTCTCCATATACATTTAAGTTTTGTACAACTTCTCTTCTATAAGCTTTTAATCCGCAATTAAAATCGTGGATTTTTATTCCACTTATAACTCGTGTTACAAAATTGAAAAAGCGCGAAGAATATTTTTTTATGATCGGATCAAATCTTTCTTTCTTCCAGCCGGAACAAAGATCAAAACCTTCATCAAGTTTTTTTAAAAGATTTGGAATTTCGTGCGGATCATCCTGTAAATCTGCATCCATTGTTATGATTGCATCCCCAGTTGCGGCTTTAAATCCAACTTGCAAAGCAGCAGACTTACCATAATTTTTTCTAAAGCTAATAAATTTTATTC
>JAVHOU010000095.1:0-17429 GCA_036170275.1 Ignavibacteriaceae bacterium
TAGAGCAAAGGACTGAAAATCCTTGTGTCGGCGGTTCAATTCCGTCCCTGCCCACATCCCTTAACCCGTTTACCGAAACGGTTTTTTTTATTTCTATTATTTTTAGGAAAATCCTTGCGTCGTGGTTCTCCCGAAGGGATTCCTATGGAAAATTCCTTCTCTGCCCACGTCACTTAACCCGTTTACCGAAGCGGGTTTTTTATTCTATTATTTTTAAGAAAATCCTTTTGCCGTGGTTCTCCCGAAGGGATTCCTATGGAAAATCCCGTCCCTGCCCACATCCCTTAACCCGTTTACCGAAACGGGTTTTTTTATAAACAATTACTAAAATATTGCTTGACCGTAAGGAATGAGACCGCCACAAAAACGGTCTCTATTTTATTTAAATTTACTTTTTCAGAAAAGGAGTTAGTAAATCAATCGGAACGGGGAAAATAATAGTTGAATTTTTCTCTGATGCAACTTCAGTTAGAGTCTGTAAAAATCTTAACTGCAGAGCCATTGGTTGTCCTGAAATAACCTCCGCGGCATCTTTCAATTTCTGGCTTGCCTGAAATTCACCTTCTGCGTGAATAATTTTTGCACGCCTCTCTCTTTCAGCTTCTGCTTGTCTTGCCATTGCCCGCTGCATCTCGATTGGAAGATCAACATGCTTTACTTCAACATTTGAAACTTTTATTCCCCACGGATCAGTATTAGTGTCTATAATTTTCTGGAGAATTTTATTAATTTTTTCACGTTCTGCAAGTAATTCATCAAGCATTGATTGACCAAGAACACTTCTAAGCGTTGTCTGAGAAATCTGTGAAGTAGCATTAAGATAATTTTCAACCTCTACAATCGCTTTATTTGCATCTACAACACGAAAATAAACAACAGCATTTACTTTTAATGAAACGTTATCTTTTGTAATAACATCTTGTGGAGGAACATCTAATACAATTGTTCTTAGACTGACCTTAACCATTCGATCGATAATTGGGATTAAAAAAATTAATCCGGGACCTTTTGTATCTATCAATCTTCCCAATCTGAAAATAACACCCCGTTCATATTCTCTTAGTATTTTGATCGCACTTGAGAGAATGAAGATGACAAAGATTATAATTACACTTAAAACTGTCATAGTAATTGGCATAAATATCTCCTTGATTTAATTGTTTTTAGATAAACTTAGACTATACTCACTTTTAGTTTAAGATTTAAAATTCCTTCAACTTTTATAGTTTGACCATACTTTATTTTCCCTGCTATACTTTCGGATTTCCAGATTTCCCCATGCACCCTTACCTCACCTTCAGGATCAAGATCTGATATAGCCACTCCTATTTCTCCTATAATTCCTTCTGCACCTGTGGTGGGTTTTCTTCTCTGAGCTTTTATTCCCATCGTAATGGCAAAGGAAAAAAACAAGACAGTGAGAATTACTACTGTAGCTATAATTTCCCACGAGATCTTGAACACCTGTCCGAAAGAATCAACATCGATTAACATTATTGATCCTAAAATTAATGAGATTACTCCACCTACTGATAGAATACCGTGACTAACAATTTTGATTTCCAGAACAAACAAAATTACAGCAAAGATAATAAGTGCAAGCCCTGCATAATTAATTGGAAGTGTATGCATTGAATACAAAGCAAGTATAATGCAAATACCTCCAATCACTCCGGGGAAAATTGCTCCCGGATTATAGAGTTCAAAAAACAGTCCATAAATACCTAACATAAATAATATATATACAAGATTAGGATCACTGAGTATGTTGAGCACTATCTGGGAGAGGGTCATATCCAAATTGATTATCTCTGCATTCTTTGTATTAAGTAAAACTTTGCCGGAAGAGGTTTCGACTTCTCTACCATCAATTTTTTCTAAAAGATCTTTTACATCTTTTGCTATTAAATCAATAACGTGCAATTTCAACGCTTCGGTCTCAGTAATCGAAAGACTTTTCCTTACAGCGTCTTCACTCCATTGTATATTCCGATTTCTTTTTTCACTAATTGTTCTGATAAAAGCTGCTGCATCATTCGTAGCTTTTTCCATCATTATAGAATCCTGAGTTCCTTGTAATGTAACGGGATGTGCAGCGCCGATATTCGTTCCCGGTGCCATAGCAGCAATGTTTGCAGCGATTGTAACAAAAACTCCTGCAGATGCGGCTTGTGAACCGGATAGAGCTACGTAAACAACAACAGGCACTTTTGATTGAAGAATATCAGTTACAATTACTCGTGTTGATTTTAGCAGACCGCCGGGAGTGTTAAGTTTAATTATCAGGCATTCGGCGTTTTCTTGAGTTGCTTTTTCTATTCCGCTTCTAATATAATCAGAACAAGCAGGTTGAATGGCACCATCTACATTTATTACAACTACTTTTTTTGGCTGACCTAAAGATGAGATATTGAGGAGAGTTAAAACGGCAAATATGTAAATGAATTTGCTCATCGAGAACTCTAATAGTTTAATACTGTTCAAACGTATATAAAAAATCCCATTGAAGCAATTCTATTGCGATTATTTACTGTGGTGAAAACAATATTTTATATTTATTACTAACGATATGATTAAATAAAAAAGACCGCCCAAAAGGCGGTTTTAAATAATTGGTTTACAATTAATCTGATCAAGTTGTTTTTGGTTTTGTGAAGAATTTATTTGTAAGATTATAAATCCAGGCAATTAAGAAACCGCCGATAAAACCACAAACAAATCCCCAAAGGAATCCTACTACAGCGCCACCCCAAGAATAATGATAACCATAATAAATTCCACCAAGTTTTGAAATTGTTTGTCCTGGTGAGCCCATTAACAAAAGCAACCAGGTTCCAAGCATTACCCAAAGTCCCCACACAAAACCTACTGCAATTCCCAAAGCTCTCTTACGAAGTTCCATAATATCCTCCCTGATGTTTATTATTTTCAGCATTTTTTTCTTGCTGATTTGTTTTACATATTAATTCCCATCAGTTATTTATTACTGTCAGCTCTTTTTAGATGTAACTGCAGTGAAGTTTGAAAAAATTCTCTTTGTACTTTTACTTTTGCAGTGAGGACAAGTAAAAGATTTTTTTCGTTCATAATCTGAGATTGATAATTGATGTGAAAATTTTTTCTCACATTTACTACATTTGAATTCATATGTTGGCATATTTTAACCTCTTATTAAATTAAAATGATTTAATGTGTCGATAGAATGTATGAAATAGTCAATCAATGAGCAAGAAAAATAAAACATAACGAACAGCAATTAATGACTAATCCTTATCACTTTAATGTATTGAAAATCCTTATTTTTTGGTTCTCCTGAATGGATTCCTACGGAAAATTCCGTCCCTGCCCACATCCCTTAACCCGTTTACCGAAACGGGTTTTTATTCTATAATGCATCTCAAATTTCTTTCATCTCGAGACACTTTTTCATATCGAAACTTCTTTAATTCTAAAATCAATTAAAAAATCACTAATATTTGGTATAAGGCTTGCCCTAGTGTATTAAAATTATTGGACTGAAATGGAATTTGTTTTAATAGCATCTACAATAATATTTATTATAAGTATCATCATCATTATTTATCGCCAATTGCGAAAATCAAAGGATGAGATAAATAAACTTTTTCTTTAATCCGCACTTAAGTTCACCACATTTTTTCATCATTCATTTTCATTTCTATTTATTGAATTCTGTCAAAAGCCTGCATATATTTGAACACCACAAATCAGGTTTAATATGAAAGAAAAAGTAATTCTTCAAACGAATTTTCCTAAACTCAAATTCTTTAAAAAAGGTAAAGTAAGAGATATTTATGATCTCAAAGATTATTATTTGATAGTCTCTACAGATAGACTATCAGCATTTGATGTGATAATGGCGCAGGGAATTCCATATAAAGGCAAAGTTCTTACAAAGATTTCTGAATTCTGGTTTAACTATTCAAAAAATATTATTAAAAATCATCTTATAACTACAGATGTTAATAAATTTCCTAAGGATTGCGAAGAATATGCCGAGGTGCTTAAAGGCAGAAGCATGCTTGTAAAAAAAGCTGACATCGTTCCCATTGAAAGTGTAGTTAGAGGATACATTAGCGGTTCGGGTTGGAGTGATTATAAAAAAACCGGTGAAGTTTGCGGAATTAAGCTTCCTGCTGGGCTTGTTGAATCAGAAAAATTTCCGGAACCACTTTTTACTCCTGCAACAAAAGCAGAAATTGGTTTACATGATGAAAATATTTCTGAAGAAAAAGCAAAGGAATTTACAGGCGCAGACACAATTAATTTTATCAAACAGAAAACAATTGACATTTATAAAAGTGCAGTTCAATTTGCTTTGAACAAAGGAATTATCATTGCCGATACAAAAATGGAATTTGGGAAAATTGGTAATGATATAATTCTTGTTGATGAGCTTCTAACACCTGATTCATCAAGGTTTTGGCCTTTAGATAAATATGAAAAAGGTAAATCACAGGAAAGTTTTGACAAACAATTTGTACGCGATTATTTGGAATCTATTAAGTTCAATAAACAACCGCCGCCTCCAATATTGCCGGAAGATGTAATTAAAAGAACAAGTGAAAAATATCTTGAAGCATTAGAAAAACTTACTGGTGAAAGATTAGTTTAATGCATCCGGTAAAAATTAAAATTGTTGATAAAAAAAATCTCTTAATTATTTGGGACGATAAAGATGAAGAATTATTAAATCTTAAAATGCTGAGGAAATTGTGTCCCTGTGCAACCTGCCTTGCCGATAGGGAAAAGCAAAGTAAAATGTACATCCCAATTTTTGCAGATAATCAGATAACGGTTAAAACCATTAATCAAGTTGGCAAATACGCAATACAAATAACCTGGAATGATGGGCATAGCACGGGAATTTATGAATATCCTTTTTTAAAAAATCTGTCTGAGAAAATTAGCAGCTAACAAAAATGACACTACCAAATCAGCTTACAATTCTCAGAATAATTTTAACTCCAATATTTCTTTATCTTTTTCTCTCCAGCAATCCCATACTTGTTCAAATTTCTTTAGCAGTTTTCCTTCTTGCCGCTTTAACAGATTGGTACGACGGCTGGCTTGCTCGTAAATTTAATTATATAACGGATTGGGGAAAGTTTTGGGATCCGCTTGCAGATAAAATTCTTACATCAGCCGCATTTTTAGGATTTGTAATTGTTGGTCTGCTTCCGCTTTGGATGGTTTTACTTATCATCATTAGAGATTTATTAATAACGGTTCTGCGCATTTATGCTGAAGGTCGTGGTTATAATTTTATTACCACTTACTATGCAAAATGGAAGACATTACTTCAAATGATTTTTCTTTACTATCTGCTGATTATTTACGTAGGAGTTAATACCAAAGAAATTTATTCCGGTAATGAAAAAATCTTTTCTTATTTACTCAATCAAGACTTTGTTTACTTTGTAATGCTTGCTATAACAGTCATTACTGTTCATTCCGGCATTACCTATCTAATGAAAAATAAATATTTAATAAAGAAGCTTTTTGATGAAACAAATAAACTTGTTTGAAAAAATAATTGGTTCAGGTTTATTTACAGGATATATCCCGATTGCATCCGGAACTTTTGGAAGCATTGTTGCTCTATTAATTTATTTCATTCCTGGATTTGAAAAATTATGGATCATCATTCCAGCAATAATTCTTTTATTCATCTATGGCGTTTATGTTTCTTATAAGTTTGAAAACATTTATGGTAAAGATCCTGCAGAATGTACTGTTGATGAAGTAGTGGGAACCTGGATTGCGTTAATTGCGTTACCCAAAACATTACTTATTGTAATTACATCTTTTTTTATTTGGAGATTGTTGGATATCATAAAACCATTCCCTGCACGCACAGCAGAAAATTTGCCCGGTGGATGGGGAATAATGATGGATGATGTTATATCCGGTATCTATTCATTAATTTTGGTTCATATAATTGTCTATTTATTTGGAGTTTACTAAAAATGAAAGCTTATCTAATTTCGATTGGGGATGAATTGCTAATTGGACAAACGGTTAATACTAACGCTGCATACATTGGCAAATTAATTTCTGAGATAAATATTTCAATAGTTAAATCAAGTGTTATAGGAGATAATCTTCAATCTATTTCAGATGAATTAGATTATGCCGCCACATTGGGAGATGTAATTATTATCACCGGTGGATTAGGTCCTACACACGATGATGTTACAAGAACAGCTATTGTTAATTACTTTAAAACCGAATTAGTTCTTAATAATGAAGTTATTGAAGACATCAAAAGTATGTTAAAGAAACGCGGTAGAGAAATTAAAAAGTCTCACGAGGATCAAGCAATGGTTCCTGAAATCGCACAGGTAATCCGGAATGAAAATGGAACTGCGCCGGGCTACTGGATAGAATGGAATAAGAAAATTTTTATTGTTATGCCCGGTGTACCTTATGAGATGAGAGGTATGATGGATAATTTTATAGTACCCAAACTGGTTGAAGCGATCGGTGAACCTACTGAGTTTATTAAAAAAATTACTTTGCAAACAACCGGAATTCCGGAATCACTTTTATCAGACAGGTTAGGTAATCTTGATGAACTGTTGCAAGGAGCAGAACTTGCTTTCTTGCCAAATCAATATGGTGTAAGATTACGTGTAACAGTAAAATCATCTGATGAAGAATCAGCGAAAAATAAATTATCCGAAATTGAACAAAAAATTCGTAGTAAAGTCGGCAGATTTATTTATGGCAGAGATGATGATATTCTTGAAGAAGTAGTTGGAAGATTATTGAAAGAAAGAGAATTAAGAATTGCTGTTGCAGAATCATGCTCAGGCGGCGGTTTAAGTGATCGTATAACAAATATAAGCGGCAGCAGCAGCTACTTTGATCGTGGTGTGGTAACCTATAGTAATGCCGCAAAAGTTGAATTGCTTAAAGTTGATGAAGATACGATGATAGAAAAAGGTGCAGTATCACGTGAAGTTGCAATGCAAATGGCTGAAGGCATAAAAGCAATTAGCGGTGCGGATATTGGAATTTCCCTCACAGGAATTATGGGACCAACAGGCGCATCAACAGACAAACCTGTTGGCACTGTTTATATTGGCTACTGTGATGATAAGGTTTGTACTGCAAAAAAATTTCAGTTTGGCGAAGATAGAGTTTTGAATAAGAATCGTTCAACTCAAGCAGCATTAGAATTATTAAGAAGAAGTTTACTTGGAATTCCGGTTGATGATTAGACTTTTTATTGCACTCAATATTCCGGAAGATGTTAAATTAAAATTAATTGAAATTCGTGATTTAGTTGCTGGATCAAATTATAAATGGGAGGTGAAAGAAAAATTACATCTAACATTAAAATTTATTGGTGATGTTCCTGAAGCGAACATCGAAAGCATTGCTGAAGAGTTAACCTTTATCCAAAGCTTTCAATCGTTAAAGTCTGAAATATTTAATTTCGATTTTTTTTTCAGAGATAAAAAGCCAGCAATTCTTTTTGCACGATTAAAGATAGATCCATCTATTTATAAAATTGTGGATGAATTGAATACCAAACTGGAAAAATTTTCTATTCAAAAAGAAGTAAAAAGGTTTAAACCTCATTTAACACTACTTCGGATAAAAAATGATTTGGGTAATAGCTTTGTTAACAACTTCAAAAATTTTACATTTGAACCAATAGATTTTACTGCAGATTCAATTTCACTCTTTAATAGTAAATTGTATCCTGGTGGATCAAAATATTTTGAAATCAAAAATTATAAACTTAAAGAATTGGAGATATAATGGCTTCCGATAGAGAACAAAAACTAAAAATTATTGATGATGCAATAGCCGGTATTGAAAAAACATACGGCAAAGGCTCAATTATGAGACTTGGCGATGGCGTTGTAAATGACATTGAGGCAATCCCAACCGGAGCTTTGTCTTTGGATGTTGCACTTGGAATCGGTGGAATTCCCAGAGGAAGAGTAACTGAAATTTACGGTCCAGAATCCAGCGGAAAAACAACTCTGTGTCTTCATATAATTGCAGAGGCACAAAAGATGGGCGGTCTTGCAGCCTTCATTGATGCAGAACATGCTCTTGATGTTAATTATGCAAAAAGGTTAGGTGTTGATACTCCAAATCTTTTAATTTCGCAACCGGATTATGGTGAGCAGGCATTGGAAATAACAGATACACTTGTTAGAAGTAATGCTCTGGATATAATTGTAATTGATTCCGTTGCAGCACTAGTTCCTCGTTCCGAAATTGAGGGCGAAATGGGCGATGCAACAATGGCTGTGCAGGCAAGATTGATGTCACAGGCATTAAGGAAACTTACCGGTGCAATTTCCAAATCAAAAACCTCGGTTATTTTTATCAACCAACTGAGAAGTAAAATTGGAGTGATGTTTGGAAATCCGGAAACCACAACAGGTGGAAATGCTCTTAAGTTTTACGCATCAGTAAGACTTGATATAAGAAGAATTGCTGCCATAAAAGATGGTGAAGAAGTTATTGGCAACAGAACAAGAGTTAAGGTAGTTAAAAGCAAAGTAGCCCCGCCATTTAAACAAACTGAGTTTGATATTTTATATAATGAAGGCATTAGTAAAACTGGTGATATAATTGATATGGCAACTGAACTCGGGATAATCAAAAAAGGCGGTGCCTGGTTTACTTACGGGGAAGATAGAATTCAAGGCAGGGAACAATTCAAGCTAAAATTAGTTGAGTTTCCGGAATTGTATAAAAGTCTGGAAAAAGATGTAAAGACAAAACTCGGTTTACCCGGATTTAAAACTGAAGCAGTTGTTGAAGAGAAACCGGAAGAAAAATCTAAAGGTAAAAAAAAGTAATAAACTGATTTGCATTATCTAAATGAAAATTGAAAAAGTTATTCGTAAAGATGAAAAGAATGTTGCTGTATACTTTGATAATAATGAAAAACTGATTTTATCTGAAGAGGTGTTTTTTCAAAGCGGTCTTAGGAAAGGTGATGAAGTTTCCGACGACCGCTTTTCTTTTTTCATTGAACAAAATATTCTTTATTACATAAAACTTAGAGCGCTTTCCTTTCTTTCAAGACGATTCCATTCTGAAAGAGAATTGCTAATTAAACTTAAACGTAAATCTTATGATGAAAGATTAATCAAAATCGTTTTAAATGATTTAAAGGACAAAAATTTTCTTAATGATCTTGTATTTGCTGCTCACTTTATAGATGAAAAGCTGAAGAAGAAAAAATGGGGCAAAAATAAAATCAGGGCAGCACTATTTAGTAAGGGTGTGGCTGGCTCAACAATAGATGAAGCACTTTCAAGTATTGAGGATGAAAAGGGGGAATTTGGATTAGCGCTGGAATTGGGAACCAAGAAGTTTGAACAATTACAAAAACGAAATACAGATCAAGAAAAATTTAAACAAAAAATTTCTGCATTCTTAATTTCAAGAGGATTTGATTATGAAACTTGTCGGGAGGTTTGTGAGAAAATTCTAAAATCTGACGTTGATTAAAAATTTAATTAAATAAGTCACCTTACGCAGTTTTTTTGTGTAAGATGATTTTCCAAGTTCACTCTTCGACTCTGCTCAGAGTGACTTCAATTTTTATCGTTTAATCACATAGTCATACTGAGCGAAGTCGAAGTATGACATCTATTATTATTTCAAATTACTTATACCACCTATTTGCGTAAGGTGAGTTAAATAATTTTAATCTTCTCTTTTAATTTGGAGATAAACAACTTGAGCTCCGGCAGTTCAATTTTTTCTACGGCTTCTTTTGAATCAAACCATTTTCTTTTACGTAAATTTTTTTCAGGATAATCTTTTAGTTCTTCGGTAACTTCCATAGAAAAAACTCTGATTATGGATTTGCCCTCTTTCTTTTGCAATTCAAATGAACCGAGTTCAACAGTTTCATTCTCGCCTATGACTCCAGCCTCTTCGTAGGCTTCTTTTTTTGCGGACTCGAATGCAGAAAAATTAAATTCAATAAAGCCTTTCGGAAATATCCATTTTTTCTTTCTGATAGACGTGATCAATAAAATCTCAAGTGCTCCTTGATTAATCCGATAAGGTATGACACAGGATTTGTTAAAATCGGATTCTAATTCTTTTTGTTCTTCCATTAATCTCCACCATAATATAATTACTTTTACTTAATGAATATCTTTCTTTAACTTTAATATAAATCTTAGTTTTGCGAAATGAAAATATTTAAAAGTTATCAACTAAAGAATTATAACACATTTGGTGTTAAAGTTATTGCTGATTCTTTTGCTGAAATTATTTCTGCGGAAGATTTGATTGAACTTTTGTCATCAGACGTTTCTTCAGAAATATTTGTTCTTGGCGGCGGAAGTAACATCCTATTTAAGGATCCTTTCGTAAGTACTTTGGTTTTAAAAATTAATATTAAAGGAATTAAGATTATTGATGAGAATGATTACTCGGTTTTGATTGAAGCAAATGCCGGAGAAAAATGGGATGATCTGGTTAAGTATTGCGTTGAAAGAAATTATGGGGGAATAGAAAATCTTTCTTTAATTCCCGGAACTGTTGGCGCAGCTCCCATCCAAAATATTGGTGCTTATGGTCAGGAGTTAAAAGATGTATTTGAATCCCTAACTGCAGTTCGACTTGATGATGGATCGAAAATTCTTCTCACAAAAGAGGAATGTAAATTTGATTATCGTGATTCAATATTTAAAAGAGATTTGAAAAATCAGGTCGCGATTACTTCCGTCCGATTAAGATTAAATAAAAATCCTATAGCAAATAAAAATTATGGAACTATAAATGAGGAATTAATAAATATTGGAATTAAAAATCCTTCTATAAAAGATATTAGTAATGTTATAAGAAAAATAAGGACAGAAAAACTTCCTGATCCTGTTAAGATTGGCAACGCGGGCAGCTTCTTTAAAAATCCAGTTGTTGATTTGAATACATTTGAAAGGATTAAGTCAAAGTTTTCTGATTTAACTAGTTTTAAACTTGAAGAAAACAAAATTAAAATTTCAGCAGCCTGGTTAATTGAAAAATCAGGACTAAAAGATTTTAGAATTGGTAATGCGGGAACCTATTCAAAACAGCCTTTGGTAATTGTAAACTATGGTGATGCAACTGGTAAAGAAATTTTATCTGTCGTTGAATTAATCAAACAAAAAGTGAAAAAAAATTTTGAAGTTGATTTGGAAACGGAAGTAAATATTATTTAAAATTCTCTTTTTATATTCTCATTGAAATTAAAAAATTCAATACTTAACTTCTGATTAACGAATAACAGAATTCCGAAATGAATAAATCAAAAAAAAATAATAAAACAATTTCAGCTTATGAAAATGCTGCACAAGATGGAATCGATCCGCGCTGCATTCCACAGAAGTTAGTACTACCTGTTCCAGTTCACGATGAGATAGTTTATCCTGATTATCCAGATTCGGATCAGGAAAGCTGGAGATATTTATATAATCGTCAAATGCAATTTTTGCCCGGACGAGCTTGTGATGAATATCTTGAAGGAGCCGGTAAACTAAATTTGTCACAAAATAAAATTCCTTCCTTAAAAAATTTAAGCCATATATTTTATGAATCAACTAAATGGAAAGTCGCTCGAGTTCCAGGGTTAATTCATGAGCAAGATTTTTTTGGATTACTAAGAGAAAAAGTTTTTCCATCAACAGATTATATACGAGGAAAAGAAGAGCTTGATTACACTCCTGCACCAGATCTTTTTCATGATATTTTTGGACACATGCCTCTTTTAACAAATAAAAGTTTTGCTTCTTTCTATCAGATGTTTGGTGAGGCTGCACTTAAAGCTGTTGGAATTAATCGGAAATATCTGGAAACATTTCATTGGTTTACGGTTGAGTTTGGATTGATCAAAAAACCGGAAGGTATCAGAATTTACGGAGCAGGAATTGTCTCCTCACACGGCGAAGTTCAAAATGCTTTATCAAGTAATGTGACGGTTAAAGACTTTGATCCTGAAATAATAATTAAACAAGATTATGATGTTTGGCATCTTCAGCCGATTCTTTTTGCAATAGAATCATTCGAACAGCTTGAAAATGGTTTTAAAGAATGGACAAGAAAGGCAGGGCTTCTTTAACTAAAAGCAAATGAACTTTTAGTTATATAATTTGTTTTAAATCATAAGTTCATTCAATTTCTTGAATGTGCATGACCTTTTGGGTAACTTTCTGAAGTGATATATAATTAACTTTCCAAATAAAATTTAACATCAAATCAATTAAGGAGTATCAAATGGCTTTAAAAGTAGGCGACAAAGCACCGGATTTTACATTATTTAATCAGGATGGGGAACCAGTTTCATTAAGCAGTTTTAAAGGGAAAAATGTAGTAGTACTTTTTTTCCCTGGAGCAAATACGGGTACTTGTACAAAAGAGATGTGCACTTTTAGAGATGAACTAAAAGTTTTTGAAAATTTAAATGCCCAGATTTTAGCAATAAGTGTAGATCTTCATTTTTCGTTAAAGATGTTTCATGAAAAAAACAATTATAATTTCCCATTGTTAAGTGATTTTAATAAAAAAGTAATCAAAAAATACGATGTGGTCTTGGATGTATTTGTACCTGGAAAATTTGATTATCTGGATGTAGCTAAACGAGCTGCATTTGTTGTTGATAGCAATGGCATACTTAAATATGTTGAAGTTCTTGCAAGCCCGGGTGATGAACCAAATTATGCAGCAATTAAAAAAGTTTTAAGCTAAAAACAATTAGGAGTTTATATTATGCCAGAAATTGGAAAGAAGGCTCCCGACTTTTCTTTATTAGATCAGGATGGAAAAAAAGTTTCTTTGAAAGATTTTCTTGGAAAGAAAGTAATATTATACTTTTATCCGAAGGATGATACCTCGGGATGTACAAAAGAAGCCTGCAGTTTTAGAGATGAGTTTCCTAAATTCAAAAAAACTGATGCAGTAATATTGGGTGTCAGCCCTGATTCAATTAAATCGCATAAAAAATTTGCTGATAAATATGATCTGCCATTCATTCTTCTTGCTGATGAAGAAAAAAAAGTCTTGGAAAAGTATAGTGTCTGGAAAGAAAAAAGTATGTATGGGAGAAAATATATGGGAGTTGAAAGAACAACCTTTATAATCGATGTCGAAGGTAAGATCAAAAAAATATTTAATAAAGTAAAAGTGGACGGACATAATAAAGAAGTAATGGAAGCATTGAAAGATTAATATGGTTTATTTGACAAGAAGAGAAACATTTGCTGCAGCTCATCGCCTGTTTAAAAAAGGATTAAGTGATGAAGAAAATTTTAAGATGTTTGGGAAATGCAGCAATCCAAATTGGCACGGGCATAATTACACTTTAGAGGTTGTTGTTTCTGGCGAGGTAAATCCTGAAACAGGATTTGTGCTTGATCTGAAAAAATTAAAAGAAATAATTCATATGAATGTTATCAATAAGGTTGATCATAAAAATTTAAATCTTGATACTGATTTTATGAAAGGATTAATTCCAACTTCTGAAAATATTGTTATCGCAATTTGGAAACAGTTGAAAGATAAAATTCCAAACGGCAAATTATATTCAGTAAAACTTTTTGAAACTGAAAACAATTACTTTGAATATCGTGGAGAATGATTTGGATAAATCTAAAATGTTAAATCTTGTTAAAGATTTGTTGTTAGAAATCGGAGAAGACCCTAATCGTGAAGGTTTATTGAACACACCAAAAAGGGTTGCTGAAGCTTATGAATTTTTAACAAAAGGATATAATCAGAATATTGAAGATGTCCTTAATGATGCAATATTCACAGAAAAATATGATGAAATGGTTTTAGTTAAGAATATTGATTTTTACAGTCTTTGTGAACATCATATGCTTCCATTCTACGGAAAAGTTCATGTTGCATATATTCCAAATGGAAAAATTGTTGGACTCAGTAAAATTCCCAGAATAGTTGATGTTTTTGCAAGACGACTTCAGGTTCAGGAAAGGATGACACAGCAGATTGCTGATACGATTGATAAATATTTACAGCCTGTTGGGGTTGCCGTAGTTTCTGAAGCTTATCATATGTGTATGATGATGCGCGGTGTTGAAAAACAAAATTCATCAGCAACATCAAGTGCAATGCACGGAGTATTTAAAGATGATGCCAGAACAAGAACTGAATTTTTGAATCTCATTTCGACAAAAAATTTATGACGAAAGAAAAACCCGGAATTTGGATCACCGGTGCAAGCTCTGGTATTGGAAGAGCTGCAGCAATTGAGTTTGCGAAAACCGGATCTAAAGTATTTGTCTCTTCAAGAGGAGTATCTGAACTGGAAAGATTAAATTCAGAGTTAGAAGATGAAAAACTTTCAGTGGAAATATTCCCTTGTAACATTGCCTCACAATCAAATGTTGATCAGGTTGTAAAAAAAATTACAGCTAAACATAAAATTGATTGTTTAATCAATAATGCAGGTATAACTTCTTTTAAATTGGCAGAAGAAAATTCAGTAAATGAAATTAATGATGTTATTAACATTAATCTTTTAGGTTCTATCTACACAATCAAAGCTGTTCTTCCTCAAATGATAGCCAATGGCGGCGGCACAATCATAAATATTCTTTCTGTTGTAACAAAAAAAACTTTTACACATAGTACTGCTTACTCGGCTTCAAAATGGGGATTGCTTGGTTATACAAACTCATTAAGAGAAGAAGTTAGACGATATGGCATTAAAGTTATAAATATAATTCCCGGTGCTACCGAAACACAAATTTGGTCGAAGGAAATGAGGGACCAACATTCCGAAAGGATGATGTCCGGTGAAGAAATTGCGCGTGTTTTGGTTTGGACTTTTTTGCAGAAGGAAAACCTGGTCACTGAAGAAATTGTTTTAAGACCAATTTCGGGCGATCTTTAAAAAAAGCCGGCTTTACCGGCTTTTAATATTTGTATGCAGAACTTTTAATTATTGAACTTTTCTATCTTGATTCTGCATTCTCTTTTTCATTCCATCTCTCATTCTATCCTTTACACCATCTTTTATCCGATCTTTCATTTTATCTTTTTTGATTTGTAAATCCTTCCAAATCATTTTTTGATTATTATCTAGATTTTCATAAACATCCATTTCCTGATTCATTCTTTCTGTGTCTATTCTATTTCTTATTTCATTTATTTCGTTGGTGATTTTCAACATATCATTTCTAGTAATTTGATCGTTTGACAGAATTTTTTCCTTTTGCAGTTCCTTTTTTTCTAATTCTGATTTTAAATCAATCATTCGTTCCTGATGATTTAATCTTAATTCAGAAATCTTTTTCTCCTGTTCGGGAGTAAGGTTTAATTGCTCCTTAATTTTTTCACGAAAACCGTCAGGACGTTGTCGTTCTCTCATTTGAGGATATGAACTTATACTTATGGAAAGCAGAAGTATAAGTGATAAAGTAGCACATTTTAGATATTTCATTTTATTACCTTTCTTTTGGTTAAACAATTTATTTTTGATCATTAGACAAACTAGATTTATTTTAGGTTTAAAAAGAAAATGTTAAACCTTTAAATAGTTCTGCTTGTCTAATTATTTAACTAATTGAAGATCTATGCAAGATGCGAATAATGATGTTGAGCTGATTAAAAGTTTTCTTCAAGGAGATGAATCCGCTTTTAATAGACTTGTAAAGCAATATCAAGAGAAAATTTATTGGCACGCAAGACGAATGACGGGAAATCATTTAGATGCTGATGAGATTTTACAGGAAGTATTAATCGTTCTTTATAATAAACTTAAGACTTTTAAATTTAATTCGTCACTTTATACATGGATTTATACAATTACCAATACAAGGAGCATCAACTTCTTAAAAAGAAAAAAACTAAGAACTTTCCTGAGTCTTGGTGATATTAAAAACCAGGCAAATGAGAGTGAAAATATTATTGCAGATTTGGAAACCAAGCAAAAGTTAGAAAAGATCGAAAAGGCTTTGCAGAAACTGCCGGTTAAACAGAGAGAAGTTTTTATAATGAGAAACTATGATGATTTAAGTTATGAAGAGATTGCTAAAATTACAGGGAAGAGCATCGGTGGATTAAAAGCAAATCACTTTCATGCATTAAATAAATTGAAGGAGATGATAACAGATGAATAAAAATGAAACTGCTTTTCGTAATTTTTTAGAGAATAAAATGAATGAAGATGAAAAAAAGATTTTTTTAGAAAAGCTTGAATCTTCTAAAGAGATGAAAATTGAATTTGAAAAGATTAATAAAATCTATGACCTCGTTCAAAAATCTAAAACAGTAACTTTAAATTCTGATTATACACTAACGATTATACCTAGGTTCAGAGAAAGATTAGTAAATGATAACAAGGCGTCTTTTATCTCAAAATACAAATATGCTTTCGCGGCGATATTTATTTTATTTACAACTTATTTGGTAACAACACAACTACTTAATAATAGAGAACCGAATTTGCAAAAGATTTATTCGGAATTATCTGATAATGAGGTCAGTTATTTTGTTACTGATTTGGGTATAGATCTGGAAAATGAAGTTGATGATTTAGTTACAGAAAAAATTGATTCTATTTATAATGAAAAATTAAACGAAAATTTTAGTGCATCATTAAGTGAGAACAAAAATAAAATCATTACTGATGATATGAATCTAACGGAGCTGGATAACTATCTTTCGGATAATGATATTGATCAACTATATACAGAATTATTAGAAAAGAAAATTTTATAGAGGGAATTATGAAATCCATTAACATTATTTTTACTTTACTATTATTATTTACCGCAATCTCTTACTCTCAACAAGATAGAGAGAGAATGCAGCATCAAAAAAATAAACTTGATCAGCTTGAGAAAGTTAAATTGATCGAAGCCTTAGATCTAGATGAAGCCACATCAGTTAGATTTTTTGCAAGAAGAAATGATTCCCAAAAAGAAATTGATGCACTTGAAAAAAAAGCTGATGAAACTTTAGAACAGATCCAAAGTAATCTTGACTCTAATGATAAAAATATTGAAGCAACTCAGAAACAACTCATAAATGATTTTCTTAGCACAAGAGAAAAGGTTGAAGCAAAAAGAAAATTATTTATAATTTCATTAACTGATATTCTACCTACAGAAAAAATTGCTAGGTACATAGTTTTCGAAAAGAAATTTCGAGATGAGATCAGAAAAGTTCTATTAGGTAAAAATCGTCGTCCCCGCGACTGATATAGAAAAAATATTATTCAAAAAGTTTTATAAAGTTGATTTTCAAATCCTTGTAGCATATTTTTTCACATCAAATTTGCGGAAGTGGTGAAATTGGTAGACACGCTATCTTGAGGGGGTAGTGCCTTAATTGGCGTGCGGGTTCAAGTCCCGCCTCCCGCACAATTGACTCTTTTTAACCAAAATAGGAAAAACGATATGACAAGAAACAGC
>JAVHOU010000096.1:0-11169 GCA_036170275.1 Ignavibacteriaceae bacterium
CGCAACGACCTTAACCCAAATTGCTCTGGGTTACTTTATTTATGGCGCAATGCGCACACATTCTAAGTTAAGTGGAACAATTTTTAAAGAGTCTGGCTATTATTATTTTCTAATAAAATGTAACATTTTATCTGGAATATTGAAAGATATTTCAACCATTCCTTCAATAACATTTTCATTAACCCAGGGAGTTTGGTAGATAATTTTCTTCTTTCCGTTTTTTTCTATTGTATAAACATTAGTAATTCCATCTGCCAGCATTTCTTTTAATTTTGTTAAAGCCGGTTCGGGATGACAGCCAAACAGATTAGTACCGATTAAATTTTTTCCACCATCATTTTCAAATACCTGTCCGGATTTTTCATTCATATAAACAATTATTCCGTCATTATCACAGATAGTAACAGCAGCATTAATTTCTTTTAACCAATCCAAGGTATCTCTCCTTTTTGAAAAATATTATTCCAGACCATTTCAACATCCAACCCTTTTATGCACTTAAATTGTACATCTGTACGTTTGCAGGTTAGTGGTTTGGGCGAGTAAAAAAAGCAAGGGGCACATTCTAAGTTAAGCGAAGTTATTTTGTATTCCGTTTTCCATGGATGAATGTAGTTTTTATTTGTAGGACCAATTATCGCAATAACCTTTAATCCCAATGCAGAAGCAACGTGCATTAAGGCTGAATCATTAGTTACGAACGTATTACATCTTTTCACTATCGCAATGCTTTGCAGGAACTTATCTGTTTTAATTACAAAACAATTCTCAGAATCAATCATAGAGTTGATTGATGATTTTAATTCTTCTTCTTCAGGTCCACCAAAGAAAAATACTTTAGCGTTTTTTTCTTTGATTAACTTTTTACCAAGCTCGGCAAACTTTTCCGGTTCCCATCTACGCTTAATATGATTTTTTAAAGTTGCACAACCGGGATGGAATCCAACTACAAAATCATTTTTTTGTATCTTGTTTTTTTCCAAGTAACCTGCAGCAAATCTTTCATCTTCATTAGTGAGACTTATTTCCATTGCCGGTTCTTCATCAAACTTTTTATTCAGAAGCCTTTCAATAAGTTTAATGTTTGATTGAACATTGTGTGTTTCATTGTTTTCCAATACGGTTAAGTTATTCAGCCATCCGAAATTCTGCATATTCATTTTAAGATATTTTACACCAACTCGTTTTTCAGCACCGAGTAAAAAATTTATGAAGTTATATTCTTTTCTGTTAGATGGATAAACGTTTATTGTTGCATCATATTTTTTTCTTAATGATAAAACAAACTTAAATGAATTTAGAGTACCTTCTTTTAGAAAATCAAAATGGATTACTTTGTTAAAATTTAGATTGGTTTCATAAATCTCTTTTGTTCCCTTAAACATAACAAGAGCATTTATCTCTGCTGAGGGAAGTGATTGGCGCAATAATTTTAGTGCGGGAGTAAACATCAACGCATCGCCAATTCCAGAAAGTGCAAGGATTAAGATTTTCATAAAGAAAAATATTGAAGATATCTTTAAAAAAATCATTCCCGAAAAAAAGGGAATCCATTTAACTTCGTAAAACAGATTCTCGCTTTCGCGGGAATGACAATAGAATTATAATTTACTTTGTTTTAATTGTATCTCTTCCTTCAACAAGCGCTCTGTACTTTTGCACATTTGCTTTTACATTTGGGTCTTGCGGAAAGAGCGACTCCAGTTTTTGCCATATCTCTAACAGTTTATCGTTTCTGCCTTGTCCTTCATAAACATCAATTAAAATTCTGTAAGGATTATAATACGATTGAACATCAGAAGGATTTTCTTCAAGTTTTTTCTCGGCTTGTTTTTCGACATCGGAAGCCAGCTTGCTATATTTATCTTTTGCACCTGCCCGCAAGTAAAGATTGCTTATTTCATAAAGTAATCCATAATCCATTGGTATTAATGCGTTTGGTAATTTAACATCCATATCATCAAGTGTTTTTATAGCAAGATCATTTTGCCCTGCGCCAAGATAATAAATTGCTAATCTTAAAAAAGCATTTCTATAGTTTTGAACCATTCGTTTATGATTATCATCAAGAAAAACTTTTGGATCATTCAACCCGCGGAACTTAAATCCCGGCTGATAGTTTTTATTATATCCAACTGCTTCTGTAAGATTTGCTTTTAAAAGATTCGGCTCGACAAACTCATCATTAGCTTTCCGTTTTTCAGGAACAAGCCGAAAAGCCATTCCTTCCATTCTTAAATAATCACTTAAACCAATTTTACTGTCTTCAGAACAAGTAACTGCAAAGTAAATCGGTCTTTGCCAATTGTTTGCTTCAACAATTTCTTTGACCATTAAATCCTGCACACGTATAGCCTGAACTGAACCTGCGTTAAGCGTTGGATTCATAGTCCAGGTAATAGCTCCTTGTCTTAACACTGAAGTATCGCGTAAACTATATTTTTGCATCAGGTCGTTGAATGCTGCTTGGGAACTTGTTGAGGGAAGAGGAACCGTAATTTTTTGCGCGCTCCATTGTATTGGTCTTATCTCTGCAATTTGCTGATCAGACAAACGTATTTTTACTGTTCCAACTTTATAAGGATCATTGTTTTTTAATTGTCTTATATACCAATCAGTATTAAGTAAACTAAGATTTGCAATTTTAACATCACGCCTTACACCTTCAACATCCTGCAAGTACCAAAGCGGAAAGGTATCGTTATCACCATTTGTAAATAGTACTGAGTTAGGCGCACAGCTTTGTAAAAGATTATATGAATAATCCCAGGGAATCCAATTGTTTGATCTATCGTGTGTAAAATAATTTGCTTGCAGCATTCTAACCGGAATAAAAATAATTCCTAAAGCAAGTACACCATAAGTTGCTGCATTTCTCAATGATTGTTTCTTAAGTCTCGATTGCAATGCATCAATCAATCCTCTAATTCCAATTGCAATCCAAAGACCGTAAACAAAGAATGCACCCACATAAAAATAATCTCGTTCTCTTGGCTGGGGTTCTTGCTGATTTTGATAAAAGGCGGTAAGATGCCCCATAAAAATAAACATGATCACAAAAACAGCAGCCATTTTCCAATCTTTACGGAATTGGAAATAAATTCCTATCAATCCAATTAAAAATGGAATACCAAATAGCGAGTCTTTTACTTCACCACCAAATTTTAGCCCGAATAATTTTCCCAAGGCATTACCAACTCCATTAAACGGTGCAATATTAGCTCCCTGATCTTGTTCCCATCCTTCACGTCCGGCAAAATTCCAGAGTAAATATCTTGTCATCATATGATTCATTTGATATGTATAAAAGAAATCCAGATCAGAGGAATAATTTGTGTAAACAACTTGCTGATGTGGTTCTGTTGCAAACCTTCTTTTGAATGTAGGAAAATCGCCGTACTGTTCGCGGTTAAGATATTTTACCAGTTCAGTAAATTTATCTGGTTCATTTTCGTTCATTGGGGGATTTTGATTTGCTCTGATTATTACCATTGCAAAAGTTGTAAAACCAATAAGGACAAAAATGAATGACATAAAAGCTAAATGCAGGGTGGGCATAGATTTTTTTCTGGCATAATGAACTCCAAACCCAAGTGCTGCAAATAAAAGAATCAGAATTATTATTTCAGTAACAACACTATCTCCGCCAATGTTAGTCATCAATTCTGGTAGATATTTAACTACGCCGGGATAAGTTACAAACAAAGCGATGCCGCCTATTATCATCGGCATATAAAAAGAATTTCTGGAAAAGATTTTTTTCCAATAAATCCCCATAATCAAAGCACTGATTCCAATAAAGAATAATTTAAACTTAGAATCAAAATTCTGATACTCTTCAGTGCTTGGCGGTGTTTGGGATTTTTCACCCGACCACCAGAAAATTGCTAGAGCAAGTATTATGATTGCGTGAACCAAAAATATATATGCGGTTTTCTTTAATGCTTCGTCATCATTAACATATTTTTTAAAAGCAATAATCATTGCAACGGGAACGATGGCAAGTACGCTCATCAAATGCACGCCGGTTGCAAGTCCTATAAGATATGCAATCATCAAAATATATTTTTCGCTGTCTTTATTATCCGCACGTTCATTCCACCGAACAATCAAGTAGGTAACCGCAGAGAAAAGAAAGGTACTAAATGCGTAAACCTCTGACTCAACACCGTTAAACCAAAAAGTATCGCTAAAAGAAAATGCCAGCGCACCAATTGCAGCAGCAAGATATGTTGAAAGTGCATCTATAAGATTATCCGCTTTTTTGCCTTTGTAGTTTTCAATCAGCTTAACGGCAATAAGATATAAAAACAAAATCGAAAGGGCTGATGAGATAACAGAAATCATATTAACCCTAAGACCGGTGTTTTCAAAAATCGGGATCTTAGACATAAGGTTTCCCAGGATAAGAAAAAATGGGGCGCCCGGTGGATGCGGAACTTGCAAGTAATATGAAGCGGCTGTAAACTCACCACAATCCCAAAAGGATACCGATGGCTGTACCGTCGAGAAAACAACAATGAAAGAAATTATAAAAACAATTCCTGCAATAATTTTATTAAGCAGATTTAAATTCATTATTACCTCTAATTAGAATAGACTAAAAATATATCTCACTCTTCGACTGCGCTCAGAGTGACAAAATAAGACTCTCTTGTCATACTGAGCGAAGCCGAAGTATGACTGTTTTTAACTATGCAACATAAATTATTATAAAATTTGTTTTTTAGACGTTCAGTTTTCTGATTCGTTGCTTTTCTTAAAAAAGTGATCATACTTGGATTTATCAACAGGTTTATAATATTTATCATAAAGATCTTTTAACCTGCTCATAGAAACGGTATCAAAATCTTCATCATCTTTTTGCCGTTTGATAAAAATCTTATAATCCTCAAGTTCTTTTCTATCCATTTTGTTTTCAAATTTCCTAAGGAAATCCAAATACTTTTGCTGATCTCTGTATGCCATAGCGGATACCTTTCTTGTTGGATAAGCAAAATTTGACGTGCAAAAAATAAATAAACTTTAAGTGCTAAAAAAATGATTTTATAAGATATCAAAAACTTAAAGGTTTTGTTTGCAATAGAAATATAAATAAATAAGTTGTGCTTAAAATAGCAAGCAACTAAGTTTGTATTAATAAATTATCATCTATAGGGAAGTGCGATGAAAAAAATTACAACTCTTTTTATTGTATTGTCAATATTTCTTTCCACAAAAGCACAAGACACAACGTCAAACAAAATTGCTGTTCTGCCGTTTATCTCAAACGGAATTGATTTAGCTTCTGTGCAAACAGCAGAATCAATACTAAGAATGGAACTTACCAAAGCAAGCGCGATGAACATTATCTCAGAGAAAAAAACTCTTGCCGCCTTAGGCAACGAAGAATGCGCAGATGAAGATTGTGCAAAAGCAGTTGGTGAAAAACTAAACGCCAAACAAGTTTTGCTTTGTAAACTTAATCCATTAGGTGATAAGATCATTGTTCAATATGTTTTAGTTGAAACGTCAACAGGAAAAAATTTACTTACAGAACAAACAACAGCATTAAATGTGGAAGATTTTGAAACAGTTATGAAGCGTGTTGCAATTAGCGTTGCAAAACAAACTCCGTTTAATACAAATCAGGAAGTTGGAAACATTGTTGGAAAGGAATCAATCGAATCGCTGCGCCAAAAAGCGCGTTACAATTTTGGTGTTGGTTTTGGATATCTTTATCCCGCGAACGGATATGATGCAGATAAAAAGTCTTTTACAATAAATACTTATTTCGATTATGAGATACAGAATTATGCTGTGGGTTTAATGCTTGGAATAAGAAAAGGGTTTGCAATAAATCTTTATGGGAACTACTTGTTTTCCAAAACTGATTTGTGCCCCTACTTGGGTGGTGCGTTGGGCTTTCATTGGGTAGCTCATAATTTTTCAGATAATAAGAATGGAGACGGAATTGAGCTCGGTTTGCAAGGCGGATTAAGAATTTTTCACACATATAATTTCCAATTATTTATACAGGGCGAATACATTATGACTTTTAATGATTTTAATGATAAAGCATTTGTTTTTACAATAGGAATTTTATGATAAAACACATTATATTTTTGCGCTTTAATGAAAGCGCTTATGGAAACGATAAGCAAACAAATGCACAAATCTTTAAAGAAAAACTTCTTTCAATGCAAGGAAAAGTTAAGGGCTTGCTAAAAGTAGAAGTTGGATTTAATTTCAGTAATGAGAAAGATTCCAGCGATGTTGTGCTGTACTCTGAGTTTGAAAACAAAGAAGCATTACACCAATATCAAATACATCCAGATCACGAAGACTTAAAAAAATGGCTTAGTAAAGTAAGGTATGAACGCCGAGTTGTGGATTATGAGATTTCTTAGTGAACTGTTGTGTTCTTAATAGTAAAAAGAACTTAACCACTGAGGCACTTAGAACACTAAGTTTCACTAAGCGGCTTCTTCAACATCAGCCTTTAACTTTATCTCATTACCAAAAAGTTTTGAAACTCTTCCACAAAAAGTTATTAAGTAAGAGAGTATATCTTCCGCTTTTTCAAATCTGTTTTCAATCACAAGTTTCATTACTTCTTTTTGTTGATTGAATTTTATTTTGTCTTTATAGCTACCCATAATAAATCTCATCAGCTCAACAAAACGAACTTTGTAGTAGTCTTCTTTTTCTCCACGAGGAAGTATTATAAAAATATTTTTTCTCCGAATTGCAACACGTTCAAACAAAGCAAATGATGAATAAAACTTTAATGTTGCAGTTAGAACCAATCTTTTCACAACTTCAGGCAGAATGCCAAATCTATCCAGCATTTCTTCTTTAAGTTCTTCAATCTCAGATAAACTTTTTACAGAATATAATGCCGTATAAAAGTTTAATCGATCCATTTGTTCAGGCATATAAGTTACAGGAATACCAATTTCAAAAAATGTATCAATCGTTGGATCTGTTCTTTCTTCAATCTTTGGTAACGATTTAAACACTTCTTTAAAGTCCTGATACTTTAACTCATCAACAGCTTCGTTTATCAGCTTAACGTATAGATCAAAGCCAACATCGTTAATAAACCCAGTTTGTTCTGTTCCAAGTAAATTCCCCGCACCACGAATTTCTAAATCGCGCATTGCAACATTAAATCCCGAACCAATCTCAGTGTATTCTTCAATCGCTTGCAAACGACGTAAAGCTTTTTTTGCAATTCCACTTAACGATGGAACAATAAAATGTGCATAAGCTTGTCTATCACTTCTACCAACCCTTCCGCGCAATTGATGAAGTTCTGCAAGTCCAAATCTATCTGCACGATTTATAATTATCGTATTAACGTTCGGAATATCAATTCCAGATTCAATTATTTTTGTTGATAAAAGAACATCAAACTTACGATTGAGAAACCCGTGGATAACTTCTTCAAGTTGTGATGGTTTCATTTGTCCGTGTGCAACTCCAATTTTGGCTTCGGGTATATATCTGCGGATGTAATCCGCAAGTTTATCAATTGATTGAACTCGATCGTGAACCAAATAAACTTGTCCGTTTCGTTTCAGCTCATTCATAATCCATTCGCGGATTTTTAAAGCATCAAAAGTAGAAACGTTTGTGTAAATCGGTTGCCTGTTTGGTGGCGGCGTTGCAATTATTGAAAGATCCCGCGCACCAAGCAAAGATAAATTTAATGTTCTTGGAATTGGAGTTGCTGTTAATGTAAGTGTATCAACATTAACTTTTACCTGACGTAGTTTTTCTTTTGCCGCAACGCCAAAACGATGTTCTTCATCAATGATAAGCAAACCCAAATCTTTAAACTTAATATCTTTAGAAAGTAATCTATGCGTCCCAATTAAAACATCAAGCTGACCTTCTTCTAAAAGTTTTACAATTTCTTTTTGCTCTTTCTTTGTTTGAAATCTTGAAAGCGCAGCAACTCGAACTGGAAATTGAGTTAATCTATCTTTAAAAGTATTATAATGCTGCTCGGCAAGAATTGTAGTGGGAACAAGAACACCAACTTGCTTACCATCCTGCACAGCTTTAAATGCGGCGCGTACCGCAACTTCTGTTTTCCCAAATCCAACATCACCGCAAACCAGGCGGTCCATCGGGTTTTGTGCTTCCATATCATTCTTAACATCTTCACTCGCTTTTGCCTGATCTGGTGTATCTTCATAAAAGAAAGAAGCTTCAAGTTCTCTTTGCCAGACTGTGTCTGGAGAAAATCTGTAGCCTTCAGCAGATTTTCTTTTTGCATAAAGTTCGATCAACTCGCGCGCTGCTTCTTTAATTTTTTTCTTTGCTTTAGCTTTTGTGTTTAGCCATTCACCGCTTCCAAGAGTTGCAAGAGTTGGTTTAAGATTCTCATTTGAAGAATATCTTTTAACTAAAGCGAGATAGTTTAGATTTACATAAACAACCCCGCCTTCGGCATAAAGAATCTTCATCGATTCCTGATCTGTATCTCCAATCTTAATTGTTTGCAATCCAGAGTATTGCCCAATTCCATAATCCTCGTGAACAACATAATCGCCGCGCTTAATTGATGCAAAACTTTTTGCTTTAGATTTTTTATGCTTTTTAGCTGAAGAAATTTTTGTTCGATATGGCTTATTAAAAATCTGGTAATCGGTTAAGAGAAGAATTTTTTCTTCTTTATTAATAAATCCTTCTTTAATCGCTAACGTTTCAACTTTAATTTTACCCGATTCCACCAAATCTTCAAGTTCAGGACTTATATCACTTAATAACTCTCTTAGTCTTTTTGTTTGCAGCTCATTTTCAGAGGTGATGATAATGTTGAAACTCTTTCCCGCATATTCTTTTAGAATCGAAAATAGAATTTGATAATTAGAGTTGATTGACGGTGTTGAGAAAAATCCAAGCTCAATTCTGTTTTCAGATGTAAGTTCTTCTTCAATTATCCAGTTAGCATTTTTACTTATGTAATCAAATGGATTCGATTGTTCAGTAGCCTCAACCTTCGGGTTGAGTTCTTCCACAGGCATAAAGTCTACAGCTACTTCGGGAAATTCATCTCTATCAAGAACCTTTTCTTTTTTCTTTGATTTAATTTCATCTTCAACAACAGGAACGGTTTTTTCTTTTGTGAATTTGATATTATCCAGCTCATACGCAGATGCTATAAAAATTGGATTATTTAAATAACTAAAGATATCAGAACTAAACTCTCCTTCTTGATTCTCAAATGCACCTGCAAGAGTTACTTCTTCAACTTTCTCAAACGATCTCTGGCTCTCCGAATCGAAGTAACGGATTGACTCTATAAAATCGCCATCAAACTCCAAGCGCACAGGACTTTGTTCTGAGTAGGACCAAAAATCAACGATCGCTCCTCGCTGCGAATAATATCCTGGCGCTTCAACAAATTTATCTTTGGTGTAAATGAGAAGGTTTAAGTAATCAACTAAATCATCATACTTCAAATCACCACCAACAGAAACTTTAGTTGTAAGATGATTAATCTTTTCTTTGTCGGGAAGCTTTAGATTTAGTATTTCATAAGTTGTGATCAGAACGATTTTTTTTCTTTTAGATATTTCCGCGATTTTTTCCTGGATTGATTCAAGATTAAAATCATCAATAACAATCAAATCATCTGCAAGACCAAGAACATTTAATTCAACCTTAGTTTCATTAACAAGTTTAATATCAGAAAGAAGCAAAACTAATTGATCATTTTTATTAAAAATTTCTTTTACGGCAATACTTTTCGATGAGCCATAAAGTGGGCTGATGAATTTTATTTTGGTCTTTATATCTGAAGCCGAAAAATTTAACTGCTTAAGAAAAGAATTACTATTAAATAATTTTATAAAGTCGGTACTCATCACATCTATAGATTAGAAACATAATTGAACGGCTAATCCGGTCGGGATTGGGAATAAATTTAATTTGATATTCTCCTTAACGTTAGCATGATGATTATTCACAAACTCACCGGAAAAATATCCAATTGATCCACTCATCAAAATATCAGAAAACCAATGCTGATTATGATATATGCGCGAATATCCGACTAAACCTGCAAGCGAATACCAGCCGATTTTCCAGAAAACATTGTCTACTTCGTTTGCCATAACGGTGGAATAGGCAAAGGCAAGTGTAGCATGTCCTGATGGAAACGAATTATAATCGTTATTAAAAGTAAATGGATTTGTGAAGTACTGGCTTCCTTGTTTATAAGGTCTGCCACGCCCAATAACAATTTTTGTAATCAAACTTAACGATGATGCAAGCATTGTTGCTTCTGTAAGTTTAATGGCAAGATTTCGTAGTTTAGAGTTATTTGCTATTAATCCATAACCATAAAAACCAATTATACTTGCACCAACAAATTCTACATAATAATATTTATCAGCCGAGAAAATATTATTGGAAAATTTATTTTGATTTTTCTGTGAGAAATTTTTTATTTCATTATCGGCTAAAGTTGCAATTCCCGTTAATCCAACAATAGCAGAAAGTTTGATCCAATCTTCAGAATTAAACCTAAGTGGTGATGTGTAAAAATCTGCACTAACATTTACAAAATCTTTAAAATCATTAATCAGTAAACTATCTGCCTGTGCAAACGTTAAGTGCAGTGGAACAATAAAAAACAAAAGGAAATATTTCATTTATAAATGTAAGCCGATTTAATACAAGCCTATTTCTGTAATTCTATGACGACTAACTTCTTTCCTTTTTTGTTTCTTAAATTTGTTGGTTTGTATGCAAGTTCGTACACGGTCGATTTTTTTATGAAAGATTTATACTTCAGTTCTGCCTTTTGAAATTCCTCATTTAAATCACCACCCTTCATTGCAACGATAAATGCTTTATCTTTAACAAGTGGAAAAGCATATCTAATAAGAATAATAATTGGCACAACGGCACGACTAACAACTAAATCAAATGCGCCATTATACTTCTCAATAAACTCATTGCTTTCCACCCTGCAATTTTCTGCCACAACATTGCTTAACTTTAGTTTACTAATAAAATCTTTTACTGCATCAATTTTTTTCCCTGTTGAGTCTGCAAGCACACCTCGCATTTCCGGGCGCATAATCGCAAGTGGAATTCCTGGAAAACCACCACCAGTTCCAATATCTAAAAATCTGGTTATTTTATCAGGCAGAAATTTTGTGATGTAAG
>JAVHOU010000096.1:11269-14540 GCA_036170275.1 Ignavibacteriaceae bacterium
GTTCCAATATCTAAAAATCTGGTTATTTTATCAGGCAGAAATTTTGTGATGTAAGCTGAAATGAAAATATGATTTTCAATAATACCATCAACATCTTTGCGAGAAATTAAATTTATCGTTTTATTTTTTTCTGCTACAAGATGAGCAAAAAAAGCAAGTCTTTCGTTTCGCATAGGTTCTGGATTAAATCCATTATCCCAGCAATAATTTTGTAATTCTTTAAGATAAATTTCTTGTTTGGTAGGCGGCATTTAAAAAATCCTACAAATTAGTTTTTCAAATATACCAACAAAATAGAAATATCTGAAGGTGTTACTCCCGAAATGCGTGTGGCTTGACCAATAGAACGAGGCTTAACTTTAGTAAGTTTTTCTCTTCCTTCTGTTGATAGCTGTTTGATTTTTGTGAAATCTAAATTAAATGGAATTTTTGTGTCCTCATACTTTTCAAGTTTTGCAACCGCCTCATATTGCCGTGTAATATAGCCTTCGTACTTCAGTTCTATTTCCACTTGTTCAAGTGCTTGTTCATCATTTAACAGGGCATTTGCCTCTAATTCGTTCAATGCCCCATTAAACTCAAGTAATTGTCTAAGATTTAACCCTGGCCGTTTACAAAGCTTTGAAATTGTTTCGGTTGAATCTATTTCCGTTGAATCAAGTGAAATTAGAAAATCATTTACATCTCTTGCATGATATTTTTTAGATTGGCAATAATTGATTCCATTGATAATTGTTTTTTCTCTATTATCGACCTCATCATATAAATTTTGAGGGATTAAACCAAACTCATAACCATATTTCATCAATCGTCTATCTGCATTATCTTGGCGAAGTAATAATCGATGCTCAGCTCTCGAAGTGAACATTCTGTACGGTTCATCAGTAGATTTAGTTACAAGATCATCAATTAAAACTCCGATATAAGCCTCACTGCGTTTCAAAACAAACTCAGGATTACTATGAATCTTTAACGCAGCATTTATTCCAGCAATTAGTCCTTGTGCTGCTGCTTCTTCGTAACCAGATGTACCATTTATTTGTCCTGCAAAATATAATCCTTCAATCAATTTTGTTTCTAATGTTAAATCAACTTGCTGAGGCGGAAAGAAATCATATTCAACTGCATATCCGGGGCGAACCATTTCAACTTCTTCCAAGCCTTTGATTTTATGAAGTGCTTCAAATTGAATTTCAGCCGCAAGCGATGAAGAAAATCCATTTAAATAAATTTGATCAGAGTCTAAACCTTCCGGTTCAAGAAAAAGTTGATGTCTTTCTTTGTCAGCAAATCTAACTATTTTATCTTCGATAGATGGACAATATCTTGGACCAACTCCTTTGATTAATCCAGTAAACAATGGTGATTCAGCAAACCCCTTTTCTAATATTTTATGAACTTCTTTGTTTGTGTAAGTTATATGACAACTAACTTGAGGAAGAAATGGGAATTGCGAACGATCAGTTTGATGTGAAAACGGTTGTGGATTTTCATCACCTGGTTGCTCTTCTAAATCACTCCAGTTGATAGAATCTTTTTTAAGCCTTGGCGGAGTTCCTGTTTTTAGCCTTCCACATTCAAATCCAAGGTTAGCTAATGATTCAGTAATACCTAATGCCGGCTGTTCGCCAAATCTTCCGCCTCTTGTTTTATTTAATCCAGTGTGCATCAAACCGTTTAGGAAAGTTCCAGAGGAAAGGATCAATGCTTTGCAATGAATCTCTTCCCCGCTTTGTGTTTTTATTCCAACTACCTTTCCATGTTCAGCAATTATTTCAACAGCGGACTCTTCAACAATTTCCAAATTTTGAGTTAGAGAAATAATACGATAAGCTTCTTCGGAATATAATTTTCTATCTGATTGACAACGCGGCGACCAAACAGCTGGACCTTTTGATTTATTTAACATTCGAAATTGAATTCCGGTTCGATCAGCAATTTGCCCCATAATACCACCAAGCGCATCAATCTCACGAACCAAATGCCCTTTTGCTGTTCCACCAATTGCTGGATTGCAGGACATTCTGCCAAGAGCAAATCTGTCCATCGTGACTAATCCAACAGAACAATCCATTCTGGCTGCAGCAGAAGCAGCTTCAATTCCGGCATGTCCACCACCAACCACAACTATGTCAAATTTCTTCATATTTCAATCTTTTTTGTTTTCACGTGAAACACAATTAATTGGCAAATGTTAAGCTTTGCCGTTTCACGTGAAACTTGGTCACTATTTCCCTATGCAAAATTTCATAAAAATATTATTAAGAATATCATCCGTTGTTACTTCGCCAATTATCTCGGCAAGGTTCATTTCGGCATTTCTTAAATCCACAGAAATAAATTCCCCACTCATTTTATTAAGGATGGATTCCCTAGCGTTTATAAGATTCTCTCTGGATTTTTTAAGACAATTAAGATGTCTTAGGTTTGTTACAATTGCTGTTTTCTCTGTATAAGTTTCAGCTCCAATGGTAACTACTTTTAGCTTTTTAAACAGCAGGTCTATTCCTTCACCAGTTTTTACGGAGATTTTTATATCGCTGCTAATCTTTGTGCTATAATCTAAATCAATTTTATTAACAACCCTTAGAATTTTATCTGAACTTGTAAGATTTAATAGATCAATGAAAAGATCTTTGGTTTCCCCTTGTTGAACATCTTCCAGAAAGATTACTACGTCTGCATTTCTCACTGTTTCCTGACTTCTAAGAATTCCCTCTTTTTCAATTGAATCTTCTGAAACTCGAATCCCCGCAGTATCAAATAACCTAAAAAGTATTCCTCCGACCGAAACTTCTTCACGAATAACATCTCTTGTTGTACCTGGAATTTCACTTACAATAGCTCTTGATTCCTTAAGAATGTAATTCAGAAGAGAAGATTTCCCAACATTTGGTCTTCCAACGATTGCAACGTTTACTCCATCTCGAATTACTCTTCCAAATGAATAACTTTCCAGCAAAGTATCAATTTCTATTATTATCGAATCAACCCGTTTGAGCAGTTCCTCTTGATTAACAAACCGAATATCTTCTTCGGCAAAGTCCAACTCCAACTCCACGAATGAAGAAGAATTAAGCAATTGTGCTCTTAATTCATTTACCTTTTTTGACAACATCCCATCAAGCTGGTTTCTAGCTCCCCGAAATGACGCTTCGGTTCTGGAGTTTATTACATCTGCGACTGCTTCGGCTTTTGCTAAATCTAACCTGCTATTTAAAAAAGCTCGTTTTGTAAACTCGCCAGGCTCCGCTAATCTTACATCAGAATT
>JAVHOU010000096.1:14640-17336 GCA_036170275.1 Ignavibacteriaceae bacterium
CCAACCCCAACAGGTGTGGCTAATGCAATGATTGTATCTTCTTTCACTTTTATTATGCTCAAATATTAAGATTGCAAAAATAGTTAATTAAAGAAGGCATATCAATTTTTTGAATTTTAGGAATTTAAATGACAATTTGTAAAAATGGCATATAATAGTGACGATTATAAACCACTTTTAACTTGTTTGGCAAAATATCCGACATTATGGCGACTCTTCAATTGTATCTAATAATCCCTGTAACTGATTATAATAAAATAAGTTATACAGATAAACGCGTTCGGCACGTTGCTTGTTTATCATAACCTGAAATTAAAAATCAAACAAAATCTAAACAAATAAAAAAAGGAGATAATAAAATGACACTAGTAAAATTCAACCCGGTTAGAGATCTTATTGATTTCGAAAGAGAATTTAGCAAGATGTTCAACTCACTTGAAAACCGATTTGGTATTTCAAAGAGCAAAGACGTTGATGATGAATATGAAAATGCTGTCTGGATGCCACTTACTGATATATATGAGAACAAAGATAACTTTTCATTAAAGATTGATTTACCAGGAATTAAAAAAGAGGATGTTAAAATATCTTTTACAAATGGTAAGTTAAATATCAGCGGCGAAAGAATTCAGGAAGAAGAGACAAAAGATGCAAAATGTCATCGCATTGAAAAATCTTATGGCAAATATTTCAGATCATTTAATCTCCCTGAATTAATTCAGGCTGAAAAAATAAATGCAGAATTTGCTGATGGGCAGTTAACAGTAACTATCCCCAAAGCTGAGGAAGCAAAGCCAAAAGAAATTGAAATAAAAGTGAAATAAGTTAAGAGTAGATGATAGATTGAATAAGGGTAACTTTTTGGTTACCCTTTTCTTTTGTATAAATTTTGTAAGTCATTCTGAACTTGTTTCAGAATCTCTTAATAAATCAAAAGAACCTGAAACAAGTTCAGGTTGACAAAACTATTTTTCATAAATTTAGAGAAAGGTTTTCACTTATTCGGGTTTCAAATGGAATATAAAGATTATTATAAAATTCTTGGTGTAGATAAATCTGCAACGCAGGACGAAATAAAAAAAGCTTACCGCAAGCTTGCAATGAAACATCATCCTGATCGAAATGCGGGGAAAAAATCTTCTGAAGAAAAATTTAAAGAGATTACTGAAGCCAACGAAGTTTTAAGCGATCCAGATAAAAGAAAAAAATACGATACGCTTGGTTCCAATTGGAATCAATATCAACACACTAGCGGACAAGGATTTGATGATTTCTCTTCGCGCTTTGGTGGAGGAAGAAGACAACCTGATTCAGGTTCAACTTATGAATACTCGGGAAACATTAATGATATATTTGGTAATGCTAGTGAAGGATTTTCTGATTTCTTCGAATCATTTTTTGGCGGTAGTGGCGGTGGATTTGGCGGACGAACCCAACAACAAAAAACTGCGATTGATGTTGAAGCAAATATGAATGTGACTCTTGAAGATGTTTTTGTTGGGAGCGAAAAACAAATTTCGGTCGAGGGGAAAAAACTTAAAATAAAAATAAATCCTGGAACAAAAGATGGGCAGAAACTGAGATTGAAAGGGATGGGAAGATCTAAAACAACCTCCGGAGAAAAAGGAGATTTGTTATTAAACATTCACATTCTGCAGCATCCATTTTATGAAATAAAAGAAAATGATTTATACTATAATCTTGATGTTGATTTATACACAGCAGTTCTTGGTGGAAAAGAAAATATAAAAACTTTAGATGGAAAAACAATCAGCATTAATATTCCGGAAGGAACTGAATCAGAAAAAACATTAAGATTAAAAAATCTGGGAATGCATACTGATACTGGACGAGGCGACTTGTTTGTAAATATTCATGTTACTATTCCCAAAGATCTGAATAAAGAAGAAAAAGAATTATTTAAAAAATTAAAAATATTAAGAGCCTCCCTTTAATCCCCTCCCAAAGATGGGAAAAGATGGAAGGCGATTTTCTGTCACGTTGAGCTTGTCGAAACGTGACCCTTATTTAATAATAATGACAACCGTCATCCTTCGATAAGCTCAAGATGACAATTGAAAAATAATCTTGGAGATATAAATGACCGAACAACACAAAACAAAATTTGAATTTAAAGCTGAAACTAAAAAACTATTAGACATCCTTGTTCACTCGCTTTACACAAGCAAAGACATCTTTCTGCGTGAGTTAATTTCAAACTCATCCGATGCTTTAGATAAACTTCGTTTTGAATCCAACAAAGGAACTGATATTGCAGACAAAGATTTGCCGTTAGAAATAAAGATTGGGTTTGATGATAAGAAAAACACAATTACAATTTCTGATACGGGAATTGGAATGACTCGTGATGAAATGATTGCAAACATCGGAACTATAGCAAAATCAGGTTCGGAAGAGTTTTTAAAACAGCTTTCTGAAAACAAAGACGCAGTTGACAATATAATTGGAAGATTTGGTATTGGTTTCTATTCTGTTTTTATGGTTGCAAAAGAAGTTATCATTAAAACAAAATCTTATAAGAAAGATGAAGTTGCTGTTGAATGGAAATCCAATGGACTGGGTGATTATGAAATTTCTGATATTGATGGAGAGATAAATCGCGGAACGACAATTGAAATCTTTTTGAAAGATGATGCGAAAGAATTTGCAGAGAAATACCGATTAGAATCAATCAT
>JAVHOU010000097.1:0-17310 GCA_036170275.1 Ignavibacteriaceae bacterium
CGATAAAAGAAAAGATAGAGTATCTATTTTGATTTGAGTATTTCAACTTTGGATTCATAGCTCAAAATCTTCTTATAAAATTCTTCCGGAAGCGGAACAGATTTTTTTAAGACGGGATCCACGTGAGCCAAAACTCCCATACCTTCAGCAATAATATTACCTTTATCTAAATTTTCAATTATATGCTCAAAACCAAAACTGGAATTCTTTATATAAGAAACTCTCGTGTAAATCCGTAAAGTGTCTTCAAACAATGCAGCTTTTAGATAATTAATTTCATTTCTAACCATATAAAAAGTTGTTCCATCTCGTGAAATTCCTTTCTCAGGCAGAAAGCCAAGATCCTTTGCATACTTAATTCTGGCTTGTTCAAAGTAGTTAAAATAAACCGCGTTATTTACAATGTGCAGCATATCAACTTTATCAAAAGTTACAACTACATCATAGTGATGTCTAAAGTCTGATTTATTTTTTGTGGGCTTCATTTAATAATCTCAATAAAATTTTTATTTAACTTCCTTTAACATTGCGCACAATCTTTTCAATCTCATCCCATTGTTCTTGTGGGATTGCCTGCAGAATGTTGAACTGTCCTGCACCATTCAACCATTCGCCTCCGTCAATCGTTACAACTTCTCCGTTTATAAAAGAAGAGAAATCTGAGATCAGATAGGCAGCAAGATTGGCAAGCTCTTGATGTTCGCCAACACGCTGAAGCGGAACTTTCTTTTTAAGATCAAATTTATTTTGCAGTTCACCCGGTAATAATCTTTCCCAAGCACCTTTTGTTGGAAATAACCCCGGCGCAATTGCATTAAAACGAATTCCGTACTTCGCCCATTCAACAGCAAGCGAACGCGTAATGGCAAGAACTCCGGCTTTAGCCGCCGCAGATGGAACAACGAATGCAGAACCTGTCCATGAATAAGTTGTTACAATGTTCAATACAGTTGCTTTTTGTTTTTTCTCGATCCAATGTTTTCCAAATGCAAGTGTGCAGTTGTATGTTCCTTTTAATACAATGTTAATTATAATGTCAAAAGCTTTGTTGGATAGCCGCTCGGTTGGACTAATAAAATTTCCGGCTGCATTATTTACAAGCGCATCAACTTTTCCAAATTTTTCTATTGATGCTTTTAATAAATCTTCCACTTGTTTATAATCAGTAACATCACAAGGGAACGGAAATACTTCGTTGTTGGTTGCAGATGAAATTTCTTCGGCAGTTTTTTGAAGTACATTTATTTTTCTGCTTGTAATGATAAGCTTTGCGCCAAGCTCTGAAAAATATTTTCCCATTGCTTTTCCAAGTCCGGTTCCTCCGCCAGTGATTAAAATTACTTTTCCTTCTAATGAACCTTCTTTGAGCATTGGTGTGTTGTAGCTTTGTTCAGACATAATTATTTCTTTAATTATTTTACTTTTTTAAGTCATTGCGAGTGAGTCTTCGGGCGCGGCAATCTAATTTGCACTGAGTGTTAGATTGCTTCGCGAGTAACGTCCCTCGCAATGACTGTTAATGATTTAAAAACAATATCCGTTTGCTTCGATTAATCTTTCTGCAATATTTCTTCGGAGCTTAGTTGTGTTTACAAGATCAAACTTAGTAAATCGTTTTAATCCAAGCGTTAATAATTTAAGTTCATCGCCTTCAGCAAAAGATGAAATAGCGTGCTTACCATAAATATTAATTCTTTCAAGTGAATCGCTTACGTACGCTTGAGTCATATCAACATAGGGCTGAAGTTCGGTTTCACTTCTCATCGTTGCTAATTTTTGTGTCCTTAGGATTGCAGATTCCGAAGTATAGACTTCAATTAACATATCAGTTAAATTCATAATCACTTCCTGTTCATCAGCCAACTTCTGCATAAACTTTTGCACAGCCATACCAGCAGTCATTAAAATTGCTTTCTTCGCGTTTTGGATAGCTTGTAATTCTTTAGCAAGAACCCCCGTTGGCGCCTCACCAAATTCAGGAACACTCATTAGTTCTTTTTGAATTGCCGTAGCCGGACCTAACAAGTTAAGTCTGCCTTTCATCGATCGTTTAATAAGCATATCGACAGTAAGCAAACGATTTATTTCATTCGTGCCTTCAAAAATTCTGTTGATTCTTGAATCACGATAACCGCGTGCAGCCGGATACTCTTCCGAGTAACCATATCCGCCGTGCACTTGGACTGTTTCATCAACAACATAATCTAAAACTTCTGAACCAAATACTTTTAGCATTGCTGCTTCGATTGCATACTCTTCTGCAGCCCCTATCATAGCTTCACTATAGCTTTTACCGCTTGCAAGTAATTCGTGTTCTTTATCATTGATCAAGCCACTTGTTCGCAAAGTTGCAGATTCAGCTACAAAAATTCTAATTGCTTGTTCTGCTAATTTATGCTTGATAGCTCCAAAGCTTGCAATTGTTTTACCAAATTGTTTACGCTCGTTTGCATATTTAATAGAAATGGAAGAAAATCTTTTTGCACCGCCTGTTGTCATTGCGCATAATTTGTAACGACCAACATTTAAAACGTTGAAAGCAATGTAATGTCCTTTGCCGATTTCGCCTAATACATTTTCAACGGGAACTTTAACATTATCTAAAAACAGAGCCCGGGTAGAAGAACCTTTAATTCCAATTTTATTTTCTTCTTGACCACTTGTAAATCCTGGTGATTTAGTATCAATGATAAAGCAAGTAAATTTATCTCCATCGACTTTTGCAAATGTGATTAGTATATCTGCAAAGCCGCCATTGGTAATCCACATTTTTTGTCCATTAAGAACATAATACTTTCCATCATCAGAAAGTTTTGCTGTAGTCTTTGCAGAAAGTGCATCTGAACCGGAGGTTGGCTCGGTTAAGCAATAAGCTGATTTCATTTCACCACTTGCAAGTTTGGGAAGATATTTTGATTTCTGTTCAGCATTTCCGTAGTAAAGGATTGGAAGAGTTCCAATTCCTGTATGAGCTGCGAATGAAACACCAAAAGAATAACTTGTTCCTAATTCCATTGCAAGAAAAGTGTTTGTGTTGAAATCTCCACCGAGACCTCCATATTCTTCAGGCACTGAAGTACCAAGTAAACCAAGTTCACCGGCTTTTTCTAATAGTGAAACTGTTAAGCCGGGTTCTTGATGATCAATCGCGTCGAGCTTTGGCCAGATTTCACCTTGGACAAAACTTGCTGCTGTTTCAACCATCATTTTTTGTTCTTCATTAATTTCTTCCGGGATGAAAACACTTTGCGGATCACTTTCTTTGATTAAGAATTCACCGCCAAGTAAAACTTTTTTTGTTGTTGTTTCTTCTGGCATTTTATTTTCCTCTTTTTGTTTAAATAATTTTTTGTTGACCCTCTACGAGGGTCTTTCCTATGTGCTTTCCTTTTTTTCTACAATAATGGAACATCTACGATGTTCTTCCTTCGTTTAGTTTGAATCCATTTTAAAACCTCGTAGAGGTTGTATTATTGTAAAAGATTATTCACACAAAACCATTTTAATCCTCGTAGAGGATTTATAAATTCCGCAATCAATTCAGCAACTCATAAATTCCGGCAACACCTTGCCCGCCGCCGATACAAGCTGCAACCATTCCATATTTTTTCTTCCGTCTTCTCAGCTCGTTAAGAATTTGTACTGTAAGTTTTGCACCTGTACAGCCAAGTGGATGACCAAGAGCAACAGCACCTCCATTAACATTCAAGACCTCTTCATTCAATTTTAATTCGCGTATTACTGCTAATGATTGAACTGCAAATGCCTCATTCAATTCTATTAGATCGATATCATTCAAATTCATTCCGGCTTTCTTTAATGCTTTTGGAACAGCGGCAACCGGTCCAAGGCCCATTACACGTGGATCAACTCCGGCGACAGCATACGAAACTAATTTTGCAATTGGTTTTAGATTTAATTCTTTCATCATCTCTTCCGACATCACTAAAACAAATGCTGCTCCATCAGAAGTTTGAGATGAATTTCCGGCAGTAACAGTTCCCTTTTCTGCAAACACTGGTTTTAGTTTTGCAAGTGCTTCAATGGTTGTGTCTGCTCGCGGTCCTTCATCAGTATCAACAACAAATTTTTTTGTTTTCTTTTTGCCGCCTTCAACATAAACTTGCTCAACTTCAATCGGGACAATTTGATCTTTGAAGTAACCTTTGTTGATTGCATTGATTGCTTTTTGATGGGACTTGTAAGAAAATAAATCTTGTTCTTCACGGGAAATTTTAAAATCCTTTGCAAGTTCTTCAGCCGTAAGTCCCATTCCTAAATAATAATTGGGATTATTCTTTGCGAGCATAAAATTGGGTGCAAGTTTCCAGCCTGTCATTGGAACGAGTGACATTGATTCAACTCCGCCGGCAATTATGCAATCCATCATACCGGATTGAATGCGTGCAAATGCTGTTGCAATTGTATCAATACCTGATCCACAAAATCTATTTACTGTTGAGCCAGGAATTTCAATCGGTAGAGATAAAAGTGAAATCATTCTTCCAACTTGTAGTCCTTGTTCCGCTTCCGGAAAAGCGTTACCAACAATAACATCATCAATACGATGTGGATCAAGTTGGGGAACAGATTTCATTAGATGTTTAATTACTTCTGCGCCTAAATCGTCCGGTCGGTAAAAGCGGAACCCGCCTTTTTTTGCTTTACCAATTGCGGATCTAAATCCGGCAACTATATATGCTTCTCTCATAATATTTCTTCTTGATTAATTTTAAAATTCATTGTTAATTAATTTCTTAAAGGTTTACCAGTTGTTAGAATGCTTTGAATTCTTTCCAAAGTTTTCTTTTCTCCGATTAAGCTTAAAAATGCTTCTCGCTCTAGATCCAATAAATACTGTTCTGAAACGAGTGAACCTTCCGAAAGATCACCACCACACATAATGTAGGCAAGCTTCTCTACTATTTTCTTATCGTGATCTGTTATATAATTTCCTAATCGAAATGAATGAATTCCTAAAAGTAGAGTTGCAAGTACAGTGCGTCCCAAAACTTTTACGTCTATTCTTTGAATTGGTTTTGTATAGCCTCTGTCAGCCATTAGAACAGCATATTTTTTTGCCTCAGCTATTACACGATTTGGATTTACGGAATAGGTATCCAGTCCTTTTCTAAAAATTCCCATTTCAAAAGCTTCTTCTGCAGAGGTTGATACTTTTGCAGTTGCAATGTTCATAAATCTTTTTTGAAGTTCTGGCAATTCAATTCCGCCTTCTATATATGTATCCGAAGCCCTAAGTGTCATCTCTTTTGTACCGCCGCCGGCTGGAATAATACCTACGCCAACTTCAACCAAGCCGATGTATGTTTCTGCCGAAGCATTTACTTTATCGGAATGCAAACAAACTTCACACCCGCCGCCAAGAACTAATGAGTGCGGAGCGACTACAACAGGAATGTTTGAATAGCGAACATGCATTGTAGTATTTTGAAATTGCCGAACTACCATATCCAATTCATCATACTCCTGCTCAGTTGCAAGCATGAACATCATTGCTAGATTTGCACCGGCAGAAAAATGCTGTCCGTTATTTCCAATCACCAATCCTTTAAAATCTTTTTCTGCAATCTCGATTGATTTATTAATTGCTTCAAGAATTTCTGATCCGATTGAATTCATCTTTGTTTGAAATTCGAGATTAACAATTCCATCACCGATATCGTGAAGAGTTGCACCTGAATTTTTCCATACCGGTTCATTCGCCCGATAATTATCAAGGATTATAAAATCACCTTTGCCAGGAATTTCTTTGTAGGTATTTGAACCAATGTCATAAAACTTCTTCTTACCATGTTCAGATTTATAAAAAGAAGTAAAACCGCTTTCCAACATTTTCAAAACCCAATCAGCGGGTTTTATATTTGCTTCAATCATTTTATCAACAGTTTTCTTTACATCAAGGGAATCCCAAGTTTCAAATGGACCTAATTCCCAACCAAATCCAGCACGCATAGCGTCATCAAGTTTATAAAGCTCATCAGAAATTTCGGGAATTCTGTTCGATGAATATTGGAATATGTAAAAATTAAGTGACCGTAAAAATTCGCCGGCTTTATCTTTACCGCTTTGTAAAACTTTTAATCTGTCTTTTAAATTATCAATTGGTTTGGCAGCAGTGACCGAAGCCATTTTTGATTTGGGACTTGGTTTATATTCAAAGGTTTCTGTATCAAGTTCAAGAATTACTTTCTCTCCTTTTTCATCTTTCGATTTCTTATAAAAGCCCTGACCTGTTTTATCACCAAGCCAATTGTTCTCGACAAGTTTGTTCACATAATCAGGTATTGCAAAAAGATCTCTTGCTTCATCGTTTGGGCAATCGTTATAAACATTGTTTGCAACTTTTACTAGAGTATCAATTCCAACAACATCAGCAGTTCTGAATGTTGCAGATTTCGGTTTGCCGGTTAATGGTCCCGTAAGAGTATCAATTTCTTTTACACTCAAGCCCAATTCTTTTTTTAGTTTGAACACTGCCATAATGCTGAAAACACCAATACGATTTGCGATGAATGCCGGCGTATCTTTGCAAAGCACTGTTGTTTTACCAAGATATAAATCTCCATACCACATTAAAAAATCAATAACATCTTGACTTGTTTTTTGTGTTGGTATAATTTCTAATAGTTGCAGATATCGTGGCGGATTGAAAAAGTGAGCACCGCAAAAATGTTTTTGAAAATCTTCACTTCGTCCTTCATTCATTAAATGGATTGGAATTCCCGATGTATTTGTTGTCATTAAAGTTCCGGGTTTGCGAAACTTTTCGACATTATCAAATACTTTCTTTTTGATATCAAGGTTTTCAACAACGGCTTCAATTATCCAATCAACATTTGAAAGCCAATTCATATTGTCTTCAAAATTTCCCGTAGTAATTCTTGAAGCAAAATCATTACGATAAATTGGGGATGGTTTAGCTTTTAGAACATTTTGCAGATTGTCATTTGCAATTCTATTTCGAACAGCAGAATCTTGCAAAGTAAGCCCTTTTTTCTTTTCGGAATCGTTTAATTCCCTTGGTACTATATCCAGCAAATAGACTTTGCATCCAATATTTGCAAAGTGTGCAGCAATGCGCGAGCCCATTACGCCGGAACCAAGTACTGCAACTTCATTGATTTTTCTTTTCATAATGTTTTTCATTTAGTTTGTGTTTAGTGGTTCTGAATAAATTTTTTCAATTAATTTTTCGTAATTCTTCTTTATGGCTTTTCGTTTTAGTTTTAAAGTCGGGGTTAGTTCACCTGAATCAACAGTCCAATCTTTATCAGCTAATTCAAATTTTTTAATTTGTTCTATGTGACTAAAGCGTTTGTTGTAATGCAGAATTTCTTTCCATATTCTTTCCTTAACAGCGTCACTACAACTCATTCCCTTTTCAAGATAGTTCTTAACACTTTTCTTTTCGCACCATTTTTTAATGAAATCAAATTCAGGAACAATTATAGCAGCACAGAATTTTTGGTTTTCTCCAATCACTAAAATGTTTCTTATGAAAAGTGATTCTTTCATTTTATTTTCAATTGGCATCGGGGCAATAAATTTACCGCCGGATGTTTTAAAAACTTCTTTTAATCTATCAGTAATTTTTAGATACTTATCATTAATCATAACACCAATATCACCGGTATGAAACCAACCATCTTCATCAATTGCAGCCTTGGTTGCTTCAGGTTTATTGTAATACCCAATCATTACATTTGGACCCTTTGTTAATATTTCACCTGTATCAGCAATTTTTATTTCTACATCCGGAATTGGACTGCCAACTGTTCCTATATAAAAATCTTCAAATCTATTACACGTAATTACTGGAGAAGTTTCAGTTAATCCATATCCTTCTACAATATTAACTCCAGCAGCGGTAAATATTCTTCCTAACCGTGGTTGCATTGCAGCGGCGCCACTGATAATTCCTTTAACCTCACCACCAAGAGCTTCAATCCATTTTGTAAAAACAATTTTACGCGCAGCCCAAAGTCGTAAATTGTAAAACCAATTGGTTTTACCCTGAGGGTGATAATGATTAGCAAGATTAACTGCCCAACCGAAGATTGCTTGTTTCGGCTGTTTAAGTTCTCTTCCCTTTCCCATAATCTTATCATAAATTTTTTCTAGTAATCGCGGTACAGTTGTAAAGTAATTAGGTTTTACTTCTTTAAGATTATCACCAACCTTTTCAATACTTTCTGCATAATAAATTGCAGCACCAATTTTCATATAATAATAAACTGCGGTTCTTTCAAAAATGTGGCATATAGGAAGAAAGCTGATGGCACGATGAGTATTATTTATAGGCATTATTTGACTAATTGAATTTACATTACTCAAGATATTATTGTGAGAGAGCATAACTCCTTTTGGTGTGCCCGTAGTTCCTGATGTGTAAATTAGAGTTGCTAAATCATTTGACTTAACACTGTCTTTAATTTGATTGAGTCTTTCCCTGAATGATTCATCAGCAATTTCTAAAATTTCTTTCCAATGTTTTTTACCTTCGAGTTTATCAAACGAATAAATATCGACTAAGGATTTTACTTTGTGTTTGATCGAAAATATTTTTTGATACAAATCTTCATTGGCAACAAAAGCATATTTCACTTCAGCATCATTAAAAATATATTCATACTCTTGAACGCTGATGTTTGGATAAATCGGAACATCAATACAGCCGGTCTGTAAAATTCCAAGATCAACAAAATTCCATTCAGTTCTGTTTGGAGAAATAATTGCAAGTTTTTCTCCGGGATTTACCCCCAGCTTTAATAGACCGAGACTAAACTTATCAATAATTGATTGTACTTCTTCGGTACTAAAACTTATCCATTGCCCAACTTTTTTATCTGAAATACAATTTTTTCGGGGGTAGTTATTATATTGAAAAGGAATTAAATCAAAAAGTCTGGTTGGTTCAGTCATGATTACCTCGACTTTACTTAGTTAATGATTGGCAAATAAGCCTTATTTTCACTTTTAATATACATCAACAAATGACATTAAGCAAGCGAAAATTCGCTAATAATGAATATTTGCTAAATGTTTAAAATTATTTCTATATTTAAATGAACAAAAAGGATTAGTTTGGAAAAAAAAAGAAACTATATAAAACTGATTTTAGGTTTAAAGCTTAAACAGCTTCGAATGGATAAGCAGTTATCATTAAACGATCTGGCAGAGAAAAGCTCTCTTTCTGTTTCCTATCTTAACGAAATTGAAAAAGGTAAAAAATATCCTAAGGCAGAAAAAATTGCTCAACTAGCCCAAGCATTGGGTGTTAATTATGATAGTTTAGTTTCACTTAAACTATCAAGAAATTTAACACCAATTGCAGACCTTATCGATTCAAACATACTTGAAATGCTTCCGCTTGATCATTATGGAATAAACCTTAATAAATTTATTTCGTTAATGTCTGATGCATCATATCAATTAAGTGCTCTCGTTGCTACTGTAATTGATATGGCTCGCAATACTGAGTTAAGTCAAAATAGTTTTAGCAGAACTGCTTTAAGAATTTATAAAGAAATTAATGAGAATTACTTTGATGAAATTGAGCAGGCGGTTGACAAATTTATTGCAGAGTTTAATTTAAACGTAAATCCGCCATTAGATTTAGAGATTCTTTGTAACATCCTAAAAGAAAAATACCATTATGTAATTGATGAGAACCGCTTTAATGATTTTAATGATCTTAGAGAACTGCGTGGTGTTTTAAAATCCGGCAGGCATCCAATTTTATTTTTAAACCCGCGCCTTTCCAATTCTCAAAAATTATTTATTATCGGTAAAGAGCTTGCTTACATTTACTTAAAGATAAATAATCGGAGTAATATACATTCTAGTTTAAAACTAAATACTTTTGATCACTTACTTAACAATTATATATCCGCTTACTTTTCAACTGCTTTAGTATTAAACAGGGCTTTATTCATAAAAGAGATTGATACTTTTTTTGCACATAAAAAAAGGAATGATGATTTCATAATTAATATTATCAAAAAATATGATGTAACTCCCGAAATGTTTTTCCAAAGATTAGCTAATCTTGCTGGTAAAGTTTGGGGATTGAAGAAATATTTTTTTCTTCGGTTTAATACAACAATAAAAATTGATAAATATGATCTCACAAAAGAAGTTCGATTAAATATCAAGCAAAATCCTGGAGGTTATCAAACAAGTGAACACTACTGCCGTCGTTGGATATCAATTGAGCTTCTGAAAAATATTAAACAAGCGGTAAATGGTAAGGATAGTAATGGAAAAATGATCGCAGGAATTCTTCACTCAAAATTTTACGAAACGAATGATGAGTATATTTCTTTCTCTGTGGCTCAGCAAAACATTCTTGATCCAAATACTTTTACAAGTGTAACACTTGGTATTTATTTAGATGATCAGCTTAAGAAAAAAATAAATTTTTGGGATGATCCCAAAATTCCATTCAGGATAGTTAATAACACTTGTGAAATGTGCGATGTTACGGATTGCAAAGAAAGAATATCTGAACCAAACTCATTAATAAGAATAAAAAAATCGCTGAACATTGAAAAGGCGATTGAAAAACTTTAAATGCCTTTTTGATATCAAACGGTTAAACCTTCAAACTTTGCTATTACTTTTTTTTCAGTATCAGGTATAACCATTGTTGTTTGAGATTTATAATCGTAGTAAACAAGTTTTGTAATCGAATTGGCTGCTTGTATATATTCGTTATTTTTTTTAATGGCTATAATATGTTCAACATCAACACTCTTATTCCCTAATTTTGAAACACGAGTAAACACTTCAATCTCGTCTCCTAATACAATTGGGTAAACATAATTTATTTCTATCCTGCCGATCACTGCTTCAAAATCGAGGTTTTCTTTTTTACGATCGAAAAGATTATTAAAATAATCAATCCGTGCTTCCTCAAGATATGTAAGGTAAGTTGCATTATTAACATGCTGCATTGCATCTAAATCAGAAAATCTGATTATTATTTTTGTTTTGTGTTTGAAATTCTCTGTGTTCATTATAATTATATTTTTTATTTAAGTTTATCTAAGTCATTATTTAATTAGGCTATTCAACCCTTAAAAACTTCATCGATAATATCTGCAGATTTTTTCACATCATCAAACGAAACATCTAAATGTGTTACTGCACGAATTAAATCTATCTTTCCAACTGAAACCAGCAAACCTTTTTCTTTACATCTTTTTATTGATTCATCCATAGAAATATTTTTAGGATGAAACAATAAAATATTCGTTTGAACAGCTTTCATATCTATTTCCAGATTTGGATTAGCATTAATTCTTTCGGCAAGAAACTTAGCTTTTTCGTGATCTTCTTTTAATCGCTCTATATTATTCTGAAGTGCGTACAAACCGGCAGCAGCAAGAATTCCAACTTGTCTCATTCCTCCGCCCCAGGCTTTACGGACACGAAATGCTTCTTTGATAAAATCTTTTGTTCCTGCAATTAAAGAACCAACTGGAGCTCCAAGTCCTTTTGAAAGACAACAAGAAATAGAATCAAAATGTGAAGCATATTCTTTTACAGAAATTCCGGTAGCAACAGAAGCATTCCAAATCCGTGCGCCATCAAGATGGTAAAGCAAGTTATATTTTTTAGCAAGATTTTTTAATGCAACAATATTTTCAATCTGCCAGATTGTTCCACCACCACGATTGTGTGTGTTTTCAACCTCAATAACTTTTGTGCGCGGCATATAATAAGCAGATGTTGGGCGTATAATCGGTTCAACTTGCTCAGGAGTAATTACTCCATATTTTCCTTCAATCGGAAATAATTGTATCCCGCTTAAAGCGGCAGGTGAACCGGATTCATAATTAAAAATGTGAGCATCCCGATCACATATAACTTCATCGCCGGGATTTGTTAAAACATTTAAACAAATTTGGTTTCCCATCACTCCGCTTGAAACAAACAATGCAGCTTCTTTTCCTAAAAGTTCAGCAGCATATTGTTCAAGTTTGTTAACTGTTGGATCTTCTTTAAAAACATCATCACCAACTTCAGCATTATACATTGCTTTGCGCATTGCTTCGGATGGGCGTGTTACTGTGTCACTGCGGAGATCAATTGGGTTATGATTCATTAGATATTCTAAAGTTTTTAATTTTTTTATCAAAGGTTAAGATTTCAACATTTCGAATTCTTTTATATGCACATAAAACACTGTCAACAAAGTCAAGTTTTCTTTGTGCATAAATTTTAAAAGATTCTGTGATTACATCCTTATTTTCAATCTCTATATTAGAATATGAGATTAAACTATTTAGCTTAGATGATATTTCTTTCCTGCTAATTTTATAAACTTTTTCAAGGACGTAAACAATTTCGGCGATAACTTCGGTAGGTATATTAACTTTCTGCTGCTCTAAATAGTTAGTGGCTATTCTAGCTTGATCTTTAATATCATTTAATAAATATCTTAAGACAACATTGGCATCAACTATTTTCATACTTTTCTTTTATAGCTTTACTACATGCACTTTTTTCATACTTAATAAGTTCGGTATTCTTGAATCTGCTTAAAGCCCCTTTAACATTAACTACCTTATTTTTTTTCTTTTCTACTTCATCTAACTCAATCTGAACTTTAAGTTTTTTTGCATTAAATTTTTTATATTTCTTCGGAATTCTGATAAACCCATCTTCAGATTTTGTCACAAAACTAACTCTTGTCATAATTATCCTTTTTCAATCAGTTATTTCTTAATTCTTATATAAAGATAAAGAACCAAATCGTTTAGTTCAATAATTATAATTTAAACTTTTTCTTCATCCAAATTAAAATGTTAATTCCGAAAATCCATAATGAAAATGCTGATGATATTACAGGAATAATTAACGGGTTTTTTGTGTAAAATGTTTTTTCATTATTTAATGGAACATCAACAACTAAATGAGTTTGTGTAAACATTTCAGTTTCAACTTCTGTAACACCAAACTTATTTATCAAGCAGCTTACCCCGCCGTTTGCACAACGTACAACTGCTCTTCTATTTTCCACTGCGCGTAAATTTGCAAATTCTTTGTGTTGATATGGTCCGCTTAATTTTCTGTACCAGCTATCGTTTGTAAGCACAGTTAAAAATTGTGCACCGCGATCAACAAAATAATTTGGGAAAGTTGGGAATACTGATTCGTAACAAACCAATCCTCCAACTTTTATTGTGTCTTTGTCATTTACAAATTTAAAAACTGTTGTGTCCTGTCCAACATTCCAGCCGCTAATACCAACTCCCCATTTTAATAAATCGCCAAGAAAAGGAAGTTGATCTACAAACGGAGTGTGCTCTCCAAGGGGAACTAACTGCATTTTTCCATATCGCTGCAGTTCATAAGTATTTGGTTGAAAAAGTAAAATAGAATTGTACGTTGTGTAATGATACTTTCCAGCTTCACTGTACTTTGCATTTCGTGGAGCATTTTCAGTAAAGATTATAAAATCAGGCATGCCTGTTAGAAGAGAAACATTATTCATTTTTAAGAAAGAATAAATTGAATCAATTTCCTTCTCATATTCACCTGACATTAGATAGACAGGTAAAGCTGTTTCAGGCCATAAGATTAATCGTGCGCCTTCATTAACACATTTTTGCGATAGGCTGAGATAATTATCAAGTATATCATCCAATCCGCCAAGCTTCCATTTATTCCAGGGATCAATATTTGGTTGTATGACCCCAACTTTTATTTTCTTTTCATCATTATCTGTTGAAGAAATTTTTATAAATCCATAAGCAATTATCAAAATAAAAATTGATGCTGCGACTGAAAATTGTAGCAACCCAACTTTCATATTTTCTCTAAATGATTTTAATCCTTTAAATATGAAAATGTTTATCCACAAAACAATAAATGATAAACCGAATGCACCAACAATATCAGCTATTTGAATAAATGAAGTAAACTTTGCTAAACCATGACCAATTGTTAGCCAGGGAAATTTTAAATCTGTAAGGGTGAGAATGTATTCTCCCGTTACCCAAAAGAATGGAAAGAAATAAAGTGATAAATCTTTTTTAAAAACCTTTCTTGATAAATAATAAAGCGTTGAATTGATAAGCATTACACAAGGCAAGAAAAAAACTAACACAACTCCACTTACCATTAAAAAAGGATCTGCTGAACTTTGCCAGCTTCCAACCCAGTAAACCGTTATTAAACTCATTATAATAAATGTGAGATAAGATGCTGAGTTTACTTTCAGAAGTGTTTGTTTTTTTGTTACCACAATAAAGTAAGGAACGAATGCTACAAAAAGAAAAAGTGGAAACGGAAATGGGAAAGGTGTAAATGAAATCCCAAACAAAACTCCACTTAAAATTAGAAGAAATTTATCATTTCTTCTTTCTTTTTTTTGCTCAAGAGATAATGCCTGCTTCTTAAATAAGAATTTCAAATTTGTTTTTTTCTTTTTGTGATGAAGTACTTTACAACGATGAAAAGGATAACTACCCCTGTAATAATTAAAATGATATTGCTGTAAGTTTTTAAATAACCGTCTATAGCATCAACATTTTTTCCGAAAGCAATACCCAGATAAATTAAGAATGCATTCCACAAAGCAGAGCTAATCAAACTAAGGATTGTAGTTCTATGAGTATCCAATTTGCTCATACCAGCAAAGAACGAAATTACTGCACGGGTACCGGGTAAAAATCTGTTAGCAACTATTAAATAATATCCGTACTTAGTAAATGCCCGCTCAACTTTTTCAACAGATTCTATGTTGATAAATTTTAATTTACCAGAATGTATTATTTTTTTATCAAACTGCCAGCCAATTAAAAACGCAGTAAGAAAACCAAGTAGACTTCCTGCAGTTGCAAATAGAAAAGTGGGAACAAGATGTAATGAACCTGTAACAATGAGCGAACCAGCAATAACAACTACAAGATCACTAGGGGAAGGTGGAAAAAGATTTTCTAAGTATGCAAAGAAAAATATTGTAAGATAAATCCAGAAAGGACTTAAGTCTGAAATATGAGTCAGTATTGTTTCAAACATTAAGGTCTTTCTTAATCAATAAAACCGTAGCAAAAGATGCAACGCCTTCAGTTCTTCCTACAAAACCAAGTTTTTCTGTCGTGGTTGCTTTTATAGAAATTTGTCCAGTATCAGTATCAAGAATTTTTGAAATACGTTTTCTTATCTGTTCAACATAGGGAGATATTTTGGGTTTTTCCATTGCAAGAACACAATCAAGATTTCCTAATTCGTATCCTTTTTTTTGTATGAGTTCATTTACATGCTTTAATAAAATTGCGCTGTCGGCATCTTTCCATTTTGCATCAGTGTTTGGAAAATGAATTCCAATATCGCCAAGTGCAAGCGCACCAAGCATAGCATCACAAATTGCGTGAAGGAGAACGTCAGCATCAGAATGTCCCTCCAATCCTTTATCAGATGGAATTTCAACTCCACCGATAATTAATTTTCTTCCATCAACAAAAGCGTGAACATCAAAACCAAATCCTGTTCTAAAATTCAATTTCAATACCTGACCTCAAATCTTGTAAATTCATTTTTGTTTTCAGACCATTCAACTATACAATTTGTAATGTGAGATTTCATTGGTCCTATTTTTAATTGTTTGATCAACTCGTTTATCATACCAAATTCACCTTCAACTTCAGTAAGCACTTCACCTGTAAAAAGATTTTGTGTGTATCCTTTAAGATTTAGATTATCAGCTTGCCTAATCACAAAATATCTATACCCAACACCCTGAACTAAACCAGTTACAATTATTTTTGCTCTCTTTAATTCACTCATCTTTAACAGAAAATATTTCTGAAACTATCAGCCCGATGAAAATAAGTACACATCCAACTAAACCAAAATTAGAAATTTTTTCACTGAGTAAAAAGTAAGCAAATACTGCAGCAAAGATTGGTTCGATGGAGAAAATAATTCCTGCTTTTGTGGGTGAAACTGTTTTTTGATATTTCAATTGAATAATAGTTGCAATAATGGATGCAAATATTGCGGTGTACAGAATTGCCGTAACAACGCTTGCATTAATTGTAAAACGAACAGTTTCTAATGAAGCAATGGAGAAAATATATGAGAAAATAAATCCACCAATACCTGTGATTAGAAGCTGAACAAAAACCATCGGAAGGTAATCATACTTCTTCGTGAATACATCAACATAAACAACTTGAAACGCAAAAAGCAGTGCACAGATTAATGTAAGTAAATCACCGAGATTAAAATCTGCGCCAAGTTGTTTTATAAAATCAATTGCATTACTCCCTTTACTGGATAGGATAATCAATCCAACCAAAACTAAAAAAACACTAAGCACGTTAAACCATTTTGGTTTTCGTCTTTCAATAATCAGTTGAAGAATTGGGATGAATACTACGAACGTTCCGGTTATGAATCCCGATTTAGTTGCGGTAGTAAGATTTAACCCTAATGATTGAGTAGCAAAACCTGCGAAGTAAAAAAATCCGAGAATTGATCCTGCAATTAAGGTTTGTTTATTAGTCTTTTTTAAAGATGCATAAACAAAAGGGAAAAATATTAGTGCAGCTATACTAAATCGTAATCCAAGAAACAATAAAGGGGAGATATCATTAAACGCATTTTTAATAAGTGCAAAAGTTCCGCCCCAAATTAAAGTATTAAAAAGAAGTGCGACTTCACCTGTGTATTTTTTCATCACAAAATATTCTATTGATTCAAAATATTAACTTGAACTTGAACTTGAACTTGGACCTGTGTTATCGGATATCTTGGATAAATGTTGTGGCGTCATTTCGAAGCAGTGAAGCTACTGAGAAATCTTTGACATTTTAATGAACAGATTTCTCCCTTCGGTCGAAATGACAATACAATTGCTCCTGAATTCTTTCTTTCTAATGGCACACAATGTCATTCTTTATCTTTTGCACGAACGTATCCAAATGACTTTAACATATTTAGATTTGAACGCCATTTTTCTCTTACCTTAACTCTCAGCTCAAGATAAACTTCACGATCTAAAAATTCTTCAATAGCTTTACGTGATTTTTCGCCAAGCTCTTTAATTGCTCTGCCTGCTTTACCGATAACAATTGGTTTTTGACTTTCTCTTTCAACAACAATTTCTGCACTGATAAAATCTTTGGAGTGTTCTCTTTCCTTAAACTCGGCAATTAAAACTTCGCAGCTATAGGGAACTTCATCATCATAAAGCTCAAATAACTTTTCACGAATAATCTCAGTAACAAAAAATCTTTCTGATTCTTCAGAAACAATATCATCTGGATAAAACTT
>JAVHOU010000098.1:0-3665 GCA_036170275.1 Ignavibacteriaceae bacterium
GTTCATTCGTAAGCCGCCTATCTATCTGCAGAATGAAGATGTAATGATTACAGAAGTTCAACATATCGGTAAACTAATTAATAAGGTAAAAGTATTATGAAACGTCTTGAAGGTAAACGTACAATAGTAACCGGAGGTGCATCCGGAATTGGAAAAGCCATTGTTCAAATGTTTGTTAATGAAGGAGCTAAGGTGATAGTTGCCGATATTGATTTGAAATCCGCGACTTCCCTTTGCAATGAATTAAATGATCGGGCAAAACCTTTTGAGCTAAACGTTACTTCAGCAGACAATTTTCAATCTCTTATGAATTTCTGTGAAATAGAATTTTCAGGACTTGAGGTATTAGTAAACAATGCGGGTATAGGTTTGGCAAGCAAACTCCCCGATACGTTAGAAAGTGACTGGCAGCGTGTAATTGATGTTAATCTCAAAGGAACTTTCCTCGGAATGAAGTATGCCATTCCATTGATGAAAAAATCTGGTGGCGGATCGATCATAAATATTTCATCAATAGCAGCATTGGTTGGATTAGCAGATCGTGCGGTTTACTCTGCTTCCAAAGGTGGAATCATTGCAATGAGTCGTGCCGCAGCTATCGATCACATTAATGATAACATCAGAATAAATTGTATTGCGCCCGGTACAGTTGATACTCCCTGGATTGAAAGAATTACCCAGACTTATGAAGATCCTGCTGCAGCTAAAAAGGCAATGAAAGAACGACAGCCACATGGTAGATTGGTAACAACAGATGAAATTGCTTCAATGGCTGTTTACCTGGCTTCTGATGAATCAAAATCGACTATAGGTTCCGTAATGATAGTGGATGGCGGAGTGACTGCAAAATAAAGTTTAACTGATTCGGATAAAGAAAAGGAAGGCTTAACACCTCCCTGCTTTCTTTATATCGATAACAATTAATATTCTTCTATTAATTCAGAGTTTTCAGCATCTTTTTTAAGTATCTCTGGCAGACCAGGTTCTTCGTGACTTCCAAACACCAAAAAGTAAGTACCTAATCATTTAAAGACTATAACTGAATCGCTTGTCTAGCACAGATTAAAATTCTCTTTCGCTTAAGAGGCACCCGTGCCCTCGGCAGAGAATTGAAGTTTTGTTATGAATAAGATGAGCTGAATTTTGGAAGAATAATAAAATGAATTCTATCGTGAGATTTTTAAGATATCACAGTGAATAAATAAAAAACCCCAACCTGTTTTATTAAGCTGGGGTTATTGAATCTGAAAATGTCTTTGTCTTATCTACTCAAATCTTAATGCGTCCTTTTTCCAGCTCTAATATCCGCACAAGCCTTACAAAGTTTTTTATTACCTTTTCCTGTTACTTTATTTCCTTTTGCAATAAGACTTCCAGAGGCGCATACTCCATAAATATGATATACTGCCCCTTCTTTGGAACGATATGGTGAAATCTGTTTAGGCATAATCACTTCTCCTTTATTTGTTATTATTTATAAATAAGATATCCCTATTTAAGAAATACCATCTTTTTAATTTCAATCAAAAATATTAGTAACAAAATTAATTCCACATTTTATTTTGTTAAATTAGCGTACGCAACCAGCTTATCTTCATCATACTCAATTTTAATTTGTGGGAAACCATCAAGAAACTGAGAAAGTTTTTCGTATCCAAATTCTTTGTGATTGAATGTCGGGTGTTCCTTCTTAATCATTATTCCAATTGTCGCAACATTTATTCTGCGGTTTTCTTTCTTAAGTAAAGCTAAAACTCTATCTCTTATTTGATCGCTTACCTTTTTTTGTGGACTTTGCAGTAATTTCGATTCCTGATGTTTAATCTTTTCAGGACGGTATTCTATTATTCCATCTGCTACATTAACCAGGTCCCGAGAGATTGAGCCCGTGACACCCATCAAGTAAGTGGTTTTGCCAAGTGATCTTAATTCATTCAGTAGTGGTATAAAATCACGATCTCGTGAAACAAGTATTAATGTATTAATGTTTTGATTTTGCATAAACAGCTTCATTGCGTGAACACAAATAAAAGTATCGGCACTGCTTTTTTCTGTGCGGGACAAAGGTGTGAAGACTGGCTGTATGCCGCTGGTCTGAAGATTATTAATCTGTTCATTAAACCGAACCCAATCACCAAAAGCTTGTATTGAAGCTATGCCACCTTTTTTCTCACATAACTTCCTGATAATCATTAAATCAGGTTCTTCACCATAATTATTAACCGAAGAGTAATACAAATTTTCAAAGTCTATAAAAACTGCAATCGTATTTTGCAATTGTGTTTCATCTTGTGTTTTCACTGATATTTTCCTTTAATAACTTTTGTAAGATAAAATTTACTGACATTCTCCCAGCGCCTCCACAATCACTCATATTAAAAAATCACAATCCTATACTTGCGTAATTCTTTATCTAAAATCTTTGACTATCAGAAAAATAACAATTAATCATCTTATGCGCGAATTCGAGTGTATTATATTCAGATCCAGCATCACGATTTGTTAAAATTACAATTGTAAATTTCTTCTCAGGCATTCTATAGATAATATTGCGGAATCCTCTTGTGCTGCCGGTATGATAGACTACTTCAATATCGTGATACTTTTCCAATCGCCAACCAAATCCATATGGAAACTCAACTCCATTGGTCGTCATTCCCCTGGTCCAGGATTCATCAAGATATTTTTTGTCAATTAACTTCCCGGTATAAAGGGCTTGATCCCATTTATAAAGATCATTTAATGATGAATAAATACCCCCGTCTCCAAGTACAGCACTTGTAGTGCTTTGGTCTGTTAATTCGACAATATTATTTTTAATGCTATAACCAAGAGCTCTGTTTTTAACTTCGTTTATATTTTTTTCAAATGCAACTGTATTATCCATTCCGAGTGGTTGGAAAATATTATCTCTCAGAAAATCACGAAATTGTTTGCCGGATATTTTTTCCACAGTTAACGCAAGCAGTGCATAACCAGTATTGCTGTATCGATGCTGACTGCCAGGTTGAAAATAGGTCGAATCTGTCTGCATTATCAAATCTAAAACGTCTTTATCTTTCACTTGTACTGTCACTGTATCTGAAATCAAATCTTCGTAGTCGATTAATCCAGATGTATGTTGAAGTAAATTTTTTATTTTTATGTTCTTCCCGTAGTCTGGGAATTTTGGGAATATTTCTTTGAGAGTCGTTTCCAATTTAAGCTGACCTCTATCTATTAACATCAATATAGCCATTGCGGTAAACTGTTTAGTAACTGAAGCCAATCTGAAATTAGTCGCACCAGTAACCGGCTGATTCTTTTCAACGTTTGAAAGTCCGTAACCTTTTTCAAATATAATCTCCCCGTTTTTTACAACCATTACTGCGGCTCCTGGCATATCTGGTTTATTATATTCATTGAATATCTCATCGATTTTTTCTTCATTGCTCATTGTGCATCCAGTAATCAGAATAATTGGAAAAAATAAAGTTAAAAATGTTTTCATTTTATGTTTTCTCGTTATGAAATCTCATTCACTTCTCTAAAATCATTTATGATTTTTGTAATTCTTTCATCAATTCGTTTATAAATTTCCTCAGCAATATTTCCAGGCACTCCACCATAAAACGCTTCTGCGGTTGATCCATTGATACAAGCTAATGTATCACTGTCGCCGCCGA
>JAVHOU010000099.1:0-17029 GCA_036170275.1 Ignavibacteriaceae bacterium
CGAGAAGGGCGCCTGTGCACATAATGCAAGGTTCTAGAGTAACATAAATATCGCATTCATTTAAGCGCCAATTTCCTAAATGATTTGAGGAGGCAGTTAAAGCAATCATTTCAGCATGTGCAGTAGCATCTTTTAATTTTTCAACTTGATTAAATCCACGACCAATGATTTTATTATTATGTACCACAACAGCACCAACAGGAACTTCATCTTCTTCAAATGCGCGTTCAGCTTCCTGAAGTGCAGCATACATAAAACGATATTTATCTTCTGAAAAAAGCATTGTTCACTAAAGTGAAATGGAAGATGGATGATGGTTGATGTTTGATGGAAACTTCATTAGAAAAATTTTATTGATTGTATTTATAAAATAAAAAGCAGACTAAAGTCTGCACTACGATTGTATTTTTTTGCCGACTGCAAACTGGTTACTGCCGACTTTTAAGAAGTACGCCCGGAAGGATTTGAACCCTCAACCCTTTGATCCGAAGTCAAATGCTCTATCCAGTTGAGCTACGGGCGCATAAGAATTAAAAAAAAGTTATAAACTCTTGTGAAAGATAATATTTTTGTAATTAAAACACTGTACAAACCAAGCTTTACTATCTCCTGAAGGATTTCATCCTAGGTGGTAATACCTTTCTTCTTAAGGATACGAATCAATGTCTGGATCTCAAGCATGTTGGATACGAGAAGTTCTTCGTTAGATACTAGTTGGTTATTGGACATACAATTTATATTTGTTCTATAACAATTTATATTTCGATAAGATTTCTCTAGTCATATCCCCAATCTTAAAAACTCAATCCCGATAAGAATTGAAATCCCCATATCAATCTCACCAATCAATTGTCTTGAAAATGTAAACGAAATCTTTTCAACCAATTCATCTATACTTTTACTTTCCCTTACAACCTTTGCATAAATATCTATAACTATAAAAAGTTTTTCATATACTTCTATATTTAACAATTTAACAAATAATTGCATATAAAACTTCTCTAAGAATTTACTCGACTTAATTTCATCATTAAAATATGTTGTACAAGAATAATCAACAACAAAAAGGCTGAAAGCAAAAAAGTGGTTAAGGAATTCTTCCTTAGAAAATTTATGTTCAGTCATCTGTTCATCTTTAAATTTTGAAAACGCCTTATCGCTATTAGCTGCAATAAATTCATTTAATAGAGTTGCTGCTTTATCTTGTTTTTTATTTAAAAACATGTTCAAAATAAAGATTATTAGTTATTAAATTTCTTCGTTAGATACTAGTTGGTTATTGGACATCTTTAGCATCCTTCAATCCACTTCTAACTTTTGATGGTAATACAAACAAAAATTCAGCAAGTGCTTTTACAAATTCGATTGTTCTTTCAGCATCCACAATAGTTGGCAATCCGGAATCTTTATCTGAATGTCTTTGGTCATTAGCCTCAAGTCTAACTTCATGTGCCCAGAGAGCCATTTCATCAGTGATTAAGTGTTGTTCTGTTGCTGATTTTATTCTTGCAAATAAACTTCCATCTATATAACCTTTTTCTTTTAACATAATATTGACGGAACTCGCACATAACATGATTGCCCCAGATGGGGCATTATTACTGCTAAGTGCTTGCGATAAAAATACTCTTGCTTTTTCTGGGATACTTTCATCGACTTTGGGAGATTGTGGATACAAATTATACACTTCTCCATTTTGTTCTTTAGAGGAGGCAGTTACTAAACCACCACATCTATAACATTTATATATTCTCCAGAATCTTCTATTGCTTCCGCTACTATTTCTAGTATCAATCTGCAATGCACTCTCCAGATTGGGACTATCTATGCCACATAGTGGACATCTGTCTAAGTTTAAATTTTCCAAAAGTATTATCATACTATAGCCTTTAACGATGATTATTTTGAATAATTAGGGCTTTATGTAGTTCTGTTTTTCTTTCTATAAAAATAATAAGCAAGTGCACCCCATATGTTGAAAAACAAAATAATAAGTATCCATTTAAGAGTTTGTTCTTTTTCATTACGGACACAATCAAATAACATATATAAAACAAAGGTAACGACTCCTATTAGGCCAAACGCTGAAATGATAGTCGCAATTTCGGAAAAAATACCGGCCTCATAAATCATTTTATTCTCTAATATGAGTTTACGAATTTAATTAACTCACAATCACTTGTGAAATCCCTATTAAAATGGCAGTAATAATCAGCATCTTCAGATAAGGAATATATGTTCTTTTTATTACTGCCTCTGTTAAATAGTATAGCGAAAACCAACCGATTAAGGAATTTAAAATAAAACCTAACACAAAAGAAATTACACCCATCCACCAAGAATATTGTAAACCAATAAACAAGGGGACACCTATGGATGATATTAAAGTTGCTATATTCTGCGTATTAGTATATTTTATCATTTATCCAATAACTGTTTGGTTTTTGCTCATGGTTTTTTGTCCTGAAATCTGGATTGGTTTTTTCATACCATTTCCAGAATGTTCCATCATCTTGAGATTTTAATATCGGCTCAACTAGATTGGTATACTCATTACTATAAGAATCAGTTAATAAATCTGGCCTTTCTTTATAAAGAATATAGAGTGCTAATGCTCTGATTGAATTAGGTGGTTTTAAAACTGCAAATAGTTGTGTTTCAGTATAAGCTAATAATTCAATTTGTTCCTCTGTTATAGAATCATTCCTAACGACTGCGCCAGCTTTTCTTCTTGCAGCATAGGTCATTGCTAAATAATCATGTTCATTCTTACCTGGAAATTTCTTGCGTAAGTTATAATAACTATCCTCATTAGCTTTAATAATATTCTCGGTTAAAATGCGAGGTACAAATATTCCAACTATTTCCCTTATTAAACTCATTGATTTAATTGCTCTCTTTATACTGGTATTCGCTTACTTCTTTTTTCCTTCACTATTTTCATTGCATCCTCCCTCGTCATCTTTTCCATTTTCATTAACCTTATAACTTCCTTTACATCATCTTGCAATGTTTGAATCTTATCCCAGTCAAGTCCAATGTATGCTAATTTTTCAATGGGTATGGATAGAATAGAAATAAGTGAGAAAGGAAAGGTTAGACTTAACAAACTAATAACTACTGCTAATGGAAACATCCACAAAAGATGAAGAGGAGAAAAACCGACTATCAGAACAAGAATGATAGAAACAATGTATAGAAATGTAGAGTTAATGGTAGATTGTGATGCCCTATCTGCCATCTGCATTTTATATCTGATACCATATAACCAGGATAGAGTAAATAAACAAGCAACGATTATTATAACCGTATTAATAGTTTCCATTTAATCTCTCTTGAATTTCCACAAACTTACACTTTTCCCGTAAATTAAAATAATATTTTTAGTTGTGAATGAACTATATATAATAATGGCGAGGCCGAAACCTCGCCAGTCAATTAAATAAATAGAGATAAGAAATATGCTATTGCAACAATTACTGCTGCAATATTTATTCTCACGTCTATTTTTATTTCGAGCTTATTCATTGTTTTTACCAAGTTCTAAGCCCGAGGCGCCTCAGGCAATTAACTAACCTGGGGTCAATTTATATTCGCGCCGTTGCTTTGGCGCTATCAGATAATGTTGGCCTAACATTAACTGAGTTCGGACAGGGTGTTCTTTCATCCTACCAGCCCTTGATCAAAGCTTTTGGCTCCAACTGTTCCTGATATAATTTGGAAGCCTGCCCTTTAGCCGGATTCATCTTCTCCGACATACAGTGTGATTTGCACTGTACTTACAAATAATTTGTTCTACTATTACCCGGTCTCCACCGGTAGCAGCAACATCTTATCTATAAGCTAGTCATATATAAACAATTTAGAATATTCTGTCAAGATTGGTATATTAAAAAAAAGGCGAGGTTGAAACCTTCAGCTAATTTAATAACAGTTAACCGAAACAATGACGTCTTGATTGCCAATCAAAATAAACCGATATTGGCTTGCAAAATTATCATTATTAGCAAAGATAAATAGATGCAAGAAATTCGAAAAAAAATCAATCATATTGATGAACAAATATTAAAGCTTCTATCTGAGCGCAGGGATCTAAGTTTAGAAATTGTAAAACTTAAGAATGAAGAAAAATCATCTATCCGAGATAGAGGAAGAGAAAGAGAATTACTTACCAGATTAATAGAATCTGGCAGAAAATACCATTTAGATTCCCACTACGTATCAAAGATATTTTATGAAATTATTGATGACTCAGTAAAACTTCAGAATAGGTTTGTGCTTAATGCCGGTAACAAAAGTGAAATGACAGAAACTATAACCGTTGCCATCCAGGGAATTGAAGGTTCATACAGCTTTCTTGCGTCAAAACAATTTTTTGGTTCTGATAAAGAAATAGTTTTTAGAAAGATGAAAAATTTTGATGAAGTGGTTGAAGCGGTTGAGGATTCATCTGCGGAATATGCTGTGCTGCCGATTGAAAATACTACTTCCGGCAGCATTAACGAAGTTTATGATTCATTAACAAGCAGTAATCTTAACATTGTTGGTGAAGAAATATTTCAGGTTAAACATTTTCTTTTAGGATTGGAAGACATTCCACTTAACAAAATAAAAAAAATATATGCGCACTATCAGGCAGCAAGGCAATGCAGCAGCTTTCTTAAATCATTACCTCAAGCTGAGATAGAATATTATGAAGACACTGCTAAGTCTGTGCAGAAAATTAAAGAAGAGGGAATGAAAGATTGCGCTGCAATTGCAAGTAAAGAAGCAGCGGAAATATTTAATGTCTCAATTCTGCGAGAAGACATTGCAAATCAACCAGGTAATTTTACAAGATTTTTAATCTGCTCACTTGATCCAATAAAAGTTGATGAGCGAATTCCTGCCAAGACGTCTTTAATTTTAGCTACTGCTCATAAGCCTGGTTCGCTGGTTCAAGCTCTTTCAATTTTTAGAGATTTTGGAATTAATATGACAAAACTTGAATCACGTCCGATACTTGGCAATCCGTGGGAAGAAATGTTTTATCTGGATTTTCAGGGAAATGTTCAAAGTCAAAAAGTTAAAGATCTTTTAGATGAAGTTGGTAAGCATACAAGATATTTAAAAATACTTGGTTGTTATCCAGCCAAAGATTTTGAAAAAACAAAAGTTGGACATATAAAACAGACAGAAGAAGAGATTGAACAACCAATTATAATTTCAGAAGCTGTGACCGAAAAAAAATCCGCTTCTAAAGTTTCTTACAAACTTGCCAGCAGGGATTATAAAAAAGATGACACAATCATATCAGTAAAAGATGTAAAGATTGGCGGAGGAAATTTTATAATAATTGCTGGTCCCTGTTCTGTAGAATCATTTGAACAAATAAATCAATGCGCAAGAGAAGTAAAAGAAAATTTTGCTCATATTTTGCGTGGTGGATGCTTTAAACCTCGCACATCGCCTTACGCTTTTCAAGGGTTAGGATTTGAAGGATTAGATTTGCTAAAGGCGGCTGGCGATGAATATGATCTGCCAATTATTACGGAAGTTCTTTCCATAGATCAAATTGAAAAAGTTGCTGAGAAATCTGATATACTTCAAATCGGTGCAAGAAATATGCAAAACTTTTCATTGCTTTCGGCAGTCGGCAAATCATTTCGTCCTGTGCTTCTAAAACGAGGAATGATGTCTTCGATTGAAGAATTATTAAATGCAACAGAATATATTTTGGCAAAGGGGAACAGGCAGGTTATTTTGTGTGAGAGAGGAATAAGAACTTTTGAAACAGCAACACGCAACACGCTTGATTTAAGTGCTGTGCCCGTTCTTAAAGAATTAACTCATCTACCAATAATTGTTGATCCGTCTCATGCTGTTGGACACCGGGATAAAGTTATTCCACTCGCAAAAGCTGCTAAGGCAGTTGGGGCAGATGGAATTATGGTTGAAATACATCCCAATCCTGAAAAAGCTTTAAGCGATGGCGAGCAATCTTTAAGGTTTGATCAATTTAGATTTATGACACAAGAACTTGAGAAAATGAATTGAACACAAAAAGTATCGCAATAATTGGTTTAGGATTAATTGGAGGTTCTTTAGCAAAGTCCATAAAACATTCCTTACCTGAAACAAAAATAGCAGCCTTTGATTATATGGATGTTCTTGATAAAGCAATCGCAGATAATTCAATTGATATTTCGCTTTCATCATATTTAGATGCACTTGATTTTGATTATATATTTTTGGCGTTGCCTATCGATCAAAGTTTAAAAGTATTTGAAGAACTTTCACCTCTATTAAAGCCAGATCAAATTATTTCCGATCTTTGCAGTGTGAAGGAAGTGTTCGCAAAAAAATGGAAGTCAAGCAAAAGTAGAGGAATGTATGTTGGGCTTCATCCTATGGCGGGAAAAGAAAATGGCAGTTACTCAAATTCAGATTATCTTTTATTTGAGAATTCAGTTTGTATTGTATCGACTGAAATAAAAAATATTCAACTTGATTTATTTCTGAATACACTAAAACCAACAGGAATGAAATTTACATTTCTTGATCCGGCACTACACGATAAAATTGTAGCACAGGTTTCCCATTTACCTCAATTGCTCTCGATTGCCATGGTTAATACTTCATCAAAATCACAAAATGGATTTCGGTTTCTGGATTTTGCAGCCGGTGGTTTCCGTGATATGACAAGGATTGCATCAAGCAGCTTTTCAATTTGGAAAGATATTTTAAAAAATAACAAATCATATGTGGTCGAATCATTAGAAGATTTACAAATAAAGTTAGATGGATATATTCAATTAATTAAGAATGATAATTATAAATCTCTCGAAAAAGAATTTGAGTCGGCACATACAAATAGAAACGAAATTCCATTTAACAACAAAGGATTTATATCCCCCTTATACGATATAACTATTTTCGTTAATGATAAGCCCGGTATGATTAGTAAAATCTCTACCATTTTATTTGAGAATAAAATAAATATTAAAGACATCGAATTGTTAAAAATTCGAGAGGGAAGCGGCGGAAATTTTAAACTGTATTTTGAAACCGAAGATGATGCTAAAACTGCAAAGATATTATTAGAAAAGTCAGGATTTAAAAGTTCATAATATAAGTTTGTTTATTTGAACACCTCGATTACTATTTCCTATCTAACCAATCCAGCAAACCATTTATAAACGTTAGCGGATGAGGAGGACAGCCCGGAATGTAAAGATCAATTTTATTTTCATCTAAAAATTTTCTTTGAATCACTTCTGACGCTTGAAATATTCCACCGCTGATTGCACAAGCACCAAATAGAATAATTATTTTTGGATTTGGAACTGCTTCATAGCAAATCTCAATTGGATTCGACATTGATTGTGTTAACGGTCCCGTAATAACAATTCCATCTGCGTGTCTTGGTGATGCTACGAATTCAATTCCATATCTTCCCATATCAAAATTTACATTGCTTAAGGCATTAAGTTCAAGTTCACAACCATTGCAGCCGCCTGCGGATATTTGTCTTAGCTTTAATGATTTGCCAAAATATTTTCTGATTTTTTCTGATGCAATTTCAGGTTTGATAGATTTTGTTCGGCTTGTAACGATTAGTTTTTCTCTGCTTTCAACTGCAGTGTGATAATCATTTGTGTAATGGATAATCTTCTCAGGACAAGCTTCTTCACATAAAGGACAGAAAACGCATAAACCTAAATCAATCTGTACTGGATTTAATTTTATTGCGTTGGTTGGACAAACCTCAACACACTTTTTACAACCAGTTGAACATTCTTTATCTTCAATGATCGGTAATCCACGAAAAAGAGGAGGGACTTTTGCATTCCTTACATCGTGAATTATTGGATCGCCTTGGAGTAATCTTATTTTAATTGCGTCGTTCATAGCATTATTCTTTTTTAGTCATTGCGAACGAGTCCTCGAGTGAAGCAATCTCACACAACCAAGATAGATTGCTTCGTCCCAATGGGACTCGCAATGACATTTTTATTTTTATAAATCATGACCGGCATACGATAAATCAAAACTTTTATTACACAGTGGGAAATCCGAAATAGCTGTATTCCGTAAAGCTAAACTCAATCCATACCAATTATTAAAAGATGGATCTTTTATTTTGTATTGAACTAATTTTCTACTTGCATCTGTAAAAGCAATGTGGACAATTTCACCCCGCCATCCTTCAACAATAGAAACAACACCAGAATTGTTTTTAATATCATTAACCTCTGATTTTATTTCACCTGAAGGAAGATTATCCAACTGATCAAAAATAAATCTAAGTGATTCATCAAGTTCAAGAGCACGCAAACGTGCACGCGCAAAAACATCACCGCTTGAAAGTGTAATCATAGAAACAGGATTATATCGATATGCGCTGTAAGGAAAACTGATGCGGGCATCTTCTTCCAGTCCACTAGATCGTGCCGCCAAACCAACCAAGCCAATACTTTGTGCAAGTTCTTTGGTGATGATTCCTGTATCTTCAAATCTTGTAAGTACACCGATTGAATTAAACAAATAGTTGTTAATCTCGGTTATATCATTCCTTATAATTTCCAGATTCTTTTTGATCGCAGATATTATCTCTTCATTAAAATCAAATCTAACTCCGCCATATATAAATAATCCACGACCAAAGCGTGAACCGCATAAAAGTGCAAGACTATTTATTGCAAGTGTACGCAGTCTTCCATAAGAAGCAGAAGGTAAAGCAAAACCAACATCATTAGCAACACCGCCAAGACCAGATAAGTGCATTGCAATTCTTTCAAGTTCAGAAGCAATTGTTCGGATAACTTCTGCACGTAAACTTAATTGTGTCTGTGATAAGCTTTCTATTACACTGCAATGAGCAAATGTATGGCCGATAGTTGTATCACCAGCAATTGATTCCGATAAAATTATTTTTTGATTCGGATTAGCTTCAAGTAACAGTTTTTCAACACCGCGATGTTGATATCCAAGATTTATTTCAAGATTGTAAACCAACTCACCGTGGCACTGAAATCTGAAATGACCCGGCTCAATTACTCCTGCGTGAATTGGACCAACAGCAACTTCGTGCACTTCTTCGCCTTCTAACTTAAAAAATTGATACGGCTTGTTACCAAGTATTACATTTTGTTTTCTAACAGGATGAAGCCACGGATGATTGAGAGAAACATATCCATAATTTTCTGAAAGTTCGCATTCAAAATAGTTGGTCTGAGGGAACTTATTTGCAAAACTTTCAAATGCTAATTTTGATTTATCAAACGCTCCGCCAATAATATGAATTGATGAAGAAGCATTATCAGCAAACACGGCAATTATTTTTTCAGGTATGTTTTTATCAATTGGAGTTAGTGCAATCATCCGATATCCATTTGAAAGAGCTTCGATTACATTCTTTCGGAAATCATCAACACTTAAGAATGGAATAGATGAAACATCAAAGCACTGATTATTTTGTATTTCAAGTGATGTCATAACTTTATACCAAAATCTTTTCCAACATTTAAAATGTTTTGATAAATAATTTCTGGAGAAGACACAGCAATTGTAATCAATAAAATCAAGAGTAAAATTGCCGCAAGATGTGTGATGTCAAATCTCTCTGAATTTATTTGAGAAACTTCTTCATCACCTTTTTTATAAAGCATTGTGAAAATAATCTTACCCATATTTATAAAAATGAATAACAGAAATATCATTACTAGTACAAGTACAAATGGTTTATCCGAGAAAAGAATTCCTTCAAATATTTTTATCTCACTAAAGAAAATTCCAAAAGGTGGTATACCTGAGATAGCTAAATATGCAAGCAAGAAAATCCAGCCTGTCTTTGGCATGATGTTCAGCACCGATCTAACTTTATCAACTTCACGCGATTTGAATTTGCTGTGAATATTTCCTGCACTTAAAAACAAAACTATTTTTGTAATTGAATTATAAATTGCATGATACATAGCTCCTATAAAAGCTAAACCGCCAATGCCTATCCCTAATGCTATCATTCCCAAATGCTCAACACTTGAATAAGCAAGCATACGGTTGTAATTGTTCACTTTGAACATAAAAACAAAAGCTGTAAAGAGTGAAAGCAATCCACCAATGATCAAAATAATTCTTGCAAATTCAAATGACGAAGTCGGTGTTATGATTTGAAAAATTCGCAGAACACCGAGTAATGCAGTAAGGCGGAGCGAGCCGGACATAAGTGCTGCAATCGGACTTGGAGCATTGCTTGTTGCATCAACATCCCCGGAATGCATGGGTGCAATTCCTATCTTTGTGCTTAATCCAACAAAGATGAAAATGAAACTTGCTTTAAGCCAAATTGGGTTCAACGCTTTTGCGTTTCGGATAAACTCCCAGAAAAATAATTGCTTGCCTTCTAGAACAGAGCCATTGGCTGAAAGAGTAAGAAATAATATTCCGATAAATGCAAATGCAATTCCAACTGAAACTAAAAATAAATACTTCCACATTGCTTCAAGTGCCTCTTCATTTCTATAATAGTAGATCAAAGGTGCTACTGATAAAGTAGTTGCTTCAGTGGCAACCCAATACATTCCAAAATGAGAGCTTAGCATTGCGGCTGAGTTTGATGCCAGATAAAAATTTAGAAGAAGAAAATAATATTTCCTACCTTCCTGTGCTTTTGATGTTACCGGTCTTTTTAGATAATTGAAAGAAACAAGCACAACCCAGAAGTAAACATTTGAAAGTATAAGTAAAAATAATTTACTGAGTGAATCAAAGCTAAAAAAAGTTGGAAGTTGAATATGATATATCCCAAGAAAAACTATCAATGTTAAAAATAAATGGGACAAGCTGACAATTAAAGAAACATTGTATTGCACTCTAAGATTCTTTACAAAGTAGCAGAACGCTGCTGCAAGCAATGGAAGTAATATTAATATAGAAAATCCGAACATCAATCCTTTAACCTCCCGAGATCCGTAACTTCAAATCCTTCAAAGGTACTTCGGATTTTATTTAGTGCAATTCCCATCAAAAAGACAACAACAAAAACATCGAGTAAAACACCAAGCTCAATCATCATCGGAAGCTCTGAAGCAACAGCAGTGCCGAAAAGGAATATTCCATTTTCTAAGACAAGAAATCCGCAAACGTGTACGATTAGTTTTTTTCTGAAAATAATTATATAGATGCCTAACGCTATTGCAGAGAAACCACTTGCAAAGGGAATTACTTCAAGCTCGGTACTTCGAGCAAGTATGCTTGATGTAAGAAAAATTACAATCATAGTAGCAATTACTAAAAGTAAAAAAACTACTTGCTGTATTGTTGGTTCAATTACTCTTTTGATGTCCAAATCAAGAATTATTTTGTTGATGTAGCGCGGCACTAAAATTACTTTTACAACTAAAAGAGTAATCGGTAAAATTATTCCAAAGATTGAAAAGTATTTTATGAAAGGAAGAGAAACAAGAACTGTTAGTAACAATCCTTGAAATTGTAAAACCGCTACATATCCTTTCACTCGCGATGTTATTGAAACGTAAAAAAGTGAAAGACAAAAAAGTATGCTTAAAAGATTTCCCATAGAATTAGTCTAGACCCAAAGATAAAAGCATTGAATAGCCACGACCTTTAGGTTCTTTTAAGTATTCTGAAAATGTCATTTCGAAGGAGTCCTCGACTGAGAAATCTGATAGTTTTGTGAGTAAAAGATTTCTCCCGTTGGTCGAAATGACAACTTTAGGGTATATGAAAAAACATTCAAAAGTAGTAGCAATTATTAATCTGCCTATCAATGATTCAGATTGCTTCGCTCGAAGACTTGCTCGCAATGACATTCTAATATATTTTTCTAATTTTTTCATTTCGTAAAAGTATAAATCAATAAATTTAAAATTCCGATTGCCGTAGCGAACAATAAATATTGTGGAATGTTCTTCATTCTATATCTGGATGTAATTGTTTCAACAAGAGCTAATGAAAAACTTAACACAAGACTTCCTACAACAAATATTAATATTCCAATCAAATAGCTTTGCTGACTGAATGGATAGAAGAACGAAATTTCTAAAACCGCATAGATGAATAACTTGATGTAACTTGAATATTGATAGAGGAATAAATCTATCCCGGAATTATCAAGTATCATTACTTCGTGGATCATAGTAAGTTCAAGATGTGTGTTTGGATCATCAACAGGCATACGCGAACATTCTGTTACTGCAAGCATAAAAACAGAGATGGAACAAATCACAATAAAAACTTCATAAGAAATATTGTCGAGCTGAATTGAATGATAGATATCGAACAGCGATGTGTATCCGCTGATGAATGAAATACTGCCAATAGTAAAAAAGAAAATTGGCTCGGCAAATAATGCAAAGGTTGCTTCGCGTGCCGCACCCATTCCTTCAAACGAACTGCCAATATCCATAGCAGCTAAGATTTGGAAAAATCTTGATAGACCTAAGATGTAAGCGAATAAAATTATATCACCGTTAAAACTAATTAGCGGTTTCCAAAATCCGACAGGAAGCATTGCCGATGCAACAATTAATGTAATAAAATTTATTAGCGGCGAAACACGACTTATAAATGATGATGTGGTTGCGTTAATAGTTTCTTTTTTGAAAAGTCTTTGTAGATCATAATATGGCTGCAGAATTGGCGCACCAACGCGTCCAGTAAGTTTTGCTTTTTGTTTATTCACAAGTCCTGAAAACAAAGGAGCAAATCCTAATAATATTAATACCGAAGCAATTCCTTGTAAAATATCTACGACCATAAAAAAGCTATAAAACTATAAATAGTAATGATGATCAAAATAAAACCAATGTAATAACGAATATCTGTTTGACTCAAGAATTTAATTTTTGTAATCAGAAAACTAAAAAACCGGAATGAAGGTAAAACTATTTTGCTATCAACAAAATCCTTTGAATGACTTTGAAACTTTGAAGGAAGGGAATAAGCATTTTCAGAAACTTCAACTTTTTTATGATAAACTAAAATAGATTTTGGAATTTCATTTAATTCATTAGCAAAAGATGAAGCTGTGTATTGCATTCGTGGATTAAGATTGTCATAGCCGCAACCCCACGCTGCTGAAGTTCTTCTTCCAAATTTCTTTTCGAGTTTTAGTTTTATTATATACAAAAAGAAAATACCAAGCGCTATGAAAGAAAATATTATTGTAAAGTATAGCCAATCAATATTAACTAACGCTGAAGATGGATGCGATGAAACAAAATTACTTACAATAACTTTATTAACTATTCCTACAAAAGGCTGCGGATAAAATCCAATAACGATGCAAAGCAAAGCAAAAATTCCGAGTGAGATGTAATCATAAATGGTAGTATGAAACTGTTTTACTTCTTTTCTTTCGCTTCCTAAAAACATAATTGAATTTACTTTTGTAAAACAGGCAACAGCAAGTCCGCCAACAAAAGCTAACCCAACTACAAACATTAACATTAAAATTGGATAGTAGTTTTTTAATTCGTTCGCTGTTTTAAAAAATCCTGTGTAGATGATAAACTCAGAGATAAATCCGTTAAATGGAGGAACTCCGCTGATTGCAACTGAGCCAATTAGAAAAAGTAATGCAATATACTTTGCGCGATGAACAAGTCCACCCATCAACTCAATATTACGCGTTCCAAGATTTTGATAAACAACTCCGCTGCCGATAAACAAAAGACTTTTGAAGATTGCATGATTAAGTGTATGAAGAAGCGCTCCGCCAAAACCTAAAACTTCCACTGCGGGAAGATTGTTTGCTGAACCAATGAAACCAATTCCAATCCCGATTCCTATGATTCCAATATTTTCTATTGAGTGATATGCAAGCAATCTTTTTATATCGTGCTGTGCGAGTGCATACCACACGCCAAATATCGCGCTGATAATACTAACGATAAGAATAAACCATCCTGCCCATTCCGGAACTGGTTTTATGAAAAGATAAGTTCTTAATATTCCGTAAATCCCCATCTTAATTATCACACCGGAAAGAAATGCGCTTAACACTGTCGGTGCAATTGGATGTGCCTGCGGAAGCCAAAAATGAAATGGCATAAATCCCGCTTTGATTCCAAATCCAACAAAAGATAAAATGAAAATAATCGGAATGACAATTCCTGTTGAAAATGAAAGATGATAATCGCTAAAGAACCAGCTTCCGGTTTGATTGTGTAACAAAAAGAAAAAAATGTACAAAATAAAAATTAATACGTGCGATGCAGCGAAATAATAAAAACTTCCTTTTTGAACTTCTTCTTTTTCTTTTTCCAACATCATTCCGAGATAACCGGTTATACTCATCACTTCCCAGCTTACCAAAAATAAAATTGCCTGATTTGCAATTACAATAAACTGAGTTGAGATTAAAAGTATAATGTAAAATGTTACAAAACTTTTTATTGATCTTTTTTCTTCAATGTAATGCTGAAGATAAGAAAAGTTATAAATGGTGGTTGGGATTGCAACCAACTGAATAATAAACAGGAAGTAAGTTCCCAATCCATCAAGTCGAATGAAATTATAAAAAATAGACGTTGAAGAAATATCAGCAGAAGAAAAAAGTGCAGAGGATAATGTTGATAGTAATCCAAGTGCTAAACCAAGCAACAAAACACTGTTGGAGGCAAAGAGTGCTTTGTGTTGATCTTTAATAAACAAAAATCCAATTGAGATTAACTGGATTACAAAAGCTAAAGTAAATAAAATATTTTCTGAATTAAGTAAGTCGTTCATTAAGATTTATTTCTTGTCTCCTCAATCTTTGTGATTATATCTAAAATCTCGTGGCACTCAAGCCTGTTTTCCAATGCAAATCTAAATGTTTCTTTTGAGAGTAGAAAACTTAGATGAGCAATTAAACTTAAATGCTGTTTTATAGTCTGGGAGATAAGAAGAATTAAAGTATGAACCGGCTTGCCATCAATAGATTTTAAATCAAGTGGTTTATTTGCAAAGAAAAAATTTATGAGCGGTTTATTTCTTCCAACCATAAGCGGTACGCGAGGATGGGGGAGACTGATTCCATTTCCAATTGCAGTGCTCATCATTGATTCTCTGCTTTTTAAGAGTTGAACAATAATTTCCTTATCCACATTCTTCTCAAAGTTGATTTGAGAAACTATTTTCTCGATGTATGAAGTTTCTGTTAATTCACAATTATAGTGGAAAGAATCTTTATCAAGCAGAGTACTTAAAGTTTCGATGTGATACTCACTCAACTTCTGATGACCGGAAACATTAATAGGAAGATTACGTCCAAGCGCCCATTCTATAATCTGCTGTTTGTTAAAAACAACTTTATCGTGCAGGTGCTGGAAAGGTATTTCTTTTTTCTTCACTAACTGCTGGACTTCATTTTCCGGAAGCATTAACAGGTGTGAAATATCTTTTGTATTGAGGTCCATAGAATCAACTGTATAATAATTTTATATTTATTTTAATGTTATGTATAAATGAAAGTCAATTCCTATATAAATATTTGTTAAGGTTTTATTTAATAATTACCTTAACATATTTATCCAGCCTTGATTAATAGAACAAAGCCTGAAATCAAATTGACCTCAGGCTTTTAAGATTATAATCTCAAAATTGAATTAGTTCGATGTTCCTTTAGGATGTTTTATTTTATTCCAATACTCTTCAAAGTTAAATCCTTTAAAGTTTGGACTTCCTTCATTGTGACAAGTTTTACATAATTTTTCAGCCGATCCATCAGCGACTAAAATATTATTCATTCCATTTTTTACTGCGTCTTCACGACTTTTCATTATCTTTAATGATTTATAATCTGAACCGGCGCCATGGCAAGATTCGCATTGAACGCCATCCTCTGCTTTAAATTTAGCATCAAACATTTCCGCTGCTGAACCATATCCGGTAGTATGACATTTTAAACATTCAGGTGATTCAGAAGCTTCTGTTTTAAGTCCCATTTTAGTCACAATCTCTTTGGCTTTTTCTGATTTAAGAGTTTCTATTGCTTTGGAGTGGGGACTATTACTCCATACCCCAAATTGATTACCAGACTTTTCAGTCTTATGGCACATTGCACAAGCTGAAACGCCAACATATTTATGTTGGGCAAAATTTTCTTCCGTGGTAAAAAATAATATTGAACCAAGAAGTAAAACAAAAAAGTATTTATACATTTTGTAACCTTTCCTAATTAGAATAAATGAAAAATTCACTATTTATTATTAAAAGAAATTTAACTGACTATAATTTACAAATTAATTAGCAATTTTTTTCCTAGAGTATATTACGGAAGTTATAATTAGTGCAACACCCACGCTTAAAAAAGAAATTATTTTAAAACTGGTATCGCTGCTTGATAAACCAAGTATAAAACTATAACCCACTGTAAGTAATAAGGTTATTAAAGCCATCCATCTATATTTTTTAGTTTTCAGAAGAATACTTAAAATATAATATGATAGCGATAACGCAATCCATGTTAGACTAACATATTCTATATTCACGGATCGATATAAAGCATAAGGAATCACTAATAAACCAACAAGCAGATATATATTCCTCATTTGCTCTGTCTTTAATTCAAGACGCATTTGCTTCCAGTTTAATATTCTTGCGCTTACCAAAGCGATAATACCAAAAGTAATTAAAGTTAAACCAGAATGAAATTCAGTAATTAAGTATGCTAATATTATTGTAATAAAGATTATAAAGTTTGCAACAACTATGATTTTAGATCGGAACCATATTGCTGTTGAAATTACTAATACACTTTGTAATCCCAACCAAAAATAGTAATCTGGATGCGGAGTTAATAGGACAATCGCAATGCTTAATGCAAGATATCCTGACATCGAATACAAAAAAGTTGAATATTTGTTTTTTTGCTTTGTCCAGTAGATAATTGAAATTGTAATCAAAACTAAAGCTGCAAGCAAATGAAAGCCTGCGTTTGAATTGGAGGTAAATAATATTAGGATGAATAGTCCATCAAACAATGCACAATTAAAAAATGAAATTGAACTCGTCTTTAAATCTTCTTTAATATTAGAATCGC
>JAVHOU010000100.1:0-17025 GCA_036170275.1 Ignavibacteriaceae bacterium
GCTGATGATAGATTAACCCTACCTATTTCCTCCCCTTTCTGAAAGGGGAGGATAAAGGAGGGGTTCATTGACTTTTGAATTAATTAAACTTTATCTTTGAACTAATTATAACAAGAAATATTTTTTATAAAATTTTAATAGAAAGGAAATAATTATGGTTGATCAAATGAAAAAAATTACTCCAAACTTTTGGGTTGTTACTTTAATGGTTTTTGTTGCAGCGTTTGTGAGATTACTCCCCCACCCGCCAAACTTTGCACCGATAGCAGCAATGGCTCTATTTGGCGGCGCTTACTTTAATAAAAAATCACTTGCATTTGCAATTCCACTTGCTGCGATGTTTTTAACCGATGCAATAATTGGATTTTATTCTTATGCCTGGATGGTTTATCTAAGCTTTGCATTAATTGTTTTACTTGGAATTGTAATGCTTAAAAAAGTAAGTGTAAAAAATGTTGTGATTACATCACTAACAGCTTCTGTAAGTTTCTTTGCAATTACAAACTTTGGTGTTTGGGCACTTGGAACATTATATCCCAAAACTCCTGCAGGCTTAATGGAAAGCTACATTGCCGCAATTCCATTTTTCCAATATTCTTTACTCGGTGATTTGTTCTTTGTTGGAGTAATGTTTGGAGTTTATGAATTAGTAAAATCTAAAGTACCCACACTGGCAAAAATAAAAGCTTAAATAATATTTTTAGTTAAAAAAACCCGATTCTGAAATAAATCGGGTTGCGTTTTTCAAATAAGATTTTTACCCAGATAATGATTAAGCGTAATCAAAAAGATATTAATGCACATGATGTGAAAAGAATACCACATCTTAATCCTGAAGAAATTGCTATCATTTTCAATGATCCCTTAATTGATACCACCAGAAGAGAGAGGAAAAGTCTGTTAATCACAAGTTTAATATGTTTAGTTATTTCAAATGTCGGTGTACTTCCCACAAAGGTTACTTGGTTGGGAATAGAATTTAATGAAATAGATAAAAATTATATTTATATAATCTCACTTGGTATTTTATCATATTTAATATCCACATTTTCTTTATATGCTGAGACGGATTTTAAAAAATGGTTCACATCATATATTTACAAAACCAGTGAAATTTATGAGGCGAATTTTTACTCAAAAGGACAGGAGATACCACCCGAATATAGAAGACAAAATTGGAGAGTATTGTTTGACGCATTAATTCCTATCATCATTGGGTATATAGCTGGAAGTATTCTTTTTGAAAAAATCTACTGGATCTCAGAATACTTAAAATTGATTTTAGTAATTCCGGTCTATTTTTCGTATCGATTATTAGTTAGAACATTTTACATCATTTTTTAATTAACTCAAGAGGAGAAAAAATTATTAACTAACTAAATTCTCTTCCCTCTTTCATAAGCCAGCATAACAATTTTCTTTAGCGCTTGTGCGTAGCTTAATCCGGCAGCGTGGGCAGAGCGCATAAATCCTGCACCTTCTGTCAAATCAGGATTTGGATTTACTTCCAGAACATAAATTTCTTCATCGCTTGTAACACGCATATCAACACGAGCGTAATCTCTTGCGCCCATAATCTTAAAAGCAGCAATTGCTGTGCGTTTAATCTTATCTTCCAAATCTTTGGAAATTATTGCAGGACAAATTGGAATTGTTTTATGATATGATTCGTGATATGGATTCCACTTTGCCTGATAGCTAACAATGTTATGCAAATGATCCGGCATTGTACTAAAATCAATTTCACTAATTGGTAAAACTTTTGGTTTTAAATCTCCGGTAACCGAAACATTAAATTCGCGTCCTTCAATAAATTCTTCAATCAAAGCAGGTTGATTAAACTGGTTAAAAACATATTCAATTCTTTTCCTTAAAGCATTGGTGTTATAAACAATGGATTCATTTTCAATTCCAACACTTGCATCTTCATAAGCCGGCTTAACGATAACAGGAAATTTTGTTTCAAGTTTAAACTCTTCGGGAATTTTATCAAACAACTGAAACTTTGCTGTTTTAATTCCGTGATAGTTTAATAATTTTTTTGTAAGAAATTTACTCTGGCAATTGGCTAATGTTATAGCTGAAGCCCCTGTATAAGGAATTCCGAGTAACTCATAAAATCCAACCAAGTTCATTTCCAGCCTTGGCTGTTCTTTATAAATCTCCACAAAGTTAAAGATAACATCCGGGGGATTTTGTCTTACCAAATCTAAAAGGTTAAAAATATCATCTTTTAGATTTAAGGAGTATGTATCAAAACCAACTCTTTTGAGCTTTTTGGCAATAATATCATATTCTTCCATCGGAGTAAGATTATCAACCTCAAAATATGGCTTAAAATCAAGCTTAGGTGCAGGTTCGACTGGTTTGTGGTAAAACTCGGGATGAGCTTCATTGTAAAGTATAAGAACTTTTAATTTTTTTTCTTTCATACCGAAAAAATACCCAAATTCACTTGTAAAAAAAATTTCATTTACTAAAGTTTACGTTGTTTCAATAATAAGATATAACAAAATGAGCTTCTATCCACAACCATACAAATATCAATGCGGACCTTTCGCACTTAAATATGCACTTGTAATGCTTGGAAGATTTGAAAGTGAAAATCAAATTGGAATAAAAGCCGGTAGCACGTGGTGGTATGGTACAGATGAAATCGGTTTAGCAAAAGCTGCAAAGTTTTATAATTGCAAGATGAAATATTTCAGGAGAGAAAAACCTGATGATGCAATTAAAGCTTTGATCGAACAATTAAAGAAAGGTTATCCCTGCATACTAAGCGTTGATAATTGGGAACATTGGTTCACCGTGGTTAATTACCAGCAAAGAAAATTTATAGTTACAGATAGCTCACTTGATAAAGTCGTTATCATTTACACACCGAACCAACTTTTAAAACGATGGAAATATTACGATGAAGATGATGATGAAATTAGTTATGATGGATACGCTATCATTCCGCAGTACAAGGTTGCAACAAAAGCAAAGTTTACATTAGAACAAGCAAGATTTGTAATGGATAGCCGCAATCAGAAACTTGCAAATAAATGGGATACTTATTTTAATGATCTTATTGTTATTTGTCATCCAAGACATGCTAACGCTACTCACTTAATTTCTTTCAGAGATTTTTTAAGACGATTTGAAAAAGTATTAATAACACAAGTTGCAAACTGGCATGGTTCACCAAATCTAAGAGAGTTAAAAAAGATACTTAACAATTTCCAGTTTATGGCTGATGTTTATGATCTTGTTATTCATGCTGATGAACAGAAAAAAGCTTTGATTGATCTTGCTTCAATTTTGATGATGTACTCCTGCGGTAAGTATGGAATGGATGAAATATATTAGATAAGTTCAAGTTCAAGTTCAAGTTCAAGTTTAAGTTCAAGAGTCAGAAGTCATTTCGAAGGATCCCGAATGCTTTCGGGATGAGAAATCTGTTAATGCAATCATCAAAGATTTCTCCCTGCCGTCGAAATGACTATTAAATTTTTTCATCAATAATTTATAGAGTTATTATCTATAAGGAATAGAAAATAATTATGAAACGAAACCCAATCATCCTAAAAAAAGAAACAACTGCCCTGCTCATTATTGATTTGCAGGAGCGCATTCTACCTGTAATAAAAAATTATGAATCTGTTTTAGAAAACACAGTTAAGCTTATTAAAGGCTTCAAAGCAATGCAGCTTCCAATTTATTTTACAGAACAATATCCAAAAGGTTTGGGACCCACTTCACAAAAAATTCTAAATGAACTTTCCGGTTATACTGCATATCAAAAAATGAGTTTTAGCTGCTCTGGTGCAGAAAATTTATTTGATGAATTTCATAAAAAGAAATTATCTCAAATAGTTGTTTGCGGAGTTGAATCTCATGTTTGTGTGCAGCAAACAGTCCTAGATCTGATTGCTAATGATTATCAAGTTAATCTTGCAGCAGATGCCGTTTCATCCCGTAAAGAAATTGATTACAATATTGCTTTAGAAAGAATGAGAATTCTTGGTGCTGAAGTTACAACTACTGAGTCGATTCTATTTGAGTTGTTAGAAGTTTGCGGTACACCTGAGTTTAAAGAAGTTTCTAAAATTGTTAAGTGATTTTATTATAAGTCATCCCCGCGCAGGTGAGGATCCATTTTAATATGAAGTTCATAGATCCCCGCTTTCGCGGGAATGACATTAAAAAAACTATTCTAATCAAACAGCGCTTCTAACTTTTGATAATTAGTGTGAACTTTTTCGATTCCCACATTTATCTGTTTATCATCAGCTTTAGAATTTTTTAACGTTTGTAATTCTTTCGTTGAATTATATAACTCATCTGCAGCTTTTGCAAATTCTTCTTTTTTATCCGCTGCCCATTTTGGTAAAACACAATTTTTTAATTCATCTGCACGTAAATATAAATCATCAATCGCATTACTTAGTTCTGCTGTGTTTTTGTTTGGACCGTAATGATGATAAATCATATAAAGCACTTTATGAAATTCATCTACTTCTTTTGTAACAGGTTTTACAATTCTAACAAGCATTTCAAAATTAGAGTGAAGTCCTTCGGCTGAAGTTAACATTCCAGCCTCATCATTTTTTTCACAAGCTAAGTTATACTCTTTAACAGACGCACGAAGCTTATCCAAACCAGCATTCCATTCATTTTCTTTGTCGCGTAAAATTCCAGGAAGTTTTGCAGCATAAATTTTTTCAACTCCAGCATTAACATCCGGTAAAAGTTGTTTAAACAGAGCATAATCTTTATTCGGATAAGCAGTGTGCCACATTGGATACACTACTTCATGAAAATCTGTAAGTTCCTGTACGGATGAATTAACCTCGGTTGAATGGTCTTCATTCTGTGGAAATGTATTATTTAATGAGCAAAGGAGAAATAAAACTGTAATAAAAAGTAAATTTTTCATATTAATCCTAGAATAATGAATGATCAATTGCGTTCAAATATACTAATAGAATTTAAATTGTGCCCAATCATTTTTCTTGAATTAGTAAGGACTAACTTGTAATTTCCTGTCACAAATAACTTAAACTTTTCATAAGGAAAAAATATGGCTGAACATTTAATTGCTCATTGCGAAATTCCATCTACGGATTTAGAAAGATCAAAAGAGTTTTATCATAAAGTACTTGGCTGGGAATTTAAACCTTTTGGAAATGGATATTTACTCTTTAATAATCATAAAGGCACAATGGTTGGATTAAGAAAAGTTGATGCGATAGCTAAAGGTGAGTCAACTGTTTTTCATGTTAATATGCCGGAAATAGATTCGATTTTAAAACGAGTAAAAGAAAACGGCGGCGCAGTTAAGAGAACTAAAACTGTTATTCCTGCTATGGGATGGTATGCGCTATTTAACGATCCTGATGGGAACACGTTAGGATTGTATCAGAAGAGTTAATCACAACGGAATGATGGAGTATTGGAATGGTGGAATAGTGGAGTAATGGATATCTGAAATCTTTTAATTCCAATATTCCATCTCTCCAACACTCCTTTTTATTTACTCGCTTTCAACGATTCTGTAACTGTGTTCAATCGGCATTGCCTTTTGTAACATTGCTGTAACACTGCAATATTTAGTTTGTGAAAGTTCAATAGCTCTTTCAATGTCCTTAACTGGTAAATTCTTTCCATAAAAAACATACTCAAGATTCATTTTTGTAAAAACCTGCGGATGCTCGTCCGCAACTTCAGCCGATATATTCATTTCAAATCCATCAAGCTTGATTTTCTTCTTTCCCAGAATACTTGCAACATCACTCCCTGTGCATCCACCAAGAGCAACCATCAATAATTCTTTTGGTCTTATTCCAGCGTTACTTCCACCAAAACTTTCTGGCCCATCCATTGTAATCCAATGATTAGAATCAGTTTTACCTATGAATGTAATTCCCTGTACTTGTTTAACTACTGCGGTTTTAGTTGCCATTGTTTTCCTCTAAATAATTTTTTATTTCAAATTGTGTGACGTAAAAAACAAATTAAAGATTCTAATCAGCGTTAATCTGTTTAATCAGTGTCATCCGCGTGCTATTGCCCTAATTAATTTCCAAGCATCCACAATATGTCTTCTTTCGTGCCTGATGCTTCCAATTGTTAATCTTATGACGAACTTACCATTAAGTTTTGTGTGCGATAAAAACAATTTTCCCGAAGCGTTAATATTCTCCAATAGTTTTTCATTCAGTTGATTCAATTCAGATTCACTTTTATTTTCTGGATTATATCTAAAACACACTGTTGAAAACGGAACAGGAGCCATCAATTCAAAATCTTTTTCTGATTCAATCCATCTCTCAAATTCTTTTGCAAGACTGATATGATTTTTAATTCGTGCTGCTAATCCATCAACTCCAAAATATCTTATTATAAACCAAAGTTTTAAGGAACGAAATCTTCTACCGAGTTGAATACCATAATCCATCAAGTTTTCTACTTCACTATCTTGATCTGTCTTTAAATATTCTGCTGATAAACTAAATGCCCGTTTCAAAATCTCAGGTTTGCGAGTAAAGTAAACACTTAAATCCATCGGAGTAAACATCCACTTGTGAGGATTGATAACGATTGAATCTGCACGATCCCAACCTTTAGTAATCCATTTCATTTCAGGAATCATTGCTGTAACTCCTGCATAAGCCGAATCAATGTGAAGCCACAAATTATTTTTTTCTGCAATGTCCGCAATCGCTTCAACAGGATCTACGCTTGTTGTAGATGTTGTTCCAACTGTTGCAACCACAATAAAAGGCAGCCAACCATTTTTTTTATCTTCTTTAATTGCTTCTTCAAGTTTTTCAGGAATCATTTCAAACTTTTCATTAACGGGGATCTTTCGTATCCCTTCTAATCCAATCCCAAGCGTTAAAGCTCCTTTGTCAATCGAGTTATGTGCTTGCTCGGAACAATACAATCTTAATCGTGGGACATCGCTTCTTCCTGCCATTCCTTTTTCTCTAAATCCTAAATTAAGCTGCTCACGTGCGGATGCAATAGCATGCATAGAACTTGTGGATGCAGTATCGTATATGATTCCCCAATAATTTTCCGGCAGCCCAACCATTTGTCTAAACCAATTCATCATTGATTTTTCAAGTTCTGTAAAAGCCGGAGAAGTTTTCCAGAGCATACCGTTAACACCTAAACCAGCAGATAAAAGTTCGGCAAGAATTCCGGGTCCACTTGAAGTTGAATTGAAGTATGCCATAAAACCGGGATGATTCCAATGAGTAATACCATCCATTAAAATTTTGTCAACATCAGCTAAAACATTTTCTATATCCTCTCCATTTTGGGGTGGAGTTTGAGGTATCCTTTTTAAAATGTCGCCAGGATTGACTTGTGATAGTGGTGGATATTTTTCAATTTTGTTTAAATAATCAGTAACCCAATCAACAAGCTTATATCCGTTTTTACGGAATTCTTCGGAAGGCATATCGTTCAGATTGTTTTTCATAATAGTTGTGTGTTGATAAATTTTTATAAAGGTCAAATAAAATTTTTTTTATAAATCAATGTTTTAAATTTAAGAAAAGAAATTATCTTTTATTATGAAACAATTTTTAATAAGTTAAATCATATAAGTCAAAATAAAAATCATAGTGAAAACAATTATTTTAGTCCTTAATCTTATTCTTTGCTCTATTTTTTTAGCGGGCTGCTACCAGCACTTCCCATTGGATCAGGATTTGACAAGAACTCAAAATACTTTTTTAAATCAAGATAGTGTACAAGTACAATTTCCCAACATCATTAAAGACAAAATTACTTTGCTTGCTATGGTTTATACACATTGTCCGGATATTTGTCCAATGACGACTCACAATATGCAGCTAATTGAAGAACGTTTACCTGAAAATTTAAAAAGTAAAATTAAGTTTGTAATTATTTCATTTGATCCTAATCGGGATTCTCCATCTGTGTTAAAAAAGTTTGCTGAAATCAGAAATATTACTTTTGATAATTGGATCTTACTCACTGGTGACGAACAAAACACCAAGGAAGTAATGCTGAAGTTTGATATCAAAGCCTTTCCATCCGATTCATCTTATATAAATGGAGAACTGAGTTATAGTATGATACATACCGATAGAATTTCACTGATTGATCAGGATGGAAAATTAAGAGCTAACTATAAGGGCAGCACTGCTAATTTAGATATGATACTTGAAGACATAAAATATTTAAGCAAGTAGTCTGTCATCACGAGTATTCCGATTAAGACGCCTATTCGCAAAGGTCATTTCGAAGGAGTCTTCGACTGAGAAATCTTTTAATTAAAGTATTAAGATTTCTCCCTCCCGCCTTGACTGCGTCAGCTGGTAAGTGGGTCGAAATGACAATATTGTAGACTTATTACTGAGACTCAATAAAAATGGGACTCGCAATGACATCAAAAAAAAGGAGAATAAAATGAATCTATTACTTGTGCTATTAATGATCTTTTCAAATCCATCTGATAAAACCCAGCTGTCGGACGGGAAGGTAAAAATTGTTGATCCGTGGATGCGCGTTGGTGCACAGGGACAAGCTACGGGATTATTTTTTAAAATTGAAAATAATTCCGATAAAGCCGATACACTTTATAAAGTAGATTTTAATCTTGCCGGACTTGTTCAGATACACGAAACATACGATGCAGGCAATGATATGATGGGAATGAGAGAAGTAAAACTAATTGTTATTCCTGCAAAATCAACAGTTGAACTTAAACCAGGGTCATATCACGTAATGCTTATGAAACTTAAACAGGATATTAAAAAAGGTAACGTTGGTGATGTGACTTTGTACTTTAGCAGGGCTGGAAAAATAAAAATAAAAGCTGAAGCGAAAGAGATGATGAAGAAGCATTAGTTTACCTTTCTCAAGTCAAAAAAACCTTCGAGGTTTCTGCTTTGCAACCTCGAAGGTTTCTTACTTTAAATTATCTTACAAAAAACTCTGCAATAATTTTATTCCAGTTTATATCATTAAGTTTTTCAAGCTGCCCAATGTACAATCCATCTTCAAGATATTCATCGCCCTTCTTCTCAGATTTCATAACTTCAAGCATAATTACTTTAAACTTTTCAATATCTTCCTGAAAAAATGAAACCGCAGATTTACCAATAGCCATTTCTTTGATTTCGCTATCTATATTTTCTGCATCCAAAGCACAAACCCAATTTCTTTCGTAAGGTGTAATATCAAGTGAATCTACATTTTCTTTAAGCAGAGTGTTTATTTGTGATACTTTACCACTTACTGGTGAATTGAATGTGATACTTCTAGTGCCTTGTTTAATTGTGAAAAGTGGCTGCCCTGCTTTCACATTCATTCCAAGATTTGGAAGCTCTATGGAGTAAACTCTGCCAATTAATTTTTTTGCAAAATCATCAATTCCAATCTTAGCAATTCCTGCCTGATTCATATTTACCCAAGTATGATTTTTCGAAATGAAAACTCCACCGGGAATTGAAAACTCACCTTTAGTAAAATCATCAGAGGCAGGCATATGTGTTATGTGCACTTTTGGTTTTAACTGTTTTTGAATTTTATCCTGTCGTTTAATTAATGCATTTTTAACAAAAGCCAGAAGTTCATCTTCCGTAAAAGGTTTTTGAACATAATCCATTGCACCGTATTTCATAGTTTCAACAGCAGTTTCTACAGAAGCATATCCGGTTATGATAATTACATCAATATCGGGACGAAGATGTTTTACCGATTTTGTCACTTCAACTCCATCCATAAGCGGCATCTTTAAATCTGTAAATAAAAAATCATAATGATGCTTTTGGATAAGTCCTAGTGCCTCCTGCCCTGTTTCTACAGTATCAACAGAATATCCATCCAGCACAAGAATTTTTCTAAAGCTACCAAGAATAACTTCTTCATCATCAACACAAAGAATTTTAGCTTTGGGATTTGGTACTTCAGCGCGCTTTAATGTTTTGGCTTCATTTGTAAAGTCTAATTTTAGACTATCCAGTAAAACGACTTCACGTTCTTTCTTTAGTTTTTGTTCTGTCATTCGTTTTCCAATCATACGAATAATAATATCCGCAATGATGAAAATGATTATTGCAAGTATGAATAGTGGCATAATTTTTCTCCTAAGGTATAATAATATTTTAATCTTTAATAATTTTTAAGAACGTTCTCACAGTCTATCAGAACTGCAAGGAATTAAATATTTAATTTCATAATCAAGGTTAGCCGGAATAACACGATAAATCCATCCTTCAAAGTAAGGATCCTTTTCAATTAAGCTTGAATTGTTTTTAATACTTTTATTCACTTCCACTATTCTGCCAGAAACAGGCGAAAGTATTTTGTGAACCCGATCATTGCCGCATTTAATGGATGCACAACAAATTCCCTGTTCAATTTCATCTTCAATATTCTGGAATTCTATTTCCTGCATTGATTCAATAGTTTTGATGAATAAATCACAAGCCCCAATTAAAACAGACCCTTCTCTTTCCTGAAACATCCAGGAAGAGTAACCAAGTCTTAAATATTTTACCGGACAGCTTACGTATAATAATTCATCAATAGTATTTTCGAGCAACAACTGTTTCTGCTTTTCCTTTATCTTATGATACTTGGTTGCACGATTTACAGAACTTAAAAGTTCATCAACAGTAAAAGGTTTTGGAATAAAGTCTACAGCACCTTTGTAAAGCGAGTTAACTGCATTTTCAACTGTTGAATATCCGGTCATCATAATTAAAGTACTGCTAATATTTTTTTTACGCAGCTCATCCAAAATCTGAAAACCATCACCATCGGGCATCATGATATCACAAATAATAATCGTGTAATAATTTTTTAAAATCTTTTCAATTCCTGTTTTTACATCTAAAGCATAATCAACGGAATAATTATCGAGCGAGCAGATTTTTATTACTGCATCTATGATTACTTGTTCGTCATCAATAACTAATATGTCTGATGTTTTATTCATTTCACTAGCCTACCTTTGTTGAGCTAAAGGAAGCCTTATGATAAATGTAGTTCCTTTGCCAACTTCACTTTCAACATTTATATTTCCGTTATGATTATCGATTATTCCCCAGATAACCGCAAGACCGAGCCCATTTCCTTTTTGTCCTTTTGTAGAAAAAAATGGCTCAAAGATTTTTGAAATATCTTCACGGTTTATTCCCGATCCGGTATCGCTTATTTTTATTTCGATGTATTCTTTCAATCCTGCAGAGTCAACAAAATCCCATTTTTCCCAATCACTATTTTCAGACGAACAGACTTCGTATGTGCCTTGCCCTTCAATTTCAAATACAAGCACCGGAGAACCGCATTTGGGGCAAACTTTATCTTGTTGAATAAGTGAAATGCTGCATTCCGGACAAACAAACTTTGTATCCTTACTAATTTTAAAATCATGTTTAAAGACGTTGCGATGTTTACCATAAACCGGATCGAGATGAATGATGCCTTCTTTATTATCGGATATTACTTTTACTTTTAGTGAAGACAAACCATCAATCTTAAATTCATTATCCATAAGACTATGACGTTTTGGACAGGTTGCTTTTTTAATTTGAGTACTGCCGTAAGGCGATAATGATATTCTCTGTGATTTTATAGTTATTGTGCCGCCATTTTTTCCCATCGCATCGGAAGCATTTACAAAAAGATTAATAAATACTTGCTGCATCTGGTTTGCATCAACAGAAAGACTTGGAAGATTGGTTTCGTTTTGCTTTACAATTTTTACTTTATTTATTGAAAGCTGGTTATCTATAACTGCAATCGCCTTATCAATAATTTCATTTATATCTGCGTTGCTCTTTTTGGGAACGGATTGTCTTGCAAAATCCAATAAACTTTTTACTATTTCTCTGCTGCGTAAAGTTTCTCTAACAATTACTTTTAAATCCTCCTGAAACTCCGCATTATCTTTTGTGCGCTTTAATAAAAAACTGCTATAAGTTAAAACACCGGTAAGCGGATTATTAATCTCATGCGCTACTCCTGCGGCTAATCTTCCCAGAGAAGCCATTTTATCAGATTGGAAAAGCTGCATACGTGCATCGGATAATTTCTTAGTCATATTGTTAAATGATTCACCAAGTTTCCCAATCTCATCATTCCCGTGTTCTTTTATTGCATAACTTAAATTACCGGCACTAACCTGTTTTGTCGCATCTAATAAATCATTAACAGGATTAGAAATCCAACGACGAACAAAGAAAGCAATAAGTAATCCAAGTGCAATAATTGCAACCAACGCAAAGATTACAATTTCCCATTCTCTTATTGCGATTGCCTTATCGACCTCTGCAAGTGAGATGGAAACATCCAATACTCCAAGAACTTTTTGATCTGGAGGATGTGCGTGGCAATCTGCCTGCCAACAAGATTTTGCATTATAGATTGGAGTGATGATTCCAATTACACGATTTGAATCCGGATGAACTCTAAAAATTCTTGTTCGTTCTGTTATAGAAATTTGTTCAAGAGGTTTATCTTCTGCGTGGCAAGCGTAACAGCTTTCAGCACGTTTATCAACCATCTTATTAATATTTGTTGAATCTGATGAATAAATAATTTCACCGATCTTATTAATAATTCTAACGTCTCTTATCTGCGGCTGCGTACCAATAGAATTAATTGTCTGTTGAATTCGGTCTCTTTGGTTAAGCATCATATCAAATCGGGTGCTGGATATAACTGTTTCACCAAGCTGGTTAGCATGTCTTTCAACTTCGGATATTGAACTGCTGCTTTGCGATTTAACATTGAAGTAGGCAAATACTCCAATTATTACAAGCGAAGTTAACGCAACAGCAAAAATTAAACGGAATCCGATTTTCTTAAACATTGGTATTTATAAATCTATTTTTTAAATCATTGTGCTTTAAAAGTTAACTCACCCTAAATCCCTCTCTTAAAAAGAGAGGGACTTAAACATTATATTTTTTCTCCCCTTCTCTTTCTAAGAGAAGGGGTTGGGGGATGAGTTCAAATTATTTTCAAATTATAATTAGGCAGTCACGGTCCACACCATGACTGGAACTACTTTTATTTACTAAATAGCAAATTGCTTTGTCACGGAATGATCCGTAACAACCATTCAAAATCAACTATTCATTTAATAACTTACAATATAAAATTTAGCTTAAACAAAATTTCTTTTATAATAACCTTTAAAATTTTTATTAAGCTCTCAAAATGTCATTTCGAAGAAGTCTTCGACTGAGAAATCTTCAACTGCTCTAATAACAGATTTCTCACCCGATAAATCGGGTTCGAAATGACACTTTAAAACTATTTACCAACTATCTTCCCCGGTTTTTGTTTTGGGAAACTATAATTTTCATGGCATCCAACACAAGATGGTTTTACTGCAAAATTTTTCTCAAGATGACAATCTTCACAACCAAGTTCAATATGTGTTTCATTAAGCTGCAATCCGGTTACGGAATGTTTAAAGTTTTTACTATCCCATTCATTATGACAGCTTGCACATTTGTTATCTAATTTTGAAAACGGAAATTTTGATCCATGACATTTTACACACGATAGATTTATGTGAAATTTATTTAGCGCCCAACCAGTTTTCTTTGCATGATCAAATGGTTCAAGTTTAGTATTACTGTGGCATGTGTTACACTTATCTTCTCTATGACAGCTAATGCAATTTTTATGCTGCTCATCAAATGATTTTTTAGTCACAACTGATTTTGTTTTGCTGTCAATATTCCTGTTCACATCATGACATTTTGTGCAGCCTTCCTGCTTATGACAGTTAGTGCAGCTTAATCCAAATCTTTTTGTATGATCATCGTGATAAAACGTAACAAGTTTTCCTTTTTCGGAGTTTGTTTGATAAGTAATATTAGTAGGTTCTAAAATCACAGGATGATCTTTTCCTGATACTTTTTTCTTGATCTGTTCCTTCTGTGTTCCCTTTAAATCTTTCTTTAGTGTATGGCATGAATTACATCCGGTTTCATGACTCCATTCACGATGACAATCCATACATTGCCGGTGATAAGCACCTTTCAAATCGGGTAAACTAATATCTTCGCGCTTTCTAGAAGTTTCATGACAGTTATTACATTTTAAAATAGGTCCGGATGTATTATGATGATGACAATTTTCGCAGCCGCCGGACATAACAGACATTTGTGCATGTAACTTATGTGAAAAATAAACAGGTGAATACTTATCACTTATTTGATCGATGATAAATAGTTCTGGTGTTTGCTCTGGTTTTTGATAAACCGTAACTATTTTCTCTCGTGGACAAACAACAAGACAAGGTTCACTTTTTGTTGGAACATCACAGGTATGACAGGTTTTACAACTAATGTTTAACTTCGAGTGATCTTTACCCGGACTTTGTTGTGCGTTTATCGTAATAGCAAAAAGCAATATTAAAACAATTGAAATTATCTTTTTCATCATTCCCCTCCTCTTATTGTGTATTTGGTTTGAGGAGCAGTTTGTTTGCCAGGCAAACTTATTACAGGAAAATTCATAACAATAAATCTGTAAGCAAGAACAAGGATTGCAACAAATCCAACCGTAACAGAAATTTCTCCAAACGATGGGAAATAAGAATGAGTTGAGTAAGGTGGATTGTACGCAACAACAAAATTATTAATTCTATTTAACAGAACGCCAAACACAACCAATGCGGATGCTGTTAAAAGCAGTGCCGGTGTTCTTAAAACCTTTGGAGATAAAAACATTCTTAATGGAATAATTATACCAAATAAAAGTTCAATTGTAAACATCACACTTGCAGTTGTAAACTCATTTAAGTAAACAAATGTTTCGCGTATAAACATATCACCAATTTTAAATGCAAGATAAATTCCAAGCAGGGGTGCAATCATCGAACCTAATTTTGAAAGGATGTGCATTTCCGGTTTTAATCCTAATGAGCGAGAAGCAATTATTGATTCAAATATCACCATTGGAAAACCAACACTGATAGCAGATAATAAAAACATCAAAGGAAGAATTGGTGTTTGCCATAATGGATGCATTTTAGGTCCGGCTATTATCATCAAAGTTCCTAAAGATGATTGATGAAGTGTTGAGAGTACAACTCCCGCAATGATGAAGATGAACATAGTTTTCGAAAGTCCGCGATCCAACAATCGTAAAAATTTATCAACCGGTTTATTTAATCCTGAAAGAAATCCAGGCAAGTTAACTTTTCCAATAAATCTTTCTGTAAAGATTGGAAGAAATTCTATGTAAAGAACGGAAAGATAAATCATTACGCAAATGCCAACTTCAAATAAAGCTGAACTGCCATTCCACATAATTAATGGATGCCAAATAAAATACCATCTTCCGATATCTACGCAAACGCCCATTGCAACAAATGTGTAACCAAGCATTGCAGTTAACAAAGCAGGACGCACGATTGCAGCGTATTCTTCTTTGTGCATAATATGACCAAGAGCCGCGGTCGTAAATCCTCCGGCAGCTAATGCAACACCCGCGGCAACATCAACGCCAATCCATAATCCCCAGGGATATTGATTGTTAAGATTTGTAACTGCGCCAAGTCCAAAGAAAAATCTTCCCATCAAAAACACTAAGCCGTTTACTGCAATAACAATTAGTATAAACACGCCGGGTGTAAAAAATTTATGTTTTATTGGAACAGGATTTATTGATTCGTGATTCATAATTTTTCCTCCTGATCTAATTCTTTACGGCGCTTTGATATCCACATAATTCCACCAAGCAAAGCATAAAGAGAAACGGGAGGAACAAAGTATGCAAATATTCCGTGTTGAATTGATTCTGAAACGCCGGGTGCAGGTTTAGTACCGAGTTTTGGAAAATCAAGTTCGGCAAAATCTTTATTAGCCAGATACATCCACGATGTTCCGCCAACTTCGTATTCGCCAAAGATATGATCAACGTAACGATCAGGATTTCTTTTAATTCTGCTGCGCGCAATTTTTACAAGTTCCGTTCGTGGTCCGTAAGTAAGAGCTTCAACCGGACAAATATTTACGCAAGCGGGAAGTTTTCCTTCTTTGGTTCTATTAAAACAAAAATCGCATTTCATAATTAGTGGATTGATTGCTTTATCATACTCAAAAGCTGGAACCTGAAAAGGACAAGCCGCCATACAATAACGGCAACCGATACATTTATCAGTATCCCAAATAACAGAACCATTTTCTTGTTTGGAAAATGCACCAACAATGCAGGCAGAAACACAAGCAGGATGATCGCAGTGCATGCATTGTACTTTAACATCAACCGGAAGATTAGAATTTTTTCCGGGTGAATATTCATTTACAACCGTAAGTGCTTTGGTGCCGGGCCTTCTTTTTCCTTCTAAAACTTTTCGGTCTTCATAAGATTCCAAATTACCGGCAGGCAAGCTATGAGCATCTTTACATGCCCATTCACAACTGCGGCATCCGACGCAAACGGTAGTATCAACTAATACTCCCATTCTGTCTTCGGATAAAATATTTTTAGGCGCTGCCTTTGCAGTTGATGTCGAAAGTCCTGTAACTCCAGCCCCAATTATAGCAGTTGTTTTGAGGAAATCGCGACGGCTTTTGCCAGACATTTTCCCCTCCTTTCAAAAGATATTGCGAATATTATTTACAATCATTTAAAACTGATAAACTTATCAATACAATATTGTACCATTTTTTATTAATAAAGATCGAAGTAGAATTGTTGGAAATTATTGAATACATCAAGAGTTGCAGTTCGTACAGTAAAATTATTAGGATTATTATTTCCTATAATTTCTCATTGCTGGCAAGTTATCATTTATTTTTTTTAGGATAGAGAATATATTGATAACTACAAACACTTGATATATAAGTAATGTTTGCAAATGTCAATCCGTATTAGAAGTGAAAAATAATTTGAGTTTAAATGTTATGTAATAATTAGAAGGGATAGGTTTAAGAATGCATAAACTAAACCGCTAGTGAATGAATCCGACCGCAATGCGGACAAGTAACAGAATCACTTTTAAAATCAGGCGGGATTTTTATTTTTATC
>JAVHOU010000101.1:0-16907 GCA_036170275.1 Ignavibacteriaceae bacterium
CCTGCGACTGGTACTAAAATAAAGTTTACCTGGGTGCCGATAGAATTGAACGCGAATCAGAATATGATGGATTACAGCTTCATTCAATAACGATTCTGCCTATGGATAAACTGGCATGTGCTGTGAGATTATCGCTTACCAATATCAGTGGAGTCGAAAAAAATCTTGAAATAAAATACGGTTTTACAGGCAGCGTCACAAAATCTGTAAAAAGCTGGAACGAACCATTACCACCGTTTGAAGCAGATCATAAAATAGAAATTGATGAAACTAATAATTCTCTGATTTATTCAGCGAAAAAAAGTCTGTCATTTCAAGTGCAGGGAATTTCTTTAAAAGGAAAGATCACTCGTAACGGGATCAAAACTAATTTCACATTATCGCCGGATGAATCAAAAACTATCGATTACGTAACAGTTGTTGGCGATTCACTTGCAAATGTTATTGCTGACTATAAATACATTATGGCTAATGTTGATGGAGAAATTGATCATTGCAGAAATGAATGGAATGAGGAAATTAAAGCGGCATTCACTCCGGGTAATTCAAGATTTTCGGGCTCTATGCCTTTGCTTGAAACCATAGACAAAGGAATTGCAAAACTATACTACATGGGAGTGCTTGGTGTAATTTATTTCAGAAGAGATAATCCTTATTCAGTATTGGGGCGAACATACGATACTCTTATGCCTAAGTACTGGCAAACTGTTACATTTATTTGGGATTATGCTCTCAGCTCCCTTACTCATGCTCTGCTTGATCCTGTCGTTATGAAAAAATACATTGAGCATTGGATGTCCATGGATGTTCATAAACATTTTGGGACAGAATATTTGACAGGTGGTCCTGTTGGTCCGTGGTATTCAGTAAACGATTTTGCAATAACCGAAATATCAAAAAACTATTTAAGATGGAGTGGTGATTTTAAGTGGCTTGAAAAAGTAATTCAGGTTGTTGAAGGCCAGAAATCACCTGTAATTGATTTACTTCTTAAATATGCTTCCAATTGGAAAAATTTTAAATCATCAAACGGTCTTGCTGATTATGGCGGCATCAATAATCTGCTGGAGTGTGTCAGTACTTACATTCACGAAGTGGCATCGCTTAATGCTGCTAATGTTTTTAATCTAAGAACTGCAGCAGAACTATGTGAACTTGCTGGTAAAAAAGATTTGGTTGATAATTATATTAATGAAGCTAATGAACTGATCCCGCAAATCAACAAACTATATGTTGATGGAAAAGGGTTCTGGGCAGCCAGATTTCCAGATGGCAGCCTGGTTGAAGTACGGCATTGTTATGATTTTATAACAATTCTGAATATGATCCCTGATGATCTGACTGCAAAACAAAAAAATGAAATGGTTGGATTCTTCAAACGTGAACTCCAGTCACCAACCTGGATGCGTGCTCTGTCGGCAGGAGATGATAATGCAATGTTTAGTGTACGGCCTGATCATCAATGGAATGGTGCCTATCCGGCATGGCCCGCTCAGGCAGTTACAGCTTTATTTAAAACGGGTAATACTGAATTAGCTCTCAAGTGGTTGAAAGGATTATCAAAATCTGCCAATCAAGGTCCATTAGGACAGGCACATTTTGTAGAGTCGGCTATTGATCCGGATAGCGGCGGTGCACGTAAAGCTCCGCCTGATATGCCTTACATAACTGATTGGACTGTATCATCAAGCGGAAGCTGGACGAACATAATTATCGAATCGATCTTTGGGATAAAAGCAACTTTAAATAAAGACATTAGTGCAGTCCCGCAGTTCGGCAGTTTTGATGCTAAAGCTGAATTGAAAAATATTTCTTATCAGGGAAATCTTTATCACGCTGATTCTAAAGGATTGAAGAAAGATTAAACTTTTTAGTTAATATGGCAAATCCACACGGACATATGATTCAGAACAATTCTTTAGGAGGTTTGAGCAATTCTTTGGATAACTGGAATGATCTTTCAGAAGAATACAGAGGAAATATTCTTGAAAATATTTTAAGCTCTTTGGCGCAGCAGAACTATCCTTTCTATGAAGGTGATTCAAAAGTTGTTCTCATTTATAAGGGTATCGCACAAAATGTTGAGTTGTTAAGCGACATCACCGGCTGGACTAATCCTATTCAGTTTAAAAAGTTAAACTCTGACAATCTATTTTTTCTGAATCTTGAACTTGAACCTGATGCCCGAATCCAATATCTGTTGATAGTTGACGGAAACTCGGTAGTTGATCCTTCAAATAAATTTAAATCTCTGCATGGTTTAGGTGCAATGTCTGAACTCGCAATGCCAAAGTACGAAAGACATCCATACCACAACGAATATGTGTATGGTAAAGAAGGAAGCTGCGATGGATTAATAAAACATACTCTTCCTGCCGGCGCATTGCCTTATGATCATGAAGTACAGGTTTATCTTCCACCGAATTATAATAAGAACCTGGAATACCCAGCTATTTATTTCCATGATGGGCCCGATTACATTCGATTCGCACTTGCATCTTATACAATCAATAGATTAATAACTGAAAAGGAAATCGAACCCTGTATTGCAGTGTTTGTAACCCCGCCTAATCTTCATCAGCCGGTAGAACCAAACCGATCTACAGAATATGGAATGAATGATGATTATGTGAAATTTTTCTGTAATGAGCTTGTTCCCTTTGTTGATAATAATTATTCAACGATAAAATCAGAACAAAACAGATTAGTCATAGGAGATTCGTACGCCGGTTTAATATCGCTGTATATCGCTTTCTTCCGAACAGATGTATTTGCAAAAGTATACAGCCAATCTGGTTATTTCTCATTTAATAATAATAACCTGCTTAAGCTTATAAATGAAGGACCGACTAAACCGATTAAACTATATATCGACATAGGCACATACGAAGAAAAGGTGGGAACTGATTTTCTTCCTTCCACTGAACTGGATTTTACAAATGCCAATAGAAGACTGAGAGATATTTTACTGTCTAAAGATTATGATTTTGTATATAAGGAATATCACGAAGGTCATACGTGGGGAAACTGGAGAAGACATTTAATTGATGCAATGCTTTATTTTTATGGAGCTAAAGGAGAACGGACATGAGATTTGGAATGGACTTTGGCGGTACAAATATCAAAGCCGGAGTCTTTGATGAAAACAGTAAACCACTGAACTTTGTTGAAAAGAAACTGGTTGAATTCTCAAAAACCGGTAATCTTCTTGATAATCTAATAGCCCACGCGAAAAGTGTCATTGGTAATTATAAAATTAAAAGCGGTGGACTTGCAATTAAAGGATTGATCAACACAGAAACAGGAGTGCTGGAAAACGATATTGGGGCTGGGCAAATGCTGGCAGGTTTAAATCTTAAAAAAGCATTTGCTGATGAACTCGGGTTTCAATTTGCAGTTGAAAATGATGCGCGTGCATATGCCTGGGGCGAGTATAAATTTGGTGCCGGCAAGGGAAGCAAGGCGATGGTTTGTATGACTTTAGGCACCGGATATGGATGTTCGGTTGTTGCTGATGGGAAACCTTACTGCGGTTCTGATTCATCAGGAGGTTTATTAGGAGGTCATATTAGCATTGATAGAAACGGCCCCGAGTGTTCCTGCGGAAATAAAGGTTGTCTTGAACTTTATTGTTCTGCAACAGCGTTGACTAAAAAAGTTCTGGAAGTTCATTCATCATTAGATAACGCAGCCGATATTTTACCGGAGTTTTTTCAGCAAGTTAAAAATGGCGATGAAAAGTTTTTAAAAATCTTCAATGAATTTATAGATAATCTATCAATTGGAATTGTGAACGCAATTCATGCTTACGGTCCTGATACAGTAGTATTAGGCGGCGGTGTTATGAACTCTGCCGAGTTAATTCTTCCTCCACTTATTAAAATTGTTCATAAACGTGCCTGGACAGTTCCAAAAAATAAAGTTCAAATAAAAAAATCATTACTTGGGAATAATGCTGCTGCAATTGGAGTAGCATTCCTGGAAAATTAAAGTTTAAATAGGAGAATTAATGTCTGAAGACAATGTGAAACATATAGAAGATCCTTTCATTGCTTTGCTTCCTGAACGAATGAATAAATTTCCCCGCGGGCCATTTGATACCTTTCCTAATTTCAAAATCAGCAAGGGAATAATTGAAAAGGGATATAGTGCCTTAGCAGATATTATTATTGCTGATATACCTAAAGGTCTCCGCATACTTGTTATAGATGGTTATCACGGCACACAATGGGAAGAGTTTATTTCAGGTTTAACTAAAGCTCTTGAAAATCATAAAATTATTCCTGAGTTGATAAATATTCAAAGTGCTTATCTATCTGAAGAAAAAATTAAGAATACAATAGCACCTTTTCTTGGAGGAGATGATCCTATTTTCGGCATGCATTTTCCATTAGGACCTGAATATCTTTTTGATGCAGAGAAATTATCAGAGCTTCGCATAACTGCGTCCATAAAACGCGGGAATAAAGCAAAGGATCTTACAGTTATATATGGGTCAGGTTCATCATTAATTGAATTATATGATAAGCTTTGGTATATAGATATTTCTAAAGACTATATTCAGGAGAGAGCACGAAATAGTGAACTGACCAATCTGGGATCTAATCAAAACGTTTCATTCGGCAATTTTTATAAACGATCTTATTTTGTTGAGTGGCCTGCATTAAACAGACTCAAAAGACAAATCCTCCCGTATCTTGATCAGTTTATTGATCTTCAGAATCCTGAAGAGCCGACTTCTATTCAGGGAGATAATTTCAGAAAAGCTTTAAGGGAAATTTCAACTACACCATTCAGATTACGGCCTTGGTTTTTCCCGGGTCCTTGGGGCGGAAAGTTTATGCAAGGTCATATGGGTCTTGATCCGGAAGCACCAAACTTTGCCTGGTCTTTTGAAATGATCGTACCTGAAAACGGCATCATCATTGAAAAAAATAACGTCACGCTTGAATTCTCATTTGATTGTCTGATGTATTTACAGAATAAAAATGTGCTTGGAGACAGTGCATCAAAACAATTTAAATATGAATGGCCGGTAAGATTTGATTATCTGGATACAATTGATGGAGGTAATCTATCTGTTCAGGTACATCCCAGACCAAACTATATAAGAAAAGAATTTGGTGAAACTTTTACACAGGATGAAACTTATTACATCTGTACTTCCAAACCCGGATCACAAGTTTATTTAGGATTAACAGAAGATTGCGATCCCGCAGAATTTAGAAAAGCACTTGAGGACTCAAATAAATTTAGTTCTGAAGTTGATATAGAAAAATTTGTGAATCGTGAACCAAGTAAACCACATGATCTTTTTTTAATCCCGAATGGTACTGTCCATTGCAGCGGTGAAGGCAATCTTGTGCTTGAAATAAGTGCTACACCTTACATCTTTACGTTTAAGATTTATGATTATTTAAGAAGGGATCTGCAAGGGAATTTAAGACCAATAAATATTAAGAGAGGTTTCGAAAACATAAGATTTGAAAGAAGGAAAAAATGGGTTCAGGAAAATCTTATTGCCAAACCCAGAATTATAAAAAGCGGAAGAGGTTTTCAGGAAGTTGTTCTTTATGATGCACCATTTACCTTTTATAATGTCCACAGAATTGAATTTGATGAAGAATATGTTTTTAATACTAATGATACTGCGTACTCAACAAACCTCGTACAAGGTGAAAGAGTAGAAATACATTCACAAAACGGAAGGGTCAGCAAACTTTCATATTTAGAAACAATGATTATTCCGGCAGCTACCGGCGAAATAAAAATTATCAATAAAGGTAAAAGCCCTTGTAAGATGGTGATGGTTTATGTGAAACCCGGAATAGGACTAACTGAACCAATGAATAATCCGATTTAATTATGGGAAACATATTTTCATCGGTTAAACCTGTTGAATTAAAATGCGAATATAAAATTAATCCGGCCGGCATTGATGAAAAAAATCCGAGTTTCAGCTGGATAACGGAATATGAGGGATACAATTCTTTCCAAACTGCTTATAGAATAATAATTGCTTCATCAATTCGAAATCTTTTATTAGGGCAAGGAGATATTTGGGACTCGGGTAAGGTGAAATCCTCAGATTCGGCTCAAATTAAATATGCTGGCAATCCACTTCACTCAAATAATAATTATTTCTGGCAGGTGATGATTTGGAATGAAAACGATGAATCTTCACTATGGAGTGAAACAACAAGTTTCTCGACAGGACTATTTGAACAGAGTGAATGGGAAGCAAAATGGATTTCTCATAATTATGTTCAACAGCCGGATCATTCAGTCAGTTTTCAAGAGGGAATAGACAAGTGGATTTGGTATCCTTTCCCAAATGAAGATGAAAGATTTAGAACAATTCAATTACTAAAAACATTTGAACTCAAACAAGTTGATCTCATCATTTCCGCAAATATAATTGTAACAGCTGATGAGAAATTTCGTTTATGGATTAATGATTTGTTTGCTGCGGAAAGTGATGATAAGATATTTTCATGGGCAAGACCTGTTTCAATAGATGTCAAAGATTTACTGAAAGTGGGAAGGAATCATTTCCGTGCAACAGGATTAAACTCTTATGTTGAAAATCCCGGATTTATGCTCCGGCTCGAAATTAAATTCAAATCTGAAAAAACAATTATCATCAACACAGATGAGAGTTGGAAATCATCAATTGGAACCGATGAAAAAGATTCAATTGATGCTAAAGTTGTTGCATTAGCCGGGGACAAACCATGGCGCATTCCCAAATCGGAATTATCTTTTAATCCGGCAGCATATTTTAGAAAAACATTTAAGACGACAAAAAAAATTACAAGTGCATTTATTTATGCCTCGGCACTTGGATTATATAATATCCAAATCAATGGCAAACAGGTAAGTGAAAACAGACTTACACCCGGCTGGAGTGATTTTAACAGACATGTGCATTATAACACTTATGATGTTACATCTATTTTAAATTTATCAGATAAACATGTCATTAATGTCATTATAGCTGATGGATATTATTCAGGATATTGCGGTTGGGAAAAGGGGAGAGGATATTATGGGAAATTCCCTGCGGTTAAAATTCAATTAATGATTTCTTATGATGATGGTACTGATGAAATTATCTGCACAGACGAAAACTGGAGATCATCAGAAGGACCGATCCGTGAAGCTGATATTTTAATGGGCGAGTTTTATGATTCTAATTATGAATCTCAGTTAAAAGGGTGGGATTCATTTCAATTTGAGGAGAACAATTTCAAAAATATCAGAGTAAGAACAGATATTGATCCCGAAATGATTTCTTATAAGGCTGAATCAGTTAAGAAGCGATATGAATTCAAACCATATTCAATAACAAAATTAGCTGATCAAAAATTTATTATTGATCTTGGACAAAACTTTGCCGGCATCGTCAGATTGGTTTTAAGGAATGTTGGTAAACGGAAAATCGTCCTGCGATTTGCAGAAATGCTCAATGGGGATGGCTCACTCTACACGGAAAATCTTAGAATGGCAAGAGCACAGGATACTTACATATCGAGAGGAGAGAGTGAAGAGATTTGGGAACCATTGTTCACTTATCACGGCTTCAGATATGTTGAAGTGGATGGGCTTGATAATATAGATAGCGATACTGTCATTGGTGTTTCAATAAATTCATTATCTGATCAAACAGGATTTTTTGATTCATCAAATAAGAAACTAAATAAACTCTTTGAATGCATAATCTGGAATCAAAGATCAAACTACCTTGATATACCGACCGATTGCCCGCAACGTGATGAAAGATTCGGCTGGACCGGAGACGCTGTAAGTTTTTTTAGAACGGCTGCATTTAACTTTGATGTCGCAGCATTTTATAAAAACTGGATTGAAAATCTTTTCGATGCGCAAAGAAATGACGGCGTCCTTCCGCCATTTGCACCAATTACAGATATGGGTGTGGGTCCTGTTTATTTTAACTCAGCTGGATGGGCAGATGCCGGAGTAGTGACCCCATTCTTGTTTTATGAATACTATGATGATATAGCGCTGCTCAAAAAGTATTATCAAAGAATGAAATTATTTATTCACTCCCTTGAGCAACAAAGTAAAAACTATATTTTACCTGATCATGGCTATGGTGATTGGCTTTGTATTGGTGAAGAAACATCCAAAAGTTTTATTGCTACAGCTTATTTTGCATATGATTGTTCAGTAATGAAAAAAACAGCAACAATACTTGGGTACAGAAATGATGAAGTTTATTATGATGAACTATTTAAAAAGATAAAACAGTCATTTAGAAAATCATTCCTAAATGAAAAAGGTACCTTGATTCAATTAACCCAGACAGCTGCTGTTCTGTCTATTTATTTTGACCTGCTGGAACGAGTAGAAATAGAAAATGCAATTGCATTCCTAACTAAAAGCATTATTGATGAAAATTATCATGTCACAACTGGATTTCTTGGTTTGTCCTTTATTATGTCAACACTATCATCAATAGGAAGAAATGACATTGCTTGGAAAGTGCTTACAAATAATGAATTCCCGTCCTGGTTTTTTATGCTCGATAACGGAGCAACAACTTTGTGGGAACGCTGGGATAGCTTTCATCCAGATAAAGGATTTTATGATCCTATAATGAATTCATTTAATCATTGTTCTCTTGGGTGTATCGGCGAATGGCTGTTCACTGGAGTAGGCGGTATTAATACTCTTGTGCCTGGATATAGTAAAATAATGGTCAAACCATTTATTCCGGAAGATTTAAATCATGCAAAGGCATCATTTAAAACTAATAATGGTTTTATCAAATCAGAATGGAAGAAAAGTGGAAATGGTTTACTGATGAATATCACGGTACCATTTAATACGAAGGCAATTATTGTTGTTCCAGAAATTAATTGTGAATTAAACCAGACACATAAAATCATTAAAAAGGAAAATGGCTGTACTTATTTGGAGGTAGGTTCAGGCAGCTATGAAATTAATTGTAAGCGGTAATAATTAAATAGCTTGTTCTGTTTGTACATCAAAGAACTGCAATTTTGATAAATTAAAATAAAGCTTTTTCAAACTCTCGGGTGTAGGAAGGTCGTGAGTAGTCTTGCGGCAAATAAACTGCTCATTGTCGATTTGGAAATATAAAAATACTTCGTTACCCATTGGTTCGACAACATCAATTTTAACTTCTACCTTTGAGATTTCATTAGCATTAAAAGATTCAGATGAATCGCTTATACTTTCCGGTCGGATTCCGAGATATACAGATTTGTTTTGATACGCTTTTAACTTATCAGATTGTGATGCTGGTATATCTAAACTTAGTGAACTTCCATCACTCACAAATTTTGAAATTTTGTCCGTTAAGATTTTACCTTTGATAAAATTCATTGCAGGGCTGCCGATAAATCCTGCGACAAACTTATTAACCGGCTTATCATAAAGTTTCATTGGAGTATCGATTTGCTGAACGATACCGTCTTTCATTACAACAATCCTATCACCCATTGTCATAGCCTCGGTCTGATCGTGTGTCACATAAATCATTGTGGCATCAAGTTTTTTATGAAGTTTTGATATTTCTGTTCTCATCTGTACGCGAAGTTTAGCATCAAGGTTACTGAGCGGTTCATCGAACAAAAATACTTTTGGCTTACGCACGATTGCTCTTCCAACTGCAACTCGTTGTCTTTGTCCGCCGGAAAGAGCCCTGGGTTTTCTTTCCAGATATGATTCAAGATCAAGAATTTTGGCAGCTTCATTTACACGATCTTTTATCTCCGCCTTATCGTATTTTCTCAGCTTTAATCCAAAAGCCATATTTTCATAGACAGACATGTGTGGGTATAATGCGTAGTTCTGAAATACCATTGCTATATCCCGGTTCTTTGGAGGTATATCATTCACCTTCTTACCGTCAATGAAAAGTTCACCCGAAGTAATTTCTTCTAACCCAGCAATCATCCTAAGAGTGGTCGATTTACCGCAGCCCGAAGGTCCAACAAGAACTACAAATTCTTTATCAGAAACTCTAATATCAACATTGTTTACAACCGGTACACCGGAATCATAAACCTTCGTTATACCTTTTAAAACAACTTCTGCCATATGAAAACCATTCTTAAAATTGATGTTAAAATTTAACCAATAATTTTAGCAAATTATACTATTATAATGTTTCTGTTTTAAGTTTTGATAAATAGATAAAACCAATCAGCCCCATAATTAAAACAACGAGTGAAATGACCTGTGCCTCTGATAATCCCCATAGTACCCTTGGATTTAATCTAATGAATTCAACCAGGAACCTTGAAACGGAAGATAAAATGAAATACAGCATTACTAATTTTCCATCTTTCCAATTACTCTTCCTAAACTTCCAAAGAATTAAGAATATAATTAGAGATGCCAGGAACTCATAAATAGGAGTAGGGTGCAGTGGCGTACTGTTAGGAAATATTCCATCAGGGAAAGACTTGGCATATTCAGTTCCATTGAATAAATGTGTTGGCGGTACAATCCCATTTTCATAGTTGGTTCCCCAGGGGAGAGAAGTTGGAATTCCATAATCACCGTCGCCGGCAAGATGGCATCCAATTCTACCGATTCCATAAGCAAGTATTAAGGATGGTGCAATAGAGTCTGCAGCCCTTAAGAAATTATATTTTCTTATCCTGATATAAATATAACTTGCAACGAAAGAAAGAATAAGACCACCGAGGAATGTAAATCCTCCTGAAGAGAAAGCAATTTTTACGGGATTAACAAAAAACCCGTCTATATTTTCTATGATGAATAAAAGTTTACTCCCGATAACTCCACAGAACACAGCTATAATAGTGATATCAATTGCGATACGTTCATCTAATTTCTTTCTTTTGACTTCTTGTAAGAAAAAGTAATAACCAATAACAAAAGCAGTTGCAAGCATAACACCGTAACTGTATACTGTAAAAGAACCGATCTTAAATAAGACAGGGTGCATTTTATATTAAAGAATAGTTAAAGAATATTATTTTATTAATTAAAGATAAACAAACAAACTTAATTAGGAATCAATCAATGATATTTTTTTTGGATGAATTTGATTAATAGATTTAAACTGTAAAAATTATTGATTTAATTTTTGTAGCTAGTGAATGCAAGTCCATCCTATTTCAAATATATATTCTGTCATAAACAATTACTTAGGTACGTACCACTTAAGTATGCTTTAATTAAATTATGCTTATAATGCCTTGTTATATAAGCGGTTAAAAGATATTGACTTAACCGAATATTTTCAAATCACAGTTCTTTAAGTCTCAGTTAAAAACGACAGATAATGGCAAATCAGTAGTTTAGATGTAAGTCCGAAATATGATGAGAATTTCTTTAAAATGATGATGTTAGCTTGCTGTGATTCATTTAAAATCCAAAATGAGCTTATTGGACTGATTGATTCAATAACCATCGCAGTTACATTATTCATTGACAGATGTAACAGAAGATAACTCTGAATAATAAGGGCAACCTGAAATGGCTGCTATGATTATTTTAGAATTCTCGAACTTAAATGGTTGACTTATGCCTTAAGATGGTATCGTTCGAATCAATTGGGTGCTAAAAGTTTATTAAAAATCCGTACTGCCCCTAAACCATTTAAATAAAATGATTTAGATCATATATTCATCTCTTTCGAAAAAAGACAATTTTAATTTTCATCTCTTAGGGACAAGACGTCATCAATGATGACAAATGAACCAGAATATGGGTGAATTCTATAATAACCGGATAACCGCAAGAGATATAAGAAAATAATATTTTTCAACTTATTACTCTGCGGTTATTGCGGTCAATGTCTCCTTTTATCTAGACTTATTGATCTTAAGATTGTCAGTGTATGCTATGCAGTAACTAGCCTATGCCTTTATACTATTATAACAAGCTAGTCAAAGTAAAATACTTTCAAATATAATTCTATAATTACGGTAAATTAAATTACTTAAGTTTTTCTATCACTATCCTTTTCGAATTCAGGTTGTATAATTTTTCTAAAACTTTATCATTTAATCCAAAACCATAAAGCGGCCAATGATATCCAAAAAGTTCAACATTATAAAAATGTTCATCATTTGATTCTAATATTCTGAATGTTGTTTCATACATGCTCTTTTCAAATCCCATATCGGTGCCGTAAAAAAGTCTGTCCTGATATTTTTCAAAAAAAGCACTTGTATATCTTGGTACAGGTGCATTTTCGGAATACCTGGCACTGATATCTGCGTACAGGTTTGGATATAAATCTAGAAGCCGTCCTAGTTTTTCTAAATCGGTATTCTGATTAGCGAGATGGCAAGCAATGAATAAGGTTTTTGGATGATTCCTAACTGCATTCTCGAGAGTCTTTAAGACTTCATCAAGGTTCAAAATATTTTCCTGATTGTCAAGTCTCCACGTGAATGCATTCATTAGTCCGTCGTTTGTTGAATCCATTTTTTCGTAAAACCACTGCGGTTCACCAACGTGAATGTTTATCGGCATTCCTAATTCTGCACATTTATCTAATAAAGGATTCATTCGTGCATCATCAATATGCATTCCATAAGCTGGTGGATTACAATAAAATAATCCTTTCCCCTTATCTCCAAGCTCTCCAACACCTTTTGCCCCTTTCTTAAAGCATCTTTCTAATTCTTTAACTGCGTCCGGGCCAAAACCCGGTTTATCATAACCTGTATAATCAAAACCGCACCATAGTTCAAACCTGTCGGAATATTTTGAGTAGAAATTAATAAGTGAATCAAACTCATTCCCATGAGCATGGGTAAGCAGAATGGTCTTAACTATTCCAGCCTCATCCATATTCTTAACCCACAAATCAAGTTCTTCTTCGGTGATTGCATAAGGATGCGAATGTACATCGATTACCGGATATTTGGCTTTTTCAATTATTGTGACAGGCACATTGTATATATTCTTTGGTCTAAAATCTTTAAGTAACAATTTCTCCGGGTCGGTTTGTGCGATTGAACTTTCGCTGAAGTTTAAGAGATTAAAGAAAAACAAAACTATAATTTGGAACAGTATACTTTTCATTCAAAATCCTTTAAGTTTTTATTGAGATTATACTAATATTACTTTAATTCCCAAATTCTGAAGATTCTTTAGCTCGTCTTCGGGTATTTTAGAATCTGTAATTATCATATTTACTTTTGAAATTGGAGCAATAAATCCAAAACTTTTTCGTTTGAACTTACTTGAATCTGTAACTACGATAACTTCTTTTGAATACTGAATCATCAGTTTGTTAAGATTTGCTTCTTCAGGATTTGGAGTAAAAATCCCTGATTGCGAGTCGATTCCATCTACACCGATGAAGCACTTATCACAATAAAAATTTTTAATACTATTCTCCCCGATCGAACCAATTAATGATAGCGATGTACTTCTTAAAATTCCTCCCAGGAGAATTACTCTTATCTCGTCTCTTATTAATTGGCTGGCTATATTAAGTGCATTAGTGATTACAGTTAGATTCTGAATTTTACCAAGATTTTTTGCGACCTCAACTGTTGTTGTTCCGGAATCGAGAATAATAGTATCATTGTTATTAATTATCTCTGCGGCCTTTTTACCAATTGCCTGTTTTTCTTTAGAAAATATTTTAGCCTTTTCATTTAGCTGCTGATCAATTCCAACTCTCTGGATCTTTAATCCGCCGCCCCTGGTTTTGATTAATAGACCCTTCTTTTCAAGGTGGGAAAGATCATTCCTGATGGTCACTTCACTTACATTGAATTTCTTGTTTAATTCTTTTACCGAAACCTGGCCGTGAGTGTTTAATAAATCCAATATTTTGACACGGCGATCGATAGTTAATGTCTGGCTCATCTATTTCTCAATGAAGTTATTAAAAAAACATTTAGAAAGCTTTCGAAATATAAAAAAAATAAATAAAAAAGGTAATGAAAGCTTGACAAAAATAAATAAAAGTATTAAATAGCATTAGTAAGGATTTGAAAATAAATAATAAGGTTTCGAAATGCTGGGAATTAATAATGCAAGCTATCTCCTGGAAAGTGATTCTTTCACTGAAACGGAGATTTTAGGCCAGCCAGATTTATGGTTAAAACTTTGGAAACAATTTCAAACAGTTAAATACGATTTAAAAAATTATTTAGATAAGATCCTTGATAACAAAGAGACCAGGATTATTCTTACAGGCGCTGGCACTTCTGCATTTATCGGAGATGTACTTCTCGGAGCTTTTAATAAAAACTTTCAAAACCCAGTGAGTGCGGTAGCCACTACAGATTTAATAACGCATCCGGAACTATACTTAAACAAGAATAATAAATATCTGTTAATCTCTTTTGCCAGATCAGGTAATAGTCCCGAAAGTTCTCAAGCTATTCTATTAACGGAAGAATTATCAAAGCAAGCTTATCACATACTCATAACCTGCAACAATGAAAGTGAATTAATAAAAACAGTTTTAGATAAAAATCATTTTACTTTTTTAATGCCGCCAGAAGCTGATGATAAGGGTCTTGCAATGACTGGAAGTTTTACAACAATGTTACTTGCCGGATTACTGATTACAAGAATTTATATTTATAAAGATTTAGAAGAGCAGTTTAATTTACTTTATAGATACGGCAATAAAATCCTTAATGAATATGCAAGAGATATTAAACAGGTAACCACATTTGATTTTAAGCGCGCTGTATTTCTTGGTTCCGGAATGCTCAAGGGAATCGCTAGAGAATCACATCTTAAACTACAGGAGCTAACGGATGGAAAAGTTATTTGCAAGTACGATTCTTTTATGGGGTTCCGTCACGGACCAAAAGCGGTTGTTGGTGAAGATACCTTAATCGTGTATTTGTTCTCAAACAATAAATACGTTAATCTCTACGAAGTTGATTTAGTTAATGCAAATTTTTCAGGTAGAAAAAATCTTTTTTCAATTGGTGTAATGGAACAGGAAATAAAAGTTCCCGGAATTGATTTACAAATTATCCTTTCTGATAACGGAAAAAATATTCAAGAAGATTTTTTAACTGTAGTATCGGTGCTGCCAGCGCAGTTATTAGGCTTTTATAAATCATTAAACCTCGGATTAAACCCTGATTCTCCTTCAAAAAGCGGAATGATACATAGAGTTGTGCAAGGTGTTAAAGTATATCCTTACAACAATGGCAAAGAATGATTGCAGTTGAAAATAAAATATTACGATTAGTAAGTAAACATAAATCAGGTAAAGCCATTGGTCTTACTTCTGTTTGTTCTGCAAACCTTTATGTTATCAAAGCCGCAATACTTAATGCAAAAAAGTATAATCAGACTTTACTAATTGAATCAACATCGAATCAAGTTGATCAATTTGGAGGATATACTGGAATTACTCCTCATCAATTTAGAAAAATAGTTTATGATCTTGCAGACACTTTAGATTTTCCTAATGAGAATATTATTCTTGGTGGTGATCATCTGGGACCGAACAGATGGCAAAATGAAATTGCTTCTTTAGCGATGCAAAAAGCCAAAGATCAAATTACAGCATATGTTTCCGCTGGTTATACCAAGATCCATTTAGATGCAAGTATGAAATGTGCTGATGATGGTAACGAAAAAATAGCTTTAGATCCATCTGTCGTTGCGGAGAGATCCGCGATCCTTTGCAAAGTATCTGAGGAAACTTTCCTCGAATCCGGCAATGATAATGAACTACCGGTTTATGTAATCGGTACAGATGTTCCACCTCCAGGCGGCTCAATAGAACATCACAATGAAATTAATGTTACTTCAGCTAAAGAAGTTGAACTGACTATCGAGCTTACAAAAAAAGCTTTTGAAAGATATAATTTGCAAGATGCCTGGAAACGAGTCGTTGCCATAGTTGTACAACCCGGAGTTGAATTTGGTGATGCAGTAGTTTTTGATTACGAGCGAAATAAATCCAGAGAGCTGGTTAATGTAATTGAAAATTATCCGAACATTGTTTATGAAGCCCATTCAACAGATTATCAGAAAAAAGAATTATTAAGACAAATGGTCGAAGATCACTTTGCATTCTTGAAGGTTGGTCCCTGGCTTACATTTGCTTTTCGAGAAGCAGTCTTTGCATTAGCGTTGATTGAAAAGGAATTTCTTTCACATAAAAAAGAAATTGTTCTTTCACACTTGTTAGAAGTGCTTGAAGAAAGAATGACTGCAATTCCTAAGTACTGGGAAAAGTATTATGATCTTTCTGAAGAAGAGAACAAACTACGAAGAAAGTATAGCTATAGTGATAGAATAAGATATTACTGGACCGATGATAAAGTGAATGAATCCTTACAAAGATTAATTCATAATCTTACTAACAATAAAATTCCGCACATATTATTAAGCCAATATTTACCTGAAGAGTACTTTGCAGTTAGAGAAGGTATCCTTTCTGAAAATCCCGAAGAAATTATTCTGCACAAAATTTCTAAAGTTATAGATATCTATAATTTCGCAACTAACGGAGGTGATAAGTGAAGGTCCGACCCTGGTTAATATACGCTATTATTACTACAACCTTTTGGGGTGTGTGGGGAGCTTTGATCGAACTTCCTGAAAAAGCAGGATTTCCGGCGACACTTGGTTACATAGTTTGGTCACTTACTATGATTCCTCCGGCTTTAATTGCATTAAAAATTATTAACTGGAAATTAGAGAAAGACAAAAAGTCGATATTGCTCGGATGTTTAATCGGGTTTACCGGCGCTGGAGGACAGCTTGTATTATTCCAGGCATTAAGAACCGGTCCGGCATATCTGGTTTTTCCATTCATATCATTATCACCTGTGATAACAATTATTTTATCCTATATTTTCTTAAAGGAAAGAGCATCAAGAAAAGGCTGGATTGGAATTGCGTTGGCTTTAGTTGCTATAATCTTCTTATCATATCAG
>JAVHOU010000102.1:0-16896 GCA_036170275.1 Ignavibacteriaceae bacterium
ATTGTAACAGTGAGTAACAATAAAAACAAAATGTATCGTTTTTTCATATTATCTAAGAAGTATCATTTTTTTTGATTGTATTAAGTTATCCGCCTGTAGCCTATAAAAATATATCCCGTCGGGCAAATCGTTTCCATTTAATTTAGCTTCAAACCTGATATTGTATGTTCCGGGTGTTTTAGTTTCATTTACAAGCGTTGTAATTTTCTCTCCAAGCAAATTAAAAATTTCCAATGTAACAAAACTTTCCTTTGGAATAGAATATCCGATAGTTGTTGCAGGATTAAATGGATTTGGATAATTATTAAACAGTTTGAAATTTGTTACAACATTATTTGATACTTCATCAATTCCGGTAGTTAAATCTAATTTTTCAATTTCTTTAATGGGTTGAATGTTGCCGTCTATTCCACCAAAGACATAAATTGAGTTATTGTATTTAACTGCCATTAATTCTTTACGTGCAAAATTAAGAGAAGGACCAGCAATAATTGTGTTTTCAATGGGATTTACTATTTCAACACTGTTTAGTAACTGTGTTTCATTAATTCCCCCTACTACATAAAATTTATTATTACTAAAATAAACTGTACTGCTGAAAGTTCTTGGGCTGTTTAATTGTAAACTCATTAGGGTAAGTGTATCCAACTGAGTATCATATTTAAAAATAGTTTTTAACAAAAGTCCTCCCTGAATACCACCAAATAAATAAATGTTAGTATTATCTGTTGCGGCGTTTTGATTTGTGGGCGGACTTAAGATAAAATTAAAGTTACTTTTCTTATCTGTGTTGCCGGTTTGAATATTTATTTTTGCCATGTAATTAAAATTAAGCAAAGTGTTATTACCGCCGAATAAATAAAAATACTGCCCGGAAACAATACCAGCACCAAAATTACGATCGAAATCAGGATTAGTTTTATAAATGTATGGGAAAATTGTTTTATTCCAAATTTCCATAGTGTTTGTGTTGTTGGAAGCAGTTTGAACTCCTCCCAGATAAATAAGACTATCATGATAATTGTCTGCAATTAGACCATATCTTGGTACTACCATCTTAATAGAATTACCCCATGTATTTGATTGAGGATAATAGATGCGAATTGAATCGCTGTAATTATTTGGTAAATTACCCGGTAGCTGTTCATCAATACCGCCAATTATATAAATGACGGTATCAATTGCCACAGCCTGACCTCCATAAATGGGGCGTGGCATTTCACCAATTTTTACCCATGAACTTTGGGCAAATAATAATTCTGTTGTTAAACAGAAAAGAAATATTAACGATTTCATAGTACTTTTTCTCATCAGACTATCTGATTTTTGTTATAAAACCATGGATTATTTTTCAAAATTAAAATTGATTTTCAATGTATCCTTTTCCCTTATATTTATGTCCTTTGAATAAGGTTCATATTTTGGATTTTTTATTACCAATTTATAATTACCTGGCATCAATGGAATTGGGGGCAGTGGGGTTATCCCTTTTGATTTTCCATTGATACTCACTTCACCCCAAGGATAAATATTACAATGCAGGTATCCTACTATTTCATTAAAATTTACAGTAATTGAATTTATCTGATTATTACCTATAAATATTTCATTCTCATAAGCAGGAAAAGTCGGATGAATTAATTTTAATAGGTGTTTACCAGCATTTAATTCAATATAATCCTTTAAAGGTGTTGTATCCATTTTGATGCCATCAATATAAACATCTGCAAATGGAAAACATTTAACAAATAATTTGCCAGCCGCGGTAGTATTATTTTTATCAGTAGCATCAATGTTATTATTAATTTCAGCCGGTTTTGAGTTATTTACAGATATTGTAGAACTTTCAACTGGAGCAAATTTCCCTTTTAAGCTACTATCAATTAATATTTTTGAATTATCTGAAGGTTGAAAGGATTGCACGTTATTCTCATAAGAATTATAAAAAACTAAATAACTACCTACTAAAACAAGAATTAGGAAAGCAAATACTGTTAGATAAATTTTAGGAGTTATCTTTTTTATTTTATTAATTTCAGCAGGTTGATAAACATCACCTTCTATACCTAATAATTTTAACACCTCAAGTACCGATTTTGCTCTATCCTTCTGATTTTTTCTCAGCATACTATATATAGCCGGTCTTACAGAGACTGGCAATTTACCAAAATCAATCGTTCCGGAATCCTCTGTATAATTAAGTATTAGGTTTATAGTTTCGGTAACAGTACCTCTATTAAAAGGATTAATACCAGTGAAAAGCTCGTAGGCAACTACTCCGGTTGAAAATATATCACCCTGAAGGTTTTTTTCACCAAGCAACTGTTCTGGTGACATATAGCTGGGTGTTCCTAATACAGAAAAATCCTGCGTAATGTTTTTATCCGTTTGTATTAATGCTAAGCCAAAATCTGCTATCTTTAAATGATAGTCATTGTTAAGCAAAATGTTCTCTGGTTTAATATCTCTGTGAACTATATTATTCTGATGAGCAACATTAAGAGCTTTTAAAAGTTGAACCAAAATATTCAACCTGTCTTTGTCAGTTAGATTATTTTGACTGATCACATCTCTTAAATTTCTGCTTTCAAAAAACTCGAATGAGATATAGAAAAAATTTTCATACGTCCCAAAATCTAGTACTTTAATTAAATTAGGATGATCAAGCTGTGCTAAAATTTTAGCTTCTCTTTTAAATCGCTCCAGAACTGTCTGATCAATAATATTTTTTGTGTCAAGAGTTTTAAGGATAATGTTTTTATCCAGATACAAATGCCTTGCAAAATAAACTCCTGCCTGAGGATCTTTTTTAAAACAATCTATTATTTCAAATTTATCGAATAAAATTTCTTTTTCGTTTGAAGTCATTTTTATAAATCTTCACCGATCTCTTTAAGTTTTAACTGAACCCATCTTACTGAAACGCCGAGCGATTTTGCCGTTAATGTTCTATTACCATCAAATTCCTGTAATCTTTTTATTATAAGTAATTTCTCGAATTCTTTTAACGTTCCATTAAAGTTAAGATCATCTTTAGATTCTTCAAGAAATATATGCTCGGGTAATAACTTATTTGTCTCACAAAGTATTAAAGCGCGATGGATAACATTTTCTAACTGTCTTACGTTTCCGGGCCAATGATATTCTTCTAATAATTTAAGAGCATCTGAGGTAATTTGTATTTCTTTTTCCGAGAACTTGTTGATAATATATTTGATTAGCAGCGGAATATCACCGTGTCTTTCTCTGAGAGGAGGAAGTTTGATAGGGAAAACATTCAATCTGTAAAAAAGATCTTCTCTGAATTTTCCTTCTTTTGATAATTCTTTAAGATCCTTATTTGTTGCAGCAATAATTCTTACATCAACTTTTGTTACCTGTGTGTCGCCAAGTTTGATAATTTCTTTATTCTGAAGAACCCTTAATAATTTTGCCTGAAGTGCAATTGAAATATCAGCTATTTCATCCAAAAAAAATGTACTATTGTTTGCAACTTCAAATAGACCTTTTTTATCCTGATTTGCACCGGTAAAAGCACCTTTTTTATATCCGAAAAGTTCACTCTCTAATAAAGTATCTGGAATTGAGCCACAAAATTGTGCTAAGTAAGGTTTATTTGATCGGGCACTTAAATTATGAATTGCTCTTGCAACAAGCTCTTTTCCCGTCCCACTTTCACCCAGTAAAAGAACAGTGGTATCAGTTTTTGCAACTTTATAAATTAAACTCTTAAGATTTTTCATTGCCGGGCTTACCCCGACTAATTCAGGAATAGTTTTAATAGATTCAATCTGATTTTTGAGTATTAAGTTTTCATTTTGCAGCTCAGTTAGTTGAATAATTTTATCAAGTGCAAGTGAAACCAGATTTGAAAAAAAATCAAGGAAAAGTAAATTACCATCCGTAAAGTCTTTTCGGTTTTTTATGCTGTCCGCTAAAATTATTCCCCATATCTCATCATTTCTTTTAATCGGCACTCCAATTATTGATTTAATTTGATGTAATTGTATGCTTTGAAACTGTGAGACATCAGGATCATTTTGAACATCATGGTATAAGAATGGTTCTTTTTTTTCTAAAACTTTTTGTAACACACCGGAAGAAAATTCGGATAAGTTATTTATAGTTTCCTGTTTAATATTACGCGCAGCAACAATCTCAAATTTATCGTTAACTGCATCATATTTTACAACCAACCCACGCTCTGCGTTAATTACTTTAATAACAAGATCTAAAGTTTCATTAACCAATTCGTTTTCATAAATAGCTGAATTTAATATCTGACTAATCTTGTAAAGAGTTTCATACTGTTCCCTTGTAATAAGCTTTATCTGTGCTATTTCTTCTTTTTCGTTTATCCTTAGCATAATGATTTTAAATTATTAAAAATTAATTTACAGTAAAAGTTGCAGGTTTTGATCTTGCTTTGTTCTGAAACTGATCAACCACCCATAATACCCAGTAATAATCACCGGGTTGTAATGTATTTTTGACAAAGTATGAGGTTGAGTCAGAGGAAATGTTCTTTTGGCTTACTACTAATTGTGAATTGGCAAAATCATTTGTATAGACTTCTGCAGTATAAGTGAAAGGGTAGCCCGATCTGAATCTTTGCCAGATTAAAATCGGGTTAGAATTTACGACTTCTGAGTTTGCCGGTGATTGAACTACTATTGGGGTTTTAATTACTCTTGTTACTTTGTTGCTTCCAATGTTGTACACGTTTTTAAATCTATCATAAACTATGATATTAAAATCTAATCCTATTACTTCTTCCAGATCGCTTATATTCATATTATTTGTAGATAAAGAAATTTCAAATGAACCCAGGGATATATCATAAATCAGTTTTTTATTTAAACTAAGTTGATCATTAACAACCTTTACAGAGTCTAAATCATTATCTCTATCGCTTATCTTTGCAAGTATGTTTAATTGAAAAGTTTGATCAGGATTATACTGGTTAATTACCACAGTATTTATTAAAACACTATCCAAAGTTGGTAAGCTGTTAAGGTTAATCTGCAGATTTATTATTTTTAATCCTGACCAATCAACTTTTACAGTATCAGTTTTATAACCTAATTTCTGAATTATAAGACTTCCGTTTTTCATCGGTATATTATTCAATATAAACTTACCATTCGCATCAGATTTTACCAGATTATTTGCATTAGCCCAATAAACTGTGGCATCTGAAATTCCTGTAAAAGGTAAGCTGAATGTTTGAACAAATCCCTGAATTGTACCTAAATCATTAAGTGGATTTCCCGGATCAAGCGGGTTGTCCCTGGGTGCATTACATGAGATAAAACAAATAATAATTGTTAACTGTAAAATCAGAATTATTTTATTTTCATTTGATGTTATTATCTTAAAAAATCTAATCATAATTATGAATTCTAAGTTTAATTTGTAACCGAACTGTAAATTATTTTAAGCTTATTATTTTAATGATTTAATAAAGAAAATTGATTTAACATAAAATCAATTTACAAAAATATTTGTATTAAACTTATATTCATACTATGAACAAAGTGTGTGATTAAGAAATGATTATATCTTAATTATGATTTCAAACATGTCTACCATCAAACAGTATCCAACAGATTCAGATTTACAGTTATAATTCACTTTACGCAATTTTTCAGAAGTCTCTATTAATTAATAAGTATAAAGAACACATAACTCATAATTAACACTAAAATGAATTCAAACAATTTCACTTATAGACGCTATTTGCCTAATTTTGAAAAGCAAATTAAATAAAAATTTGAATCACATTTAGAAAAATCAGGAGTTATAAAATGACAACAATAGTTGATGTATTTGGAAGAGAAATTTTAGATTCGAGAGGCAACCCAACTTTAGAAGTTGAGGTTTATCTTGAGGCTGGAGTAATGGGTAGAGCCGCAGTTCCAAGCGGTGCCTCTACCGGTGAACACGAAGCAGTTGAATTAAGAGATGGCGATAAATCCCGTTATAACGGCAAAGGTGTTCTTAAAGCGGTTGAAAATGTTAACGAAAAAATTGCTGATGAACTTGTTGATTTTGACGCAACAGAGCAAGTTGAAATTGATAATCTTCTTATTGAACTAGATGGAACAGACAACAAAGGTAATCTCGGTGCAAATGCAATGTTAGGTGTATCTCTTGCTTGCGCAAAAGCATCTGCTGAATTTTTTGGTTTGCCTCTTTATCGTTACATCGGCGGAGTAAATGCTCGCACACTTCCAGTTCCCATGATGAACATTCTTAACGGCGGCAAACACGCTGATAATAATGTTGATTTTCAGGAATTTATGGTAATGCCAATCGGTGCTCCAAGTTTTAAAGAAGCTTTAAGAATGGGAGCAGAAACTTTTCACGCATTAAAATCTGTGCTTAGTAAAAAAGGTTATAACACAGCAGTTGGTGATGAAGGCGGATTTGCACCAAATTTAAAATCAAATGAAGAAGCAATTGAAGTAATTCTTGAAGCTATCGAAAAAGCTGGTTACAAAGTTGGAACAGATATCGGTATTGCTCTGGATCCTGCAGCAAGTGAATTCTTCATCAAAGAAAAAAATGCTTATCATCTTTTTAAATCAGCTCCAAACCAACTAATCCCAATTGAGAAGATGGTTGACTACTGGGCAGGCTGGGCAAAACAATATCCGATTATTTCCCTAGAAGATGCAATGGCTGAAGATGATTGGGATGGATGGAAGTTATTAACAGAAAAACTTGGAAGCAAAATTCAACTTGTTGGCGATGATATATTTGTAACCAATACTGATAGACTTGCTAAAGGAATTGAGCTTGGAGTTGCAAATTCTATTTTGATAAAGTTAAATCAGATTGGAACATTAACGGAAACACTTGATTGTATTGAAATGGCTAAAGTTGCCGGATACACCAATGTAATCAGTCATCGTTCTGGTGAAACCGAAGATACAACTATTGCTGATGTAGCTGTTGCAATAAATGCAGGGCAAATTAAAACCGGTTCGGCATCAAGAACTGATCGTATTGCAAAATATAATCAGCTTTTAAGAATTGAAGAGGAACTAGATACAACAGGAATTTTTCCTGGTGTTGCCGCTTTAAATTATAACGGTTAATTATTTGTTTGAGGTTGTTAATCTTCTTGTCATCCCGAATTCAGTTCGGGATCTAATTCTTTACAAGGCTTAGATCCTGAAACAAGTTCAGGATGATATAGAGGTTTTGACAATCTCATTTTTGTCTCTAAACATTATAATAAATCTTAACAACTAAGAGATCAAAATGAAAAACAATTACTTAGAAAACTGCAAACAGCTAATCAAAAAAAATAAAATTGAAGTAATAGATTTAAAAGCAATTGATCTTACCGGCAGACTTCATCATATATCACTTCCGGTTTATCCAAACATATTAGAAAAACTTTTAAGCGAGGGTGTTGGATTTGATGGCTCCAGCTATGGCTTTCGCAAAGTTGAAAATAGTGATATGATTATGATTCCAGATCTTGCAACCGGTAAACTTGATCCTTTCCGTGATGCACCAACCTTAACTTTTTATTCTCACATCGTACTTACTGATGAAAAGAGAAGTTCGTTTAATCAAGATGGAAGATTTCTTGCAAAAAAAGCAAATGAATTATTAAAGAAAACCACCGGTGCAGATAAATCTTTATGGGGACCTGAATTTGAATTTTACATTTTTTCGAAAGTTGAATACGATACTCGTACTGCATCGTCTTACTATCGTGTAGAACATGCTGAAGAATTTTATAAGAAAGCTTATCACGCAGCAAATCCTTTTGATGAGTATGATGATTTCCGCGATGAAGCTTGTAAGCTGCTTAAAGCTCAGGGAATAAATGTAAAGTATCACCATCACGAAGTTGGTGAAAGAGGACAGCAGGAAATTGAAACTTACTTTAGTGATTTGCTTACCACCGCAGATAATATCATAACTGCAAAATATATCCTTTTCAACTTTGCAAAGCAGAAAGGATTGTTCATTACTTTTATGCCTAAGCCGATGTATCAGCAGGCAGGTAACGGAATGCACTTGCATCTTTTTCTAACTAAGAACGGAAAAAATCTTTTCTATAAAAAAGGCGAGTACGGAAATATGAACGAACTCGGCAGATATTTTATTGGTGGAATGTTGAAACATGCCCCAGCACTTTCTGCATTTACAAATCCAAGTACAAATTCTTATAAAAGGTTAGTTCCGGGATTTGAAGCTCCGGTTGCTTTAACTTATGGACAAGGGAATAGGGCAAGTGCAATAAGAATTCCAAAATATGTTTCTAATCCCGATGAAACACGATTTGAATACCGCCCGCCGGATGCAACTGCGAATCCATATCTCGCACTAGTTGCAATGCTGCTCGCAGGAATAGATGGAGTTGTAAATAAGATTGATCCTGTTAAAGAAGGATATGGTCCTTATGATAAAAATTTTCTTGAAGGAAATGGAGTAGATAAAATTCACTTTCTGCCAAGAAATCTTTCTGAAGTACTGGATGCACTTGCAGCAGATAATGATTTCTTAAAGCGCGGCGGAATATTTACAGATGAGCTTCTTAATCAGTGGGTGAAGACGAAGAATGAAGAAATTCATTCAATCGGTACAATGCCTCATCCGTTTGAATACAAAATGTATTTTAATTTGTAAAAATTATTTAAGGGAAGATTGTATATTAACTCTTCCCTGATTTTTTAAAGTAATATATTTTCGTTTATAAAAATCTATTCAATCACACATATCTTTTTTAATGAATTACCTCGGTGAATTAAGTGCTTTGTTAACCGCTGTTCTTTGGTCAGGAACTTCAATCGCATTTTCCTCCGCTGCAGAAAAAATCGGTTCGCTTCAGCTTAATATTAATAGAATGATTTTTGGCTTCGGTGTTTCTAATATCCACAATTTTTATAATGGGGTATGGTTTTGATTTATCAAATTCACAATTCATCAATCTAATTATCAGCGGTGTTATTGGTTTAGTAATTGGGGACTCATTTCTTTTCAAAAGCTTTCAAATGGTCGGCGCAAGGATTAGTATGCTGTTGATGGCGCTTTCTCCCGCGATGTCAGCAATTCTAGCATTCATTTTTCTGAATGAAAGAATTTCATTGCTTGGCATCATTGGAATACTGATAACTGTTTCTGGAATAGCATTGGTTGTACTTGAGCGAAATACAAATTTAAAATATCAAATTACAACTTTAGGAATTGTTTATGGTATTCTTGGTGCAATGGGTCAGGCAGGAGGATTAATCTTTGCAAAGTTTGCTTTTAATGAAGGACACATAACGGGATTTGTTGCCACCTTTATTCGTGTTTTCTCTTCAGTAATAATTTTTCTTCCTGTAATGCTTTTGTTAAAAAAATATAAAAATCCTTACAAAGTATTTACAAAAGATAAATCAGCCTTTGGTGTTACGTTGCTTGGAACTATTTTAGGTCCGTTTTTAGGAATTACATTTAGCTTAATTGCTGTTGAAAATACTAAGGTTGGAATTGCTGCAACTCTAATGTCAACCATGCCAATAATAATGCTGCCAATGGTTAAATATATTTATAAAGAAAAACTATCGTGGCGTGCAATAACTGGTGCTATAATAGCAGTTTTTGGAGTTGCTTTAATTTTTTTAAGATAATTATTTATATAGAAAGGAATAGATATGAGCGATAATACAAAAATAAATTATTGCCTCAATTGTAACGCTTCTGAAAATGAAATGCCTTTAATAAACCTTGTTTATGCAGGAAAGCCGGCATACATTTGTTCAAAATGCTTACCGATATTAATTCACAAGCCAGAAATGTTGACGGGTAAGTTAGATGGTGCAGAAAATATCCAACCAGCAAAGCATTAGAACTATTTTTTTTATTGATGGAATGATAAAATACTCAATTGGTTGATCAAAATTACTCAATGGATTGAGTAAAATCAAAATATATTTTTGTGATAAATGTTTTCAGTTCTTTCATCAAAGCAAACAAAGATTACTTTTTCTATGGAATGATTTTTTTCTAAAAAATCGTTTACTTCTTTTACGGCAATCTTTGTTGCTCTTTCAAGAGGGAAACCATAAACTCCGGTTGAGATTGCAGGAAACTCAATTGTTTTTATTTTATTTTTAACCGAAAGCTTAAGTGAGTTGCGATAACAATTTGCAAGCAACTTGTCTTCATCATGATTTCCTCCATTCCAAACAGGACCGACAGTGTGAATAATATATTTTGCAGGCAGATTAAATCCTGGACTAATTTTCGCTTAACCAGTTTCACATCCACCAAGTTTACGATTGAACTCTAGCAATTCTGGTCCCGCAGCACGATGAATAGCGCCATCAACGCCACCGCCGCCAAGCAGTGAATTGTTGGCGGCATTTACAATAGCATCAACTTTTAATTTTGTTATATCGCCTTTTACTATTTCAATTATGTGACTCATCTTTATCAAGAAATTCTATGTTTGTCATTTCCGTAGAATAAATCCTCCAGGAATCACCATCCATTTTCAGTGTATGAATTCCGGTTGCTCTATTGCTTTTAAATTCGGGTCCCTTAAGTTTTGTTGTAACCTGAGTAAACTGAACTTTAGCTTCTTTATCATTCTCTTCAAGAACTTTTATACTTTCAATTTTATAATTCAAATCATAACGCTCGAAGATTTTTTTTACCAAAGATTCAGTTGTAGCATAAGACGGACTTTGGGGATGAATAGTTGACATTGTACCATCAAAATCTTCTTTATTCATATATTCTGCATTCGCTTTTATTAAAGATTCAGGTGTATAATATTCCTTTTTACTCGAACAATTAGTAATTAGAACTGATATCACAAGAAACAACAACAAAGATTTTAAATTGATCACGATAACTCCTTTCATAAAATTAAATTCCCATTTCTTTTTTTACTTCTGAAAATTTTTGAACTGCAAAATCTAAATCCTCTTTTGAGTGTGCTGCGGAAATTTGAACTCTAATTCGTGCTGTTCCTTTGGGAACAACAGGGAAGAAGAATCCCACAACATAAACACCTTTCTCTAACATTTTTGCTGCCATTGTTTGTGCAAGCACAGCATCACCCAGCATAATTGGTACAATTGGATGAATACCTTCTTTAATATTAAATCCGGCAGCTTTAATTTTTTCTCTAAAGTACTTTGTGTTTTCTTCAAGCTTATCTCGTACGTGAGTAGTTAAAGAAAGCATTTCTAAAACTTTTATTGAAGCCGCAACAATATTTGGAGCAACTGTGTTTGAAAATAAATAAGGACGGGAACGCTGGCGAAGTAAATCAACAATTTCTTTTCTCGCAGATGTATAACCGCCGCTTGCACCACCAAGAGCTTTGCCAAGTGTGCCAGTAATAATATCAACTCGTCCCATAACTCCATTGTGTTCGTGAGTACCTTTTCCATTTTTTCCCATAAATCCAACAGCGTGGCTGTCATCAACCATAACCATAGCGCCATATTTTTCTGCAATGTCACAAATATTTTTTAATGGTGCGATAAATCCATCCATTGAAAATACTCCATCGGTGGCAACTAAAATATTTTTTGCATTGTTAGATTTTGCTTCTTTAAGTTTTTCTTCAAGATCATTCATATCACAATTTTTGTAACGATAACGCTGAGCTTTACACAATCTTATTCCATCTATAATGCTTGCGTGATTTAGTTCATCACTTACAATTGCATCATCTTCAGCGAGTAAAGTTTCAAACAATCCGCCGTTTGCATCGAAACAGGAAGTGTAAAGAATAGTGTCTTCCATTCCAAGAAACTCTGAGATTTTCTTCTCAAGTTCTTTATGTATTTTCTGAGTTCCGCAAATAAATCTCACTGAAGACATTCCAAATCCCCATTTATCCAAACTATCTTTTGCAGCTTTAATTATTTCTGGATTATCTGCCAATCCCAAATAATTATTTGCACACATATTTAAAACTTGCTGTCCCGATGTAACAGCTATATGCGCGCTTTGCGGAGTAGTAATTATTCTTTCCTTTTTATAAAGGCCTTCTTTTTCAATACCATTTAATATTTCTGTGTAGTGTTGTTTAGTTGTAGAGTTCATTATTGATTTCCTTTTATTTATTCCATCCAGTTTAGAATTACTTTTCCAGAATTCCCGGATTTCATTATTTCAAATCCTTCAAGATAATCTTCTATCTTAAATCTATGAGTGATAATCGGAGTAATGTCTAATCCGCTCTGTACCATTGCCTGCATCTTGTACCAAGTTTCAAACATTTTTCTTCCATAGATGCCGCGAATATTTAATCCATTAAAAATAATTTTTGTCCAATCAACTGCCCCATTTGAAGGAAGAAGACCAAGCAGAGCAATGCTGCCGCCATGGAACATAACTTCAATCATATCGTTAAATGCTTTTATACTTCCTGACATTTCTAATCCGACATCAAATCCTTCTTTCATCCCAAGCTCTTTAACAACATCTGGCAGTTTTTCCTTAGTAACATCAACCGTACGGGTAACTCCAAATTTTCTTGCAAGTTCAAGTCGGTACGGATTCATATCTGTAATTACAGTGTTGCGAGCACCTGCATGAATTGCAACTGAGGCAGCCATAATTCCGATTGGTCCTGCACCAGTAATTAAAACATCTTCGCCAAGTAAATCATAACTTAAAGCTGTGTGAACTGCATTTCCAAAAGGATCAAATATAGAAAGAATATCAGTAGAAATTTTAGAATCGCAATGCCAAATGTTTTGAACAGGGATTACAAGATATTCTGCAAAAGCGCCTGGACGATTTACTCCGACTCCTTTTGTGTTTGGGCAAAGATGACCACGACCCGCGCGACAGTTTCTGCAAGTACCGCAAACGATATGTCCTTCACCACTAACTAAATCTCCAATTCTTACATCATGAACGTTTGAGCCAAAAGCATCAATCGTTCCTACGTATTCGTGTCCCACGTGCATAGGAACTGGGATTGTTTTTTGAGCCCAATCATCCCAATTGTAAATGTGGATGTCAGTTCCGCAAATTGCAGTTTTGTGGATTTTAATTAATACATCATTTGGTCCATATTCTGGAACCGGAACTTCATCCATCCATATTCCAGGTTTAGCATATTTTTTTACAAGGGCTTTCATTGTTTTCATGGTAAGATCCTTTTAGAAAAGTAAAAATATTTTGGATAAGAATAATTTTATTAAACTTTCTAATGAAAATTAGAAATAAGAGAGGTAAAGGACAAAAAAAACAGAAAGTATTTACCGGGATAATTCAATAAATTAAATTATTGAATAAAGCGCAAAATCACTGCCAACTATCGGATGGGGTGTATCTTTGAAATTATTAAATTCTTTTTCCACAAAACCATTATTAATTTTATTAACATCGGCTATATTTTTCAGCCAATTAATTTCCGCTTCAGTTATAAGATCATTTATACAGGCTAATTTTACAGCATCTTTTATAAATGAGATCGCAATTTCCCGGCTAGAAAAAATTATTGGTTCTTCAATTATATATTTGTTGATTAGAAGGCTTTTAGTGGTTTCTTGAAAAAAATCTGAAGCGAAACCTAATTTATCTGAAATTTTTTTTAAAATATCTTTTTCTTTATCCGTTAGTTCTTTATCAAGTTTTGCAGTGATAAATAAACCTTTTAGATAATTGCTGCGGTCAAGAAGTGGGATATTCATTTTTACTCTGAAATTAATTATATAATTGTATCAATATTCTATAACAATTCCTTTTAAAAATTTTATAAAAAACTCTACAGCAAAAGTAGTAATCTTTTTATCAAAGTCTATACAAATAGAATTCTCTTCATTGCTTATTCAGATAAATCTATTTCAAAGTTTTAAGGTTTTTTAAATATCTTTTTTAAAGGAATATTCATATCCTTATCAAATAGTATTCCATGTAGTTTCTTACGAAAAATAGAAGCGAAGTTTTGATTTTGTTTATCATTATCAATCATATCTTTCTTTGCTGTACCATCTTTGAACAAAATTTACAATTTAGTAAGCAATTTTAGATATTCTCAGTTATTTTTTCTCTATTAACGATTCGTTCATTCTTAGCTGAGTACTAACATTTAGGTCAATGCAAATTTTAATTTGGGGTTCAATTCTAGATTTCCAAAAACAAGAAAAGATATTGATCCTTTAATAAAATTCGGATTTAGTTTTTAGTTCTGAAAAGTTTATCTCATATAAAATTGTAGTATTTTAACATTAATAGATAACAAAAATTTTTTATTAAAAATTCTAGGAGTAAAAAATGGATTACAGAATTGAAAGTGACAGCATGGGCGAAATCAAAGTGCCTGCTGATAAATACTACGGTGCACAAACCGCAAGATCAGTAATGAATTTTAAGATAGGTGGAGAACGTATGCCGATAGAATTGATTCGTGCATTCGGCATCTTAAAAAAAGCCGCCGCTCTTGTAAACAAAGATTTAGGATTACTTTCCGCGGAAAAAGCAGATCTTATCGTTAAAGCAGCCGATGAAGTAATTGAAGGAAAACTTAACGATCACTTTCCTCTTGTAGTTTGGCAGACCGGAAGCGGTACGCAAACTAATATGAATGTGAATGAAGTTATTTCCAACCGAGCTATCGAACTTGCAGGCGGAGTAATGGGAAGCAAAAAACCAATCCATCCAAATGATGATGTTAATAAAGCCCAATCATCAAATGATACATTTCCAACGGCAATGAACATAGCCACTGTGGAAGAAATTTACCTGCATCTAATTCCCAGTATTACAAAACTCCGTGATACTTTCGCAGTGAAAATGGATGAATTTAAAGACATCATCAAAATCGGGAGAACCCATTTAATGGACGCTACTCCGCTTACTCTTGGGCAAGAGTTTAGCGGTTATGTTCAAATGCTTACTAATAGTTTGGAAAGAATTCAATGCGGACTTCCAAGATTATTCGAACTTGCACTAGGCGGAACGGCAGTGGGCACGGGCTTAAACACGCATCCGCAGTTTGCAGTTAAATCCGCAAAAAAAATTGCAGAACTTACTGGCAAACCTTTTATTACCGGAAGAAATAAATTTGAAGGATTAGCAACACACTGTTCACTGGTAGAATTTAGTGGTGTGTTAAAAACTCTTGCTTCATCATTGATGAAAATTGCAAATGATATTCGCTGGCTTGGTTCAGGTCCACGCTGCGGCTTAGGGGAATTAAATTTACCTGAGAACGAACCGGGCAGTTCTATCATGCCGGGAAAAGTAAATCCAACACAAGCTGAAGCGATGACGATGGTATGTGCACAGGTTATGGGTAATGATGTTACTGTAAATTTCGGTGGGGCAATGGGAAATTTCGAACTCAACGTTTTCAAACCTGTAATTATTTTTAATGTACTCCAATCAATTAAGTTATTGAGCGACGCTTGTGTAAGTTTTAGTGATAATTGTGTGGTTGGTATTGAAGCAAACACTGAAAATATAAAAAATCATTTAGTCAATTCACTGATGTTAGTTACTGCACTTAATCCGCATATCGGTTATGATAATGCGGCAAAAGTTGCGAAGGCGGCACTTAAAGGAAAGAAAACATTGAAACAAGCTGCGGTTGAACTCGGGCTTCTAACTGCGGAACAGTTTGACGAATTTGTTCGTCCAGAAAGAATGATTGGACCAGGGAAATAAACTCACAAGTCGTTAAAGTAAAAACGGCAGTCTATTAGCTGCCGTTTTAGTTTTTATAAGCAATAAAAAACTATTTAGAAATAATTTCGATCAATGCGCTGGCTAATGTTTTGTCATTATCATCCAATAAAAACACTCTATAAAATCCAGGTTCTTCAAACTTCAAATCGCTATCTGAATTCTTAGCAAAAAAGACATAACTCATATCTGGATCTATTGAGTAAGCAAATTTTTTGTAGAACTCAAACTTCTTGCTGCGGTCATTTAATTTATCAAATTGAATATGAACATCTTTAAGATCAAGAGCATGATCAGACTTAACCATAACAGTTAAATAGCCGGTTGTAAATCTATCGCTAACACCAACCTCACCATTTTTCGAATCGTATTTTTCACAGAAATACAAAACGGGTTCATTCTGAGCAAGAACTGTATTTAGTAAACCAGGGAAGAAAAGCACAACAAAAACAAAGAGAATCAAAAATTTATTTTTCAACTGAATGTCCTTTTAAATTGTTGAAATGAACTTACCTGAACAAAAGAATATTAAGAATTAAGAATGAGCTTATTTTAGGGTAGAAATTATAGCATTATTACCAAGATAAATTATTATTTTTGGCTTCAAAAATCAGGAATGAGTTTTGGCTAATTGGAACGGGATAATATCATTACTTCTTGCATGCATCGAGTTTTTGCTTCTCTTCAACTTGCTTGTCTTTATTGAGAAAAATAGAATCAACATTATCGCAATGCTAATGGTTGCTTTGTTGGCTGCTTATCAATCTTTGGAATTTTTAATGTGTCAGGTAGAATTGCAAGACTCATTCTATCCATTTCTTGCATTTGTGATTATTAGTTTTCTCCCACCATTAAATTTATTGCTTGCTTTTATGGTCACACGAAATCAAAATCTAAATGCAAAAATTATTTTAATTTTTATTCCTGCAATTGCATTTTCTGTTTACTACTTATTTGTTATTCCAAAATTTGTTGTTGCAAAGTGCACCATACTTTATGCAAGTTATCATTATCCATTAGGAGATTTATTTGGTGCATTTTACTATTTACCAATTTTAATTTCTATAATTCTTTTAATAAAGTTTATTTCCAAAGCAGAAATCAAAAAGAAAAAACTAATCGCTAAAGTATTATTATATGGAGCAATCTTTATAAGCATTCCATCTCTATTTGGGTTTACATTAATTTTTACTGCCGGCAATTATTCGATAATTTCATCAATCGAAAGTA